>JAPUDV010000093.1 GCA_027492875.1 Candidatus Competibacteraceae bacterium | reverse complement strand
ATTTATGCACCAACGCCGAATGGAGAATCAAATTTCAAAAAGTAGATTAATAGCGATGCAAGTATCATGTAAAACACAAATTGAGGGAAAAGCCTTGCTGCTCTATCTAAATAGAAGATGGGAATAGCGGATGGATTTTTGTAATATTTTTCTATTAGCACACTCATCACGTATCCGCTGAGAATAAAAAAAGAAATCACTGCAACCACGCCAGGGTTATAGTCATAGAAGCTAATCCCCGCATGAGATATAGCCACCAACATAGCCAAGAATAATCTATAAAGTCCCATAATTACCTTCAATACCTAACAACTTCGTTAGCCTGCCGCACGTAGCACGGTCAGGTGCAACGCTTAGCTACCAGAATCTATTATTTAGAATAATAAACTGATTTTAATCCGCATAACATTCATTGCAGCCTCATGCCAGTTGGCAATTTATGACTTAACCAAGAGACGCCTCATGAACAAGCCAACGAAATAGTTACATAATTATCGTTCGATTCGGAAAAATTACCAGTCCGAACCGAAGGCGAAACCGAAGACAAGCTCACCGGACGCAGCGCGCCCCGTCTCCCGCCCCTCCCCGCCCCATGCGCATTCCAACGAACCGCATCGAACCCGTACAATCCAACCAGCACCCCAACGAACCAAGCAGGTCCCCACGCGGGCATCCAGGGTGTTCGTTGGACGCTCTCCCTAGCCGCGCCGAGAGGTTCACCCGTCATGCTGCTCATGATCGACAACTACGACTCCTTCACCTACAACCTGGTGCAATACTTCGGCGAGCTGGGCGAAGAGGTGTGGGTCTACCGCAACGACCAGATCGATCCCGACCAGATCGCCGAATTCGCCCCGGAGCGCATCGTGCTCTCGCCCGGCCCCTGCACCCCCAACGAAGCGGGCGTCTCGCTGGCCACCATCGAACGCTTCGCCGGCCAAATCCCGATCCTCGGCGTCTGCCTGGGCCACCAGAGCATCGGCCAGGCCTTCGGCGGACACATCGTCCGCGCCGGGCAAGTGATGCATGGCAAAACCTCCGAAGTCCATCACCGGGGGCAAGGCGTGTTCGCCGGCCTGCCCAACCCGTTCACCGTGGTGCGCTATCATTCCCTGGTGATCGAAAAATCCACCGCCCCGGAGTGCCTGGACATCACCGCCTGGACCCAAACCCCGGACGGCGACATCGACGAAATCATGGGTGTGCGCCACAAAACCCTGCCGGTCGAGGGCGTGCAGTTCCATCCCGAATCGATCCTGACCGAACACGGCCACGCCCTGCTACGCAATTTTCTGACCCGGCACTGAACCACCCCGGAGAACGCCCGACATGTCCATCACCCCCCAGGAAGCCCTGCAACGCACCATCGAACACCGCGAAATCTTCTACGACGAGATGCTCGCGCTGATGCGGCAGATCATGGCCGGCGAGATTTCCCCGGTCATGACCGCCGCCGTCCTGACCGGCCTGCGGATCAAGAAGGAAACCATCGGCGAGATCACCGCCGCCGCCACGGTCATGCGCGAACTCTCCACCCAGGTCCACGTCCCGCCACCGCACGAACACTTCGTCGATATCGTCGGCACCGGCGGCGACGGCGCGCACACCTTCAACATCTCCACCGCCACCATGTTCGTCGCCGCCGCCGCCGGCGCGCGGGTCGCCAAGCACGGCAATCGCGGCGTCTCGTCCAAATCCGGCAGCGCCGATGTGCTGGAGGCGCTGGGCGTGCGCATCGACCTGAAGGCCGAACAGGTGGCCGACTGCATCGCCGCCACCGGCATCGGCTTCATGTTCGCGCCCAACCACCACTCGGCCATGAAGAACGTCGCGCCGGTCCGCCGCGAAATGGGCGTGCGCACCCTCTTCAACATCCTCGGCCCGCTGACCAATCCCGCCGGCGCGCCCAACCAGTTGATGGGCGTCTTCCATCCCGATCTGGTCGGCATTCAGGTGCGGGTGATGCAACGGCTCGGCGCGCAACACGTCCTGGTGGTCTGGGGCAAGGACGGCATGGACGAGATTTCGCTGGGCGCACCCACCCAGGTCGGCGAACTCAGGAACGGCGAAATCGTGGAATATGAGATTCACCCCGAGGATTTCGGGCTGGCCATGGTCTCCAACCGGGGGCTCAGGGTCGAAAACGCCGAACAGTCCAAGGCCATGCTGCTGAACGCGCTGGACAACGAACCGGGCACCCCGCGCGACATCGTCGCCTTCAACGCCGGCGCGGCGCTGTACGCGGCCAACCTCGCGCCCTCCATCGCCGCCGGCATCGAACTGGCCCGTGAGACCCTGGCCAGCGGCGCGGCGCGGGTCAAGCTGGATGAGTTCGTGCGCTGCACGCAGACCTTGGCGTCATGAGCGTCATGAGCGTCATGAGCGACACGCCCGATATCCTGCAAAAAATCCTGGCCCGCAAGGCCGAGGAAATCGCCGAGCGCCAGCAGCGGCTGAGTCTGCGCGAACTGCGCCGGCAGACAGCGAGCCTGCCCGCTCCCCGCCCGTTCCAGGACCAGTTGACGCGGATGATCGCAACCGGTCGAGCCGCCGTCATCGCCGAAATCAAGCGCGCCTCGCCCAGCAAGGGGCTATTGCGCGATCCGTTCGAGCCGGCCGCCATCGCGCACAGCTACGCCGCCGCCGGGGCGGCCTGCCTGTCGGTGCTGACCGACCGCGATTTCTTTCAGGGTCACGAGGATTATCTGAAGGAAGCGCGGGCCGCCTGCGACCTGCCGGCGCTGCGCAAGGACTTCATCATCGACCCCTATCAGGTCCATGAAGCGCGGCTGATCGGCGCCGATGGCATCCTGCTGATCGTGGCCGCGCTGGACGATGCCACCTTGGGCGAACTGGCGCGACTGGCGGCGGAACTCGGCCTGGACGTGCTGGTGGAAGTCCACGACGCCGCCGAACTGGAACGGGCGCTGGCCATCGGCGCAACGCTGATCGGTATCAACAACCGCAACCTGCGCACGTTTGAAACCCGGCTGGACACCACGCTCGATCTGCTGTCCCAAATTCCCGGGGACCGCACCGTGGTTACCGAAAGCGGCATTCACACTCCGGCGGACGTGGCGCTCCTGCGCGAGAACGGGGTACATGCCTTTCTGGTGGGCGAAGCCTTCATGCGGGTCCCCGACCCCGGCGCGAAACTGGCGGAGTTGTTCGGGGGGACGTGACAGCGCCCTACCGTTCCACTTCCACCCGGTTGCGCCCCGTTTCCTTGGCGCGGTACAGCGCGCGGTCGGCCCGGATCAACACCGACTCGATTTTGGCATCGGCCGGCGCAAACAACGTGACACCGATGCTGACGGTGAAGCCGATCGCGCCGGTTTCGGTGCTGGCGGGTGATTCCGCCACCCGATTCCGCAGCCGCTCGGCCAGTTGCCGCGCGCCCTCTTCATCGGTGCCCGGCAGCAACGCGCCGAACTCCTCGCCGCCCAGCCGGCCGATGCGGTCGATCTTGCGCAGCGCCCGCCGGGCGAGCGCGGCGAAATGCCGCAACACGGCGTCGCCGGCCGCGTGACCGTGCTGGTCGTTCACCTCTTTGAAATGATCCAGATCCAGCATCAGCAGCGCCGCTGGCTTGGCGTAGCGCTGGAACCGCGCCAACTCCAGACCGAGCTGCTCCAGGAACCGGCGACGGTTGGCCAGTCCGGTCAGCGCGTCGGTGGTGGCCAGCCGTCGCAGCTCGTGCTCCTGCGCCACCCGCTCGGTGATGTCGTGAATGATCGAGAACAGGATCGGTCTCGTCCGCAGCCTGATCGGGGACGAATGAACCTCCACCGTCCGAATATCGCCGTTGGCAAGCCGGTGATG
Organism: Candidatus Competibacteraceae bacterium; assembly: GCA_027492875.1. Classification (GTDB taxonomy): domain Bacteria; phylum Pseudomonadota; class Gammaproteobacteria; order Competibacterales; family Competibacteraceae; genus Competibacter. The sequence continues at coordinate 54,366 of JAPUDV010000093.1, read as the reverse complement.
AAACAAGAAACAGTTCCGCTGAATTTGCGGCGCCCGCTGCCCCGCCATCTCTTCGTGCGGCTGGGTGTTGATATCCTCGACGGTCATCGCGCGGAGCTGCCACAGCGGGTAGCCGTAATAGCGCACCGCCGCCTGATTGGCATCCAGAATTTTCCCATTCTCCGGCTCGATCAGCAGCATGACCGCATCGTGCTTCTCGAACATCTGATGAAAACGCTCCTCGCTTTCCCGCAGTTCGGCCGTGCGCTCCCGCACCTCGCGCTCCAGAACAACCTGACGGTCGCGCAATGCACCGACAAAGGCCGCGAATACCCCGACCAGCAGCAGCCCCGTCAACCCGACCAGCCAACCGACGCGCGCGGGGTGCGCGACATGGAAGGCCGGCGTGGGCTGGATCGCGAGCACGTAGGTGCGGCCGAAGTCGAACAGGGGGTAAACCGCCTGAAAATCGCGGATATCGATCCGCGCGGCGGCACCGGCGGCGGCTTCGCTCCCAAAATCCGGTGGGTACACCGCCAACAACCGCAGCCCGCTGCGGCCAGGCGTCAGGCTCAGCAGGCGTACTTCGGTCTCGGCTTCGGTGCTGGTCTCCGACAGCAGGGACTGCAAGCGCAGAACGCCTGCGGCGAAGCCGCGCAGCCGCCCGGCCGCAGCCGCCGCAAACAGCGGTTGCAACACCAGCATCCGATATGGCTGGCCGCTATCCTGAACCAGGCTGATCGGCTCGGTGGCGGTAGTCAAGCCAGCACCAGCCCCCGCCTCCAGCGCGGCGCGATACAGCGGTTCGGAACCCAGATCAAACCCCAGGGCCGGCTCGCCGTCGGCCTGCGGCTCGATGAAGTAGATTGGGTAATACTCCGTCCGGCCCATGGCGGCAATCCGCTTGCCGGACGCATCGCGCTGCCAGATGGTAAAATCGCCCAGGCCCTCCTGCCGCACGGCGGCTTCCACCGCTTCCTTTTCCGCCGCCGGCACTCGCTGGATCCATTCGTAGGCCTGAATTGCGCCAGATTGCAGCATGGGTGCGACGAAGGTGCGAAATTCCTCGCGCTCTACCTGCTGGCTGGATTCAAAAAATCGGACCAGGACCGCCAGATTGGTGCGGACGTCGTGAAAACTGTCGCGGATGTTGGCGGCGCGGATATCGGCCAAACGGTAAAAATTGGTCTGGTGCTCGCGGTTTTCCACTTCGACGTTCAGCACGGCGACCGCCGCCACCAGCAACAGCCCGCAGCCACCGGCCAGAACGGTTTCCAGGTGAAGCCAGCGCGCGCGCCGCGCCGCCGGCAGCCGGTTGCGCCATTCGATCGCGCCGACGCCCGCCAGGAACGCCAGCAGCAGGATCAGGTTGCCCGCGATGACCGGCAGGCGGCTGGCGGCGATGCGGACGCTCCACTCTTCGGCCAGCACATCCAGCCCGACCAGCATCAGCACTTCGCCGGAGAGCGGGTCGACCACGGGGGCCAGCGCCGAGACGAAAGTGCCGTGGGCATCGGTCGCCGGCCCCACCACGGCCGGCTGGCCGGCCCGAAACACCTCGGAACCCCTGGCATGGGGAAAATCGTAAACCGCGCCCGGCGGTGCTGCCATCGGATCGTTCTCGGCGTAGCTTCCCGGCCCGAATACCGGGACGCCCCGGCGCATGCCCATGCTGTAGATGCCGCGCACCGGATAGATTTGTCGGTAGGCGATCATCTGCTGGCGAATCCGCTCGAACACCGGCGAATTCAGATCCGCCGCCGTGAAGGCGAGCGCCCTGGCGTATTCGGGCTTGATGGTCTTGGCGATCCCCAGCGCCTGTTCCAGCAGGCGCTGGCGGTATTGGGCATCGGCGTTGCCGCCCTGCCAAGCGGCGACGATGCCGCCCAAGGCGACCAACAGCACGAATCCGGCGGGACGCCACCCGCGCCGGACCGGGCCATCGCGCTGCGGCTCGGGTGTAGACTGTAAACGGTAGAGCCACACACCAACCATGGCGCCCAGGGCGCAACCCATGCGCAGCAACTGGATGGGGAAACCGGCGGTGGCCAGGAAGTGGTCCTGATTGAGCCAGGAGGCCGGAAAAAACGGGGCGGCGGGCGGCGCCAGACCGACGGTCAGCCCATAAGCCAGCAACGAACCGGCCGCCAGCCGCAGTCCGCGGCACGGCTCACCCGTCCTGGATTGGGAAACGCGCCACAGCGCCAGCGCGGCCAGCGCGCCGCCCGGCAGGCCGAACGCGTAACGGCAGGCGGCGTTGAATCCGTTCGCGCCGCCGGACAACGCGCCCAGCGCGGCCAGACTCGCCAGTATCAGCCACCCGCGCCCGCCGAACAGGACGCCATCCCTGGAAACGCCCCGCCGGCCGAATTCGACCAGCGGCAGGAACGATGCCGCCAGCACCGCCAGTCGCAGGCCCTGAAACTCCGGTGAATCCGCCCGGCTCAGCGCCAGCAAATCCAGCCACTCATTCAGACCGTGCAGAAACCCGAACGCCGCCAGCCACCGCCACGACAAGGTATTGTTCCGGCCGGCGGGCGCGGTCGCCATCGTTCCCAGCAGCACGAACGACAGGCCATAGAGGAAAAAAACGTAGTCCAGGTTGGCGGAAAATATATTCATCCAGACGCCGCCTCACATGTAGACCTACTCCTCAATTCCAACCCTGCCCCGCAAGCGGGTGGAAGCGGGATCGCGGGCAAGCGCTTACCCCCTGACGCCGCGCCGCTCGAACGGACAGCCTTCAGCGCGCCACGAGCTGATAGACCCCTTCAGTGTAGGTCGCCACGTTATCCCAGTTAAACTTCTCCTCCACCGCCCGCCGGCCGTTGACGCCCAGCGCCCGGCAATGCTGGTGATCGGCCAGCAACGAACCGATGCCGTGCGCCAGACCGCCCGCGTCGGGGTCAACCAGAAAGCCGTTGACATTCTGCCAGATAAATTCGCGGGGACCGCCGGCCAGGGTGGCGACCACCGGCTTGCCGGCCGCCCACGCCTCCAGCACCACGATGCCGAAGGGTTCGTTGCGGCTGGGCACCACCAAGATATCGCAGGCTCGCATCACGTCGATATACTGCCAGCGCGGCATGGCGCCGAGGAACACGATGGCGCCGGCGGCGCCGACCTCCCAGGCCCGCTGCACCACCCTCTCTTTCTCCGGCCCTTCGCCGGCGATGATGAACTTGGCTTCCGGATAGCTGCCCAGCACCATCGGCACGGCCTCGACCAGCATGTCCATGCCCTTTTGCAGCGTCATGCGGCCCGGCGAAAAAATGGTTGGGGCCAACGGGGCGATGCCGTAGCGGCCCTTGACCTCGGCCGGATCGATGAAACCGTCGAAGGCGCGGTAGCTGACCCCGTTGGGCACGACGTGAACCTTTTCGGGCGAAATCTGATAGATGCGGCGCAGTTCGTCGGCGAGAAAGTGGCTGACGGCGATCACGACCGTGGCGTGATGGCAACCGGCCGCTTCAGCGTCGCGGACCCAGCGCGCGAAGCCGTCGAAAAACACGTTGCCGTCGCGGCCGTATTCGGTGGAGTGCATGGTCAGCACGCCGGGGGTGCCGAAACCCTCCATGACGTACTTCATGGCGTTGGCGGTCAGCCAGTCATGCGCATGGACGATTTCGAACTTGCCGACCATGGCGGTGACTTCGTGGAAGCGCTGGGCCATCGCCTTGCACATGTAGTCCATGCATTCGACGAAATTTTCTCTCAGGCCATGATCGACACGATGGTAGTGGACGTGATCGATACAGTCATAGTAGTTCTGGTCTTCCTTGCGCCGGGTGATAACGTGGAGTTCGTGCCCCCGCCGTTGCAGGCCAGCGGCGAGTTCGGTGACATGGACGCCGAGTCCGCCGGAAGAAATGGAGTGCAGGGATTCTGCTGAAAGCATGGCGATGCGCATGGCTGGCTCCCGCGTAATGGAATTATGGTTGTCGGCGGGCCGGGCATGATTGCCATTACCGATGCGGAATGGAAAAACGCTGGCCCATTTTGAGTTTACCATTTGTGCTGCATAGCAGCAAAACCATATCCCACAGCCGCATTCCGCACTCCGACCGGACCAGGGACGCCGCCAGAACCAGAGGCGTTTTCGTCAAACTGCTTACGCCGGTAGTTCCAGATAGAAGGTTGCGCCCTGCCCCGGCGCGCTCTCGGCCCAGATTCGCCCATCCATCCGCTGCATCGCCTTGCGCGCCAGCGCCAGCCCGACCCCGGTGCCCGGATAGTCTTCCACCCGGTGCAACCGCTGGAAAATCTCGAAGATCCGGTCATGAAACTTCATGTCGAAACCGATGCCGTTGTCTCGAACCCACAGCAGCACCCGCTCCCTCTCGGCGTGCCCCCCGATCTCGATCACCGGCGACCGGGAACCCGCGGCAAATTTCAGGGCGTTCTCCAGCAGGTTGCGCAACACGATCACCAGCCCGTCCCGATCGGCGCGAACGGCACGCGGCGGGAGGTCGAGCCGTACTGCGACCCGGCGTTGCTGGATTTCCGCGCTTCGCTCGGCCAGCACGCCCTGGACCAGCGCGGTCACGTCCAGCGCGGCACTGGTCAGCTTGCGCCGCTCCATGCGCGAGTAGGCCAGCAGATCTTCGATCAGCTCGCCCATCCTTTGCGCGCCGAGGCGAATATTGCGGATGAAGGTTTTCCCCTCCTCGTCCAGCGTGCCGCTGTAACCTTCCTCCAGCAACTGGCTGTAACCGTCGATGCCGCGCAGCGGCGCTTTTAGATCGTGCGAAACCGAGTAGGCGAAAGTCTCCAGCTCCCGGTTGGCGGCGGTCAATTGCGCGGTGCGCTGCCGCACCCGGTTTTCCAGTTCGGCGTTGAGGCCGCGAATTTGCTCCTCGGCCCGCTTGCGCTCGGTAATGTCGGCGGCCATGCTGCTCACGGTTCGCCGCCCGTCCGGCAGCCGGCCCAGCGGCGTGCTGCCGAACTCCCAGATACGGTGCGAACCGTCCTTGCAGGTAATGGTGAATTCGCCCTCGTCCATCCGCCGTTTCAGGGCATAGAGTTTGTCGATGCCTTCCCGCACCTGTTGCCGGCGCACGCCGTAGGCCCGCTCGGTCCAATCGGCGATGGTGGGAATCTCGGCGTGCGCGTAACCGGTGATCTCGGTCCAGATTCGGCTGATGACCAGAATTTCGCCGTCCTCGGCGTGGATCACCACCGGAAACGGCGCTTCCTCCACCGCCCGGCGGAAGCGTTCCTCGCTGGCGCGCAGGGCGTTCTCGACCCGTTTGTGGTCGGTAATGTCCATTATAAGACCGTGCCAGAGCGTGCCGCCGTCGGGCAGGCGCTCGGGCATGGAGCGCCCTTCGATCCACATTTCTCCCTTGACCGGGTGCAGGACACGGAATTTGTCGTGCCACAAGGTCAGGGTTCGGGCCGACTCGGCAATGCGGTCATCGAGATGCCCGAGATCGTCTGGATGGATCATGGCCCAGAGAGGCGCCGCGCCCCGCGCCAATTCCTCCGGCGTAAGACCATAGAGATCTCGGATGGCCGGGCTGGCATAAGGAAAACAGGCGGAACCATCCGGCGTTCGTTGAAAGGAATAGATCACGCCGGGCACCGAGGCGGCGATCCTGGCTAATTGCTCTTGCAACCGGACCTGCTCCCGCATCGCCGCTTCGGCCTGCTTGCGTTCGGCGATGTCCTGGCAGAAGGCGATGAAGCGGTCGTCGCTCAACCGCGCTGCATCGACCGACATCCAAACCGGCGAACCATTTTTCCGGCGAAGCGGCATCTCGCCGCTGGCGTTCCCCCGTTCGACCACGGCGGCAAAATGCCGCCGGCCCACCTCCAGCGACTCCGGCGCCAGCACGTCGGGAATCGACAAGGCGAGGAGTTCGGTCTCGGTGTAACCCAGCATCCGGGCGGCGGCTGGATTCACCTCGACGTAGCGGCCGGCGCGATCCGCAATGAAGACTCCCAATGGCGCGCGTTCGACATAGCAACGAAACTTCTCCTCGCTCTCCTTAAGCGCCGCCTCCATTGTCCGCCGTTCGCTCTGACGGGACAGCAGCATGCCCAACAACACCGTCGCGACCGGATACACCAACAACACCGGCAGGCTGATTTTGCTCAACACTTCCATCATGATCGACCAAGGCAAGATCGCCGCGCATAGCAACATAGCGACGTTCGCCACCATACCGAACAGGTATAGTTCCGGCCAATCCAACTTCTTCCGCAATCCGCCCCGTCCATGCCGCCATGCCACGCCCAAGCTGGCGGTGACGACAATCACGGTCACCCCCATCCAGACTCCAATTCCGCCCTGATAAATTCGAAACAGGCCGCTAATGACAACGGCGACGCCGGTGGTCAGCGATCCGAAAAACAAGCCGGACACGCTCAGCAGCACCGAGCGGGCATCAAAGATCACGCCGGGCGCCAACAACCAGGAACTGAGCATCAGGGCCACGCCGATCAAACCCACCCCCACGCCGACCAACACCTGTTTCAAGCCAGTGTTCGGCGCTTCCAAACCCGAGGAAGTCGCGTCGTACACGACGCCCAGCACCAACAGCAAAGCGGCGTTGTTGATCAAACCGATGAGTGCGGCGTGACTCATGGTTTCCTTCCCTTCCAGGCGTCCCGACGGACGCCGTCCGAGGTGTTTGGATCGTCGCGGATGCAGGAGCGCAACGATCCAACGGACTGACAGATTATCATGATAATCACCTGGATAACGCCCCGAACGGCGGCCGGGCGAGATCGGAACTGGAAAGGATATGGAGAAGAGTTGGAGGGCTGGCGGCCCCAGCGCGGGGACCACGACGGCAGCGCGGTCCCCGCCTACATGCAGAGCTTCCAAGCGGCAAAGAACACCACCATCATGTCGGGACCGCGATAGGCGACAAACGCCAGCAGTGCGACCAGCGCCATCAGGCCGATAGCGAGCGCGCCGGAGAAGGACAGCGGTTTACGCATCGCCGTCAGGCCGTCGCGGTGACCGGATGCACCGCCTGTTCGCGAATCGGCAAGTTGAGCAAGGCGGCGGCGAGACTCAAGCCGATGGCGATGATCCAGACCGCGCGGTAGGAACCGGTCGCATCGTATAGATAGCCACCCAGCCAGCCGCCGAGAAACGCGCCGACCTGATGGAACAGGAACACGATGCCGCCCAGCATCGACATATTCCCGACGCCGAACACCGTCGCCACCGTACCGTTGGTCAGCGGCACCGTGCTCAACCAGAGTAGCCCCATCACCATGCCAAAGGCATAGGCGCTCCAAGCCGTGACCGGCAGCAGGATAAACACGGTAATCACCACCGCTCGCGTCAGATAGATCCCGGTCAACAGCATCGGCTTGCGGAATTTGCCGCCGCCCAGTCCGGCCAGGTAGGAACCGAAAATATTGAACAACCCGATCAGGGCGAGCACGGTGGTGCCCACCAGCGGGGACAGGCCCCGGTCCATCAGAAAGGCCGGAATATGGGTGGCAATGAACACCACCTGGAAACCGCACACGAAAAAGCCCAACGACAGCAGCCAGAACCCCCGGTGGGTGAACGCCTCCGTCAGAATCGCCCGCAACGGCCGCGCCTGCACGGCGGGATTCGCCGACGGGCGCTCGAACAGCGCGACCGATAACGGCCCCATGCCGATCCCCAGCAACCCCAGCACGACCAGCGCCGCCGCCCAGCCGAATGCCCCGATCAGCCACTGACTACCCGGCAGTAGCACGAACTGCCCGAGCGAACCCACCGCCATCGCAATGCCCATGGCCAAGCTGCGCTGTTCCGGCGGCACCGCCCGGCTGACCGCGCCGAACACCACCGGAAACGTGGTGCCGCTCAAGCCGAGCCCGATCAGCACCCCCGCGCTCAACGCCAACCCGAAGGTCGAAGCGGACTGGGCCATCAACAGCAAACCGGCCACGTACAGCAGGGTGCCGACCAGAATGGCCCAACCGGCGCCGAAACGGTCGGCCAAACGCCCGGCAAACGGTTGCGCCAGCCCCCAGACCAGATTCTGCAAGGCGATGGCGAAGGCGAACGCTTCCCGGCCCCAGCCGTTGTCCAGGCTCATCGGTTGCAGGAACAGGCCGAAGGTGTGGCGGATGCCCAGCGAAACCGCCAGGATCAGCGCGCCGCACCACAGAATGACCGCCGGGGTCCGCCAGTTTTCGACGTTCATACCCTGCTCTCCAAATGATGAATCTTCCCGCTCACCCGACCCCGGCGCCCCTGGCCTGCAAATCGGCGTGATAGGACGAGCGCACCAGCGGCGCGGAGGCGACATGGGTGAACCCCATGGCCTCGCCCAACGCGCGCAGGTGCACGAACTCCTCCGGCGGCGCATAGCGCTCCACCGGCAGATGATGGACGCTGGGCTGGAGATACTGGCCGAGAGTCAGCATCTCCACCCGATGGGCGCGCAAGTCGCGCATGACCGCCTCGATCTCCTCCGTCGTCTCGCCCAAACCCAGCATCAACCCCGACTTGGTCGGGATGCGCGGATGCCGCTCCTTAAAGCGCTGAAGCAGGGTCAGCGAATACCGATAATCGGCGCCGGGACGGGCCTGCCGGTACAAGCGGGGCACGGTTTCCAGATTGTGGTTGAACACGTCCGGCGGCTCCCGCTCCAGAATCTCCAAAGCCACCTCCATCCGGCCACGAAAATCGGGGGTCAAAATTTCGATGACGATGCCCGGCCAGGCGGCGCGCATCGCCTGGATGCACTCGGCGAAGTGCGCCGCGCCGCCGTCGCGCAGATCGTCGCGGTCCACCGAGGTGACGACCACGTACTTCAGCGCCATCGCCGCGACGGTGCGCGCCAGGTTTTCCGGTTCCTGGGGATCGAGTGGGTTGGGCCGGCCGTGGCCCACGTCGCAGAACGGGCAGCGGCGGGTGCAAATGTCGCCCATGATCATGAAGGTGGCGGTGCCGTGGCCGAAGCACTCGCCGAGATTGGGGCAACTGGCCTCCTCGCACACCGTATGCAGGCGATTTTCCCGCAAGATTCGCTTCAAGCGCTGCACTTCCGGCGTGCCGGGGAAGGGAGCGCGAATCCAGTCCGGCTTGCGCAGCCGTTGCCCCGGATCGCTGGGCGCGATCTTGACCGGGATGCGGGCAACCTTGTCCGCGCCACGCAGTTTCTCGCCTTGTTGTCGCGGCGCGGTTCTGATCGCGGTTTGAGCGGGGACGGATGCGGCCGGGGCAAGCGCGGTTTCGTCGGGAGCGATGCGGTCGGACATGGCCTGTTCCTGAGAGGATGAAGGACAAATTGTTGAGCTTTTGACTCAACATTATGCCGTGGGTTGCCGGGTAAATCTTGTATTTGGACGATGCCCGGCGTTCAGGGCAAGCCATCGGCCCGTGCGAAGGCGGTGTAACCCAGATGGTGGCCCAGGTCCGCCAGCAATTCGGCGGCGGCGGCCTCGGGGGTCAGTTCGACGCCCAGATCGCGCAACCGGGTCACCCGCAGGCCGGGGTAACCGCAGGGATTGATGCGGCTGAAGGGTTCCAGGTCTACGTCGACGTTGAGACTCAAGCCGTGGTAAGAACGGCCCTGGCGCAGGCGCAGGCCCAGCGAAGCCACCTTGGCGTCCCCGACGTAGACGCCCGGCGCGTCGGGTCGGGCGCGGCCGGCGATACCGTGAGCGGCGAGCAGGTCGATCACCGAGCGCTCCAGCACCGTCACCAGTCCGCGCACGCTCAAGCCCAGCCGCCGCACGTCCAGCAGGCAGTACACCACCACTTGGCCGGGGCCGTGGTAGGTCACCTGGCCGCCTCGATCCGCCTGGACCACCGGGATATCGCCCGGCGCCAGCAGGTGTTCCGCCTTGCCGGCCAACCCTTGGGTGAAAATCGGCGGATGTTCGACCCACCACAGTTCGTCCGGCGTGGACGCGTCGCGGGCTTCGGTGAAGGATCGCATGGCGGTGAACACCGCTTCGTACTCGCAACGGCCGAGGCGGCGCAGCCACAGCGGTTCGCAGCGGGGAACGGGTACCGCCATGCCTGCGGTCACAGCACCATCGAAACGCCCGGATGGCCGCTGAGTTCCCGATAGAGGGCGTCCAGTTGCGCGCGGCTTCGAGCGTTCACCACCACCGTCACCGACTGGTAGCGGCCGGTGCGGCTGTCCCGCACCCGCACCCGCGCCTCGTCCAGATCGGCGGCGTGCCGGCGCACCAGCTCCACCACCCGCGCCCGAAAATCGGGCCGGCCGGCGCCCATGATCTTGATCGGGAATTCGCAGGGAAATTGCAGCAGCGATTCGTCGCTCATGCCGGCGCGCGCCTCAAGCCGGGCTTAGTGGAACAGCGAATAAAAGAACAGCAGGATCGAATCGATCATCCGCCCGAACCAGCCGCTTTCCGGCACTTCCTGCAACGCAACCAGCGGCGTCTTGCTCACTTCCTGCTCGCCCAGTTTGACCACGATGGCGCCGAACGCCTGATCCTTCTGAGCCGGCGCGATGATGGTTGGCTGTACGACGGTGGTGGTGCTGACCTGCGGCGCCTGCCCCTTGGGCACGGTCACGTACAAGGGCTGGGCCACGCCCAGCGGCAATTCGTTTTCCTGACCTTTCCAGATCCGGGCGGTCACGATGGGCGTGTTGGCGTCGTACAGCTTGCGGCTTTCGAAAAAACTGAAGCCGTAGTTGAGCAGCGCCTGGCTGGCCACGAACCGGTCCTTCTCCTTGCTGGCCCCCAACACCACGCCGATCAGGCGGGTATCATTGCGCTTGGCCGACGAGACCAGGCAGTAACCCGCCGAATCGGTATGGCCGGTTTTAACGCCATCCACCGAGGAATCGGTCGACAGCAGGCGGTTGCGATTTTGCTGTTCGATGTTGTTGTACTTGAAGCTGCGCACCGAATAGCGGGCGTACTGATCCGGAAAATCCCGAATCAGCGCCCGGGTCAAAACGGCGATGTCGCGGGCCGACATGTAATGATCGGGATCGGGCAGGCCCGGCGCATTGGTGAAATGACTGCTGGTCATCCCCAGTTGCGCCGCCTGCTCGTTCATCAATTGGACGAATGTCTCCTCGGAGCCGGCCACATGCTCGGCCAGCGCCACCGTGGCGTCGTTGCCGGACTGTACATCCATGCCCATCAGCAAATCTTCCACCGATACCTGGCTGCCGACCTTGACGAACATCTTGGAGCCCCCAGTCCGCCAGGCTTTTTCGCTGATGGTCACCTGATCGTCAGGGTGGATCTTGCCGGACTTCAGCGCCTTGTAGACGACGTAGCCGGTCATTAGCTTGGTGATGCTGGCCGGCTCCATCCGTTCCTCGCCTTTCAAGTCCGCCAACACGTTGCCGCTCTGGTAGTCCATCAGCAAATAACCCCGCACCGGGACTTGCGGCGGGGGCGGTAGGGTTTCGGCGCGGACGGCGGCCCAGCCGGAACACAAAAGGGCGAACGCCGGTACCAGCGGCAACAACAGAGAACGGAGCACAGTCGAGTACAACATGAGTCGTGTGGGACTCCCGTGGTTGAAAATCATCGCCGGGTGATTCTAATCAGACGTGGCCGCCAAGCAAACCGCCGCGCCAGTGGGGAATGCCCGTGGCGCGCTGCACGCGCTGCCCCGACACCCCGGCTCAATCGGCGACGACGCGCGAATGGCTGATCCCCAGGCCAGCCAAGCGAACCGCCACCTGCCGGGCCTCGCCTGGATCGCGCAGCGGCACCCGCACCTGGTAACGGCTGCCGGAGGTGGACTCCACCTGCACGCTGCGCCGCAACTGGCTGGCCAGCCGGCTTTGCAGTTGCCGGGGAGGACTGCCGTGCTCGCTGACCGTGCCCACCAGATACAGCGTACCGTTCTTGCCGGCCGGCGCGGCGCGGCGCTCCACCGGCGCGATCTTGTTCTTCGCGGCCGGCGCGGCGGACGCCAGCCGCACGGTGGCGATTGGTTTGCCACGCGGTTCCGTCCGGGCGGGCGGCGCGGCGCTCTCCGCCAAGCGCTGCGCTTTCCGATCCGTCGCCGCAGCCAGCCGCTCCCGTTCGGCCGCGCGCCGGGCCGCCAGTTCCGGTAGCTGCTGGTACGGCTCCAGCGCGGCCACCTCCACCAGGGCGGTCCCCCGCTCCAGCATGTCGAGCCGCAGGGCGGCGGCGTAGGATAGATCGATAATCCGCCCGGGGACGAAGGGGCCGCGGTCGGTGACCTTGACCACGGTACTGCGGCCGTTCTCCAGATTGGTCACCCGCACGTAGGCCGGCAGCGGCAGGCTCTTGTGCGCGGCGGTCAGCTCATACATATCGTACAACGGGCCACTGGAGGTTTTGCGGCCATGAAAATCCGCCCCGTACCAGGATGCAGTGCCCTCCTCTCGATAACCCTCGCTGGTTTCCCTGACCCGGTAACGCCGGCCGAAGACCACATAGGTATCGGCGTTACCGCTACGGCTGGGGGGTTCGACCTGCGGGATCGGCTCATTTCCGCTCGAAGCGGGGTTGGGGCCGGTCCCGGCGGGCCGGATGCTCGCCAGCCGGTCGGGAATGGTGCCGCAACCGGCCAGCGCGCCCGCCAGCGATGCCAAGAGCAAAGTCTGGCTCCAGGATTTCGCCATAAATCCTCCCTTGCACCGGGTAACAGCCAGCCTGCGCCGAAAGCCGATGCGATTGTTTTCAGATTGTTGTCGGAAAAATTCAGTCAGCGCGAGCGATGCGTTCCGGTCGAACGGCGCCGGGGTAAAGTGCGTATTGCTCGCGGATTGCCTGACTGAGCTGGTACACCGCCATGGCGTACAATTGGCTGTGGTTGTAGCGGGTGATGACATAAAAATTATCGAAACCCAGCCAGTACTCCGGGCCGTCGCGCCCTTGGTACTCCAACAGCATCGCGGCCTGCGTCCCGCTCACGGGCGCCTCGGGCGCAATGCCCTCGGCTTGCAGGCTGGCGACGCTGTCCTTGGGCGGGCTCAGTCGCGGGCTCAGCAGCGCGGGGTAGCGGGCGCCGCTCACCCTCGCCGGCACGGCGACCGGCTCGCCGGCTCGCCAGCCGTGGCGCTGGAAATAATGGGCGACGCTGCCGATCGCATCGCGGGGGTTACGCCAGAGATCACGGTGGCCGTCACCATCGAAATCCACCGCGTCGGATAAAAAACTGCTCGGCATGAACTGACCCAGCCCCATGGCCCCGGCATAGGATCCGCGCGGAGCCAGCGGATCGATGCCTTCCTGTCGGGTCAACAGCAGATAACTTTCCAGTTCCTTGCGGAAATAGGCGGCACGCCGGGGATAGTCGAACGCCAGGGTGGACAGTGCCTCCAGGACTCGGAAACTGCCCATGTTGCCGCCGTACTGGGTTTCCACGCCGATGATGGCCACCACGATTTCCGGCGGCACGCCGTAAACCCGTTCGGCCTGGGCCAGCGCCGCCGCATTGGCCCGCCAGAACCGCACGCCGCCCTGGATACGGTTGGCATTGACGAAAATGTCCCGGTACGCATACCAGGGCTTGGCCTCGCCAGGCCGGGACATGGCGGCGATGATGCTGGGCCGGGCTTGGGCGCGGTTGAAAACCGCTTGCAGTTGGGAGGCATCGAAGTGGTGCCGGGCACTCATCTCGCGGATGAAGCTCTGCACGTCGGCCCGGCTGCCCAAGGGTTGGCCGGGGATTGCATTGCCGGGTCCGGCCGCCGTCGTGTCCGGCGGAGGCGCGGAATCCGGCATCGGCGCAACCGGGATTTCCGGGGGCTGGCGAACCGTCGGGGACGGCGCGCAAGCGCTCAATAGCAGGATGACACCGAGCAAAAACGGGCTCTTCACGCGCAGATCTCGTCGTTGGTCGTGGTGGCGATTACCGCGTCGGGGTCCGGCGGTGCGAATAGACGCTCATCAGGATACCGAAGCCGGCCATGATCGTCACTAGGGATGTTCCCCCATAGCTGAACAACGGCAGCGGCAACCCCACCACCGGCAACAGGCCGGACACCATCCCGGAGTTGACGAAGGCGTAGATGAAGAAGATCAACGTCAGACTGCCGGCCAGCAACCGGGTATAGGTATCCGGGGTATGGGTCGCCATGTACAGGCAGCGGGCGATGACGAAAAAATACAGCGTCAACAACAGGCAGCCGCCCACCAAGCCGAACTCCTCCGAGAACGCGGCGAAGATGAAATCGGTCGAACCTTCCGGCAGGAAATCCAGATGCGACTGGGTGCCGTTCAGCCAGCCCTTGCCATAGATGCCGCCCGAGCCGATGGCGATCTTGGATTGAATGATATGGTAGCCGGCCCCCAGCGGGTCGCTTTCCGGATCGAGGAAGGTGAGCACCCGCTGGCGCTGGTAGTCGTGCATGGCGAAAGTCCAGAACAGCGGCACCGCGGCGCCCAGCATCACGGCCAGGCCCAGCAGGATGACCCAACTTAGCCCGGCGAGAAACAGCACGAACGCTCCGGCGCAACCCACCACCAGCGCCGTGCCCAGATCCGGTTGCTTGACGATCAGCAGGAACGGCACCCCGGTAATCAACACCCCGCCCAGCAAATGCCACAACCGCGGCGGCAGGGGTTTTTCGGCGAAGTACCAGCTCATCATCATCGGCACCGCCAACTTCATGATCTCCGAGGGCTGAAAGCGCAGCACGCCCAAATCCAGCCAGCGTCGCGCGCCCTTAGAGACATCGCCGGCCGCCATGACCGCCAGCAGCAACAGGACCCCGGCCAGATAAATCCATGGCGACCAAAAGCGGAAGTAATGCGGCGGCACCTGCGCCAAGGCCAGCATGATCGCGAAACCCAGGCCCAGCCGTATGGTCTGGCCAGTCACCAAGGCCAGGTCGCGCTGGCCGGCGCTGTACAGCACCACCAGCCCCATGCCCGATATCACCAGCAACCCCAGCAGCAAGGCCAGGTCCAGATGAATCAGCCTGAGGAACTTGCCTTCCCTACTCCGATCCATCCGGCCGGGCGTCTCCCTGGGTATCCCGCGCGGCGGCGGGCTGATCGTATTTGTCGAGCAGATAGGCGTCCATGACCTTGCGCGCCATCGGCGCGGCGGTCTTGCTGCCGCCGCCGCCGTGCTCGGCGATCACCGCCACCGCGATGCGTGGGTTATCGACCGGCGCGAAGGCCACGAACAGGGCGTGATCCAGCAAATGCCGGGCCAGACGGCTGGCGTTGTAGCGCTCGTTCTGACCCACGGTGAACACCTGGGCGGTACCGGTCTTGCCGGCGATGCGGTACTTGGCGCCGATCCCGATGCGGTGGGCGGTGCCGCCTTCCACCACATGGATCATGCCGGCGATCACCGTATCCCAGAACTGGGGGTTCTTGACCGCTACCGGCGGCAACGGCCGCGGGGTTTCCGGAGTCTTGATCCGGGTGCCGGGATCCTCGGTGGCCAGCAGGACCCTCGGCTTAAAGTCCGCTCCCCGCTGGGAAATCACTGCGGTGGCGTGGGCGAGCTGCAACGGCGTGGCCAGGAAATAGCCCTGCCCGATCCCGGCGCTGATGGTGTCGCCCGCAAACCAGGGGTGCTTGTGGACCCTGCGCTTCCATTCCTGGGATGGCAGCAACGCGCCCTTCTCCCCCGGCAGATCGATGCCGGTCAGCCGGCCCAGGTGAAACCGGTCCAGGAATTCATGAAGGCGATCGATGCCCAGGCCGAACGCCAGATTGTAGAAGTACACGTCGCAGGATTGGGCGATGGCCTGGTCCATGCTCACGCTGCCGTGGCCACCATGTCGCCAGTCGCGAAATTTGTGGCTGGAGCCGGGCAACCGGTAGAAACCCGGACAGAACACCCCGGTGTAGCGGTTGATCACCCCGTATTCCAGCCCGGCCAGCGCCATCAGCGGCTTGATGGTGGAGCCGGGCGGATAGATCCCGCGCAGGGCGCGGTTGAGCAGCGGCCGGTCCTTGGAGGTGTTGAGCTGGCGGTAGGAGGCGAAGTCGATGCCGTTGACGAAGGGGTTGGGATCGTAAGTCGGCTGGCTGGCCAGCGCCAGCACCTCGCCGTTGCGCGGGTCGAGGGCGACGATGGCGCCGTTGTAGTCTTCCAGCGCCTTTTCCGCCACCGCCTGCAAGCGCACGTCGATGCTCAGGTAGATATGCTGGCCCGGCGTCGGCGGGGTACGGCTGAGAACCCGCAGCGGGCGACCCTCGGCGTTGGTTTCGACCTGCTGCCAGCCGGCGCGCCCGCGCAGCAGGTCTTCGTAGGACCGTTCCACGCCGGTCTTGCCGATGTGGGTGCTGCCGCTGTACTGACCGGGGTCGAGCCGCCGCAACTCGCTCTCGTCGATCCGCCCGACATAGCCGATGACGTGCACGGCCAGCGACCCGAGCGGATAGCGGCGAGTCAGGTCGGCCTTGATGTCCACGCCGGGCAAGCGGTACAGATCGACCGCCAGCCGGGCGATTTCCTCGTCGCTCAGGCGGAAGCGCAGCGGCACGCCGGTGTAGGGCGGCGCGCGCCGGGCCAGCTTGCGGTAGCGCTCGATATCGGCGTCGGTGAGTTCGATGCGCTGGCGCAGCTCCGCCAGGGTGGCGCCCAGATCCTTGACCTGCTCGCGGGTGATTTCCAAGTGATAGGAGGCCAGATTGTCGGCCAGCAGCACGCCGTTGCGGTCGAAGATAAAGCCGCGGGTCGGCGGCAACGGCTGCACGCGGACCCGGTTGCTTTCGGACAGGGTGGTGAAACGCTCGTGGTTGAGCACCTGCAGGTAAACCAGCCGGCCCGTCACGGCCAGGAAACCCAGGAACACCGCGAACAGCACCACCAGGGTGCGGCGGAAAAACAGCTCGCTCTCGGCGGTGTTGTCCTTTTCCCGGGCCAGCGGTTCGCCGGCGGTGGGCTTGGCGAACGGACGCCAGGTTTTCATGGTCGGCTTGCCGGATTCTCAGGTGACTTGGAAATAGCGGCGCACATCGCGCAGGATCACGAACAGCAGGGGCCACAGCGCCATGCCACCCACCGCAGGCGCCAGGTACCACCAGTCGCGCGGCGGGTAGCCGATCACTCCGCTGATCCAAAACACCAGCAATTGTTCGACCAGCAGAAAGACCAGGATGCTGAACGCCTGCTGCCAGGGCGGCGCCACGCGGATGCGCCGGTACGTCTGCTGGGTCAGATAGGCCACGACCGCCAGGGCCAGGGCATACTGGCCCAACAACGCGCCCCGCGCCACGTCCAGCAACAGCCCGATCAACCAACCGACCCCGATTCCGACCCGATGCGGCAAGGCCATGCACCAATAGATCAGCACCATCGCCACCCAGTCGGGCCTGAAATGATCCAGCCCGCCCGGCAGGGGGATGGCGGACAGCAGGAACGCCAGCAGAAAACTCAATGCCATGATCCCGCCGCCGGTGGGGCGAAGCGCGCTCATGGCGGGCGGCGCGGAGCGGGCGGCGCGCTCATGGCGGGCGCGGGCGGTTCCGGCACGCCCGAGTCGCTCTCCAGCAGCATCACCTCGCGGATCCGATCCAACGCCGCGAGCGGCCGGGCGACGATGTGGGCAAACGGACTGCCGGGATCGAATTCCACCTTCACCACCTTGCCCACCGGATAACCGCGCGGAAACCGCCCGCCCAGACCGGAAGTCACCAGCAGATCACCGACCTTCACATCTTCGTTGTTGGGAATATGGGGCAACTCCAGCTCCTGAAAGTTGCCGGTGCCCAAGGCCAGCGTGCGTACCCCGGTGCGGTCGATCTGAATCGGCAGGGCATGGCTGGGGTCGGTGATGAGAATGGCCGTGGAGGTAAAGGGATCGGCCCGGATGATCTGGCCGACGATGCCATGCTGGTCGAGCACCGGCTCGCCGACGTAAATGCCGTGCTGGCGGCCGCGGTTGAGCAGGATGTGATGTCGGTACGGATCGAAATCCACGGCCAGCAGTTCGGCGATCAGCACCCGCTCCGGGGTATTGACCGCCGACTCCAGCAGAATCCGCAGCCGGCGATTTTCCGCCTCCAGCGTGGTCAACTTCTGCAATTGGGCGTTGAGAAACACCTGCTTTTCGCGCAGGCGGGCGTTCTCTTCCAGCAGAACGCCGCGGCCGACCAGATTCTCGGCCAGCCAGATCCTGATATCGGCCGGCAGGCGCGCCAGATATTGCAGCGGGTAGATCGCCGTGGCCAGGACATCGTGCGCGCCGTCGAGATAACGATAGCGGTGATCCACCGTCATGGTGATGATCGACAGCGCCATCCACAGTCCGAGCCGGAGGGTCGCCGTGGGGTTGACCGTGAACAAGTAGCGGGACCGCCTGCTGGGTTCGAGGGCAGGCAACGGCTATTCTATGGCGAACGCTTCGACGGCGTGTTCGTCCTTGGCGATCAACTCCAGCACCCGACCGCCGCCGCGGGCCACGCAAGTCAGCGGATCCTCGGCGACCACCACGTTCAGGCCGGTTTCCCCCATGATCAGCTTGTCGATGTCCCGCATCAGCGCGCCGCCGCCGGTGAGCACGATGCCGCGCTCGGCCACGTCGCCGGCCAGCTCCGGCGGCGTGGTCTCCAGCGCCATTTTCACCGCGCTGATGATGCCCGACAGTGGCTCCTGCAAGGCTTCGAGGATTTCGTTGCTGTTGAGGGTAAAGCTGCGCGGCACGCCTTCGGCCAGATTGCGGCCCTTGATCTCGATTTCGCGCACTTCCGAAGTGGGGTAGGCACTACCGATTTCATGCTTGATGCGTTCGGCGGTGGGCTCGCCGATCAGCACGCCGAAGTTGCGGCGCACGTAGCTAATGATGGCCTCGTCGAAACGGTCGCCGCCGATCCGCACCGCGCCGGCGTAGACGATGCCGTTGAGCGAGATGACCGCCACTTCCGAGGTGCCGCCGCCGATGTCCAGCACCATCGCCCCGCGCGCTTCCTCGACCGGGATGCCGGCGCCGATCGCCGCCGCCATCGGCTCGGGAATCAGGTACACCACCCGCGCGCCGGCCCCCATCGCCGATTCGCGGATCGCCCGCCGCTCCACCTGAGTGGAGCCGCAGGGCACGCTGATCAGGACGCGCGGGCTGGGGTTGAAAAACTTGCGGGAATGCACCTTGCGGATAAAGTGTTGCAGCATCTTCTCGGTGACGGTGAAATCGGCGATCACGCCATCCTTCATCGGCCGGATGGTGGAAAGATTGTTGGGCGTGCGGCCCAGCATCCGCTTGGCGTCCGTGCCGACCGCCGCGATGGTGCGAATCCCCCGAACCGGATCCTGGTTGATGGCGACCACCGAGGGCTCGTTGAGGACGATGCCGCCTCCCCGAACGTAAATCAATGTGTTAGCGGTCCCCAGGTCGATCGAGAGATCGTTGGAGAACTTGCCACGCAACCATTTGAACATGTTGTCGAAAGTCCTGTTCGTCAAAAGCGGCTAATGCTAGCAAGCGGGGGGGTTAGGAGCAAGCCGGCAAATTATGGTAGGGTTGCGCGTCCGTTTTCTTCGATCCCCTGCAAGGAGAACCCTCGCGATGTCCCTGGGACCCGCCGAAGTCGCCAAAATCGCCCATCTGGCGCGGCTGGCCATCCGCGACGAGGATGTGCCGGCCCACGCCCGCAACCTGTCGGCCATCCTCGAGCTGGTGGCCCAGATGAACGCCACCAACACGGCCGGCGTCGCGCCGATGGCGCATCCGCTGGACATGGCGCAACGCCTGCGTCCCGACGCGGTCGCCGAACCCGACCAGCGCGCATGTTTTCAGGCCATCGCCCCGCAAATCGAAGCCGGGCTGTATCTGGTGCCGAAGGTGATTGAGTGAACTTGACCTCTCGCTCCCGGCTCCGCACCCTCGCTTCGCTCTCCCTCAAGGGAAGAGGGGAGTTTTCGGATCATCATCCCTGATTTCACCGCCATGCACGAGAAAACCATCGCCCAACTCAGCGCCGGCCTCGCCGCCGGCGAATTCAGCAGCGAAGAACTGACTCGCGCCTTCCTGGAGCGCATCGCCCGGTTCAACCCGCGACTGAACGCCTTCATCACCGTGACCGCCGAAACGGCCCTCGTCCGCGCTCGCGCCGCCGACCAGCGCCGCCAACGGGGCGAAGCGGGGCCGTTGACCGGCGTCCCCATCGCCCACAAGGACATCTTCTGCACCGAGGGCGTGCGCACCTCCTGCGGCTCGCGCATGTTGGATCGCTTCACCGCGCCCTACGACGCCACCGTGGTCGAGAAGCTGAACGCCGCCGGCGCGGTGATGCTGGGCAAAACCAACATGGACGAGTTCGCCATGGGCTCGTCCAACGAAACCAGCTTCTACGGCCCGGTGCGCAATCCCTGGGATCTGGAGGCGGTGCCCGGCGGCTCCTCCGGCGGGTCCGCCGCCGCCGTGGTCGGTCGGCTCGCGCCCGGCGCCACCGGCACCGACACCGGCGGCTCGATCCGTCAGCCGGCCGCGCTGTGCGGCATCACCGGCCTCAAGCCGACCTACGGCCGGGTCTCGCGCTGGGGGATGATCGCCTACGCCTCCAGCCTCGACCAGGGCGGACCGATGGCGCGCAGCGCCGAGGATTGCGCCCTGCTGCTGGGCGCGATGGCCGGTTTCGACCCGCGCGATTCCACCAGCGCCGACCGGCCGGTGCCCGACTACGCCGCCCTGCTCGACCGGCCGCTGGACGGCCTGAAGATCGGCCTGCCGAAAGAATATTTCGGCGAGGGCCTGGATGGCGCAGTGGCCCAAGTGGTGGAAGAAGCCATCACCGAGTATCGGAAGCTGGGCGCAGAGACGGTCGAAATCAGTCTGCCCAACAGCCGGCTGGCGATTCCCGCCTATTACGTGATCGCCCCGGCGGAATGCTCCTCCAACCTGGCGCGTTTCGACGGAGTGCGCTACGGTCACCGTTGCGAAAATCCGAAGGATCTGCTGGACCTGTACACCCGCTCGCGCGGCGAGGGCTTCGGCGCCGAGGTCACCCGCCGCATCCTGGTCGGCACCTTCGCGCTGTCGGCCGGCTATTACGACGCCTACTATCTGAAGGCGCAGCAGATCCGTCGCTTGATCAGCGACGATTTTCAACGGGCTTTCCAACAGGTGGACGTGATCGCGGGGCCGACCTCGCCGACCGTGGCCTTCAAGCTGGGCGAGAAGGTGGACGATCCGATCACCATGTATCTGTCGGACATCTACACCATCGCGGTGAATCTGGCCGGGCTGCCCGGCCTGTCGCTGCCGGTGGGTTTCGCCACCGGGTTGCCGGTGGGTTTGCAACTCATCGGCGATTACTTCGCCGAGGATCGCTTGCTGAACGTAGCGCACCGTTATCAGCAAGCCACCGACTGGCACCTGCGCGCACCCGCCGCGTTCGCCTGACGTTCACTTTTCTGTCGCAAGGTTTCGATCTTATGGAATGGGAAACTGTGATCGGGCTTGAAATCCATGCCCAGCTCGCCACCAAGAGCAAGATCTTCTCCGGGGCCTCCACCGCCTACGGTGCCGCGCCCAACACCCAGGCTTGCGCCATCGACCTCGGCCTGCCGGGGGTACTGCCGGTGTTAAACCGGGAAGCGGTACGGATGGCGGCGATGCTCGGGCTGGCCATCGGCGCCGAAGTGGCCCGCCGCTCGGTGTTTGCCCGCAAAAACTACTTTTATCCCGACCTGCCGAAGGGCTACCAGATCAGCCAGTACGAACTGCCGGTGGTCCAGAAAGGCCAGATGGCCATCGACCTGGACGACGGTTCCAGCAAGGTGATCGGCATCACCCGCGCCCATCTCGAGGAAGACGCCGGCAAGTCGCTGCACGAGGATTTTCACGGTCGGTCCGGGATCGACCTGAACCGTGCCGGGACGCCGCTGCTGGAAATCGTCTCCGAGCCGGATATGCGTTCGGCCAGGGAGGCGGTGGCGTACATGAAAAAGCTGCACCAACTGGTGGTGTATCTTGGCATCTGCGACGGCAACATGCAGGAAGGCTCGTTCCGCTGCGACGCCAACGTGTCGGTGCGACCCAAGGGCGACTCGAAGTTCGGCACTCGCGCCGAGATCAAGAACCTCAATTCCTTCCGCTTCGTCGAACGGGCGATCGAATTCGAGATCGAGCGGCAGATCGATCTGATCGAATCCGGCGGCAAGGTGGTGCAGGAAACCCGGCTCTACGACCCGGACAAGGGCGAAACCCGTTCGATGCGAAGCAAGGAGGAAGCCAACGATTACCGCTATTTCCCCGATCCCGACTTGCTACCGCTGGTGCTGGACGACGCGTTTATCGATGCCGCCCGCGCCGCGTTGCCGGAACTGCCGGACGCCAAGAAGCAACGGTTCATGGAACAGTATGGCCTGTCCGCCTACGACGCCAGCGTGCTCACCACCAGCCGCGAACTGGCCGGTCACTACGAAGCGACGGTCGCGGCGCTGGGCGGCGAACCCAAACTGTGCGCCAACTGGGTGATGGGCGATTTCTCGGCCTTCCTGAACAAGGACAATCGGGATATTGCCGACAGTCCGGTCGATGCCGCGCAGCTGGCCGGACTGCTGCGGCGGATTCAGGACCGGACCATTTCCGGCAAGATTGCCAAGGAAGTGTTCGAGGCGATGTGGGCTGGCGAAGGCGATGCCGACGCGGTCATCAAACAACGTGGTCTGCGGCAGATTACCGACACTTCGGCGATTGAAAAGGTGATCGACGACGTAATCGCCGCCAATCCCGATCAACTCGCCCAATACCGCGCCGGCAAGGACAAGCTGTTTGGCTTCTTCGTCGGTCAGGTGATGAAACTGTCCAAGGGCAAGGCCAATCCGCAGCAGGTGAATGACTTACTGGTAGAGAAGTTGAAAGGCTGATTTCCTGCTTCAGGATTTTTCTGGAGAAAATCTTATGGCTGTTTGGCGATTGATTACGCATCATGAATATCCTCAAGATGCTCTTAACTGGTATCTGCGGCATCACGTTATAGCGTTAGGTTGGGGGGATTGTGGCGCCGGTGATCTCCGTAAGATTGATGTTGGAAATCAGCATGAGATTGCCCATTTAGTTGATGAAACAAATAAAGGTGAATGTGGGCGATGCCTTTGGGATTTTTGGCAGGAAATGGAGTTGGGTGATTTAGTAATATTGAGATTCGATAGTGTTAATCGTAGGGTTGTAAGAGTAACAGGTGATTATTTTTTTGATGACGCCTATCCTCCAAGTGTCAATAAAAATAATAATTTAGATGGTTATTACCATCGACGGGAGATAGAGCTTACTCAGGAAAATCCAGATCGATTATGGAGGCAAACAAAGTTCGCATCTGGCACTAGCAAGCGATTTGCCCTATGCCATCGTGTGTACATATAAGGCGCTACACATATCTGATCTGAATGGAACAAGAGCACACATCATGGAAACCACCCGCCTATCCAGCAGAGGCCAAGTCAGCATTCCCAAAGCGTTACGCGGGCGTCTGCATTTGCAACCCGGCCAGGAATTCACCATTGAATCCACCACCGATGGCGCTTTGTTGCTGCGTCCGGCTAAACCGACACCTGGGTCGGTTACTCTCGACGAGGTAGCAGGCTGCCTGCGCTACGTCGGTCCCGCCAAAACGCTGGAAGAGATGGATGCAGCGATTGCCCGAGGCGCGCGGGAACGCGAGCATGCACGCCGTTGACACCAACATTCTGGTGCGCTTACTGACCCAGGATGACCCGGCGCAAGCGGCTCTGGCCCGGCAGGTTTTCGCTGAAACCGCCGTCATCCACATCCCGGTTACGGTCTTCCTCGAAACCGAGTGGGTATTGCGCTACAGCTACGACTTTGGTGCTGTCGAGATTGCGGATGCATTGCGCAAGGTGCTGGCATTGCCCAACATTCAAACCGCTGCACCTGAAGCCTTGAGAACCGCTCTAGAAAGTTTGGCTCAAGGGCTCGATTTCGCGGACGCCTTACACTTGGCGCTCAGCCCGACGGAGTCGATCATGCTGACTTTTGATCGCTCCTTCGCTCGCAAAGCCGCTAAGATTGACTATACCCGAATCAAGAATCTTTGAGAACAGAGCAGAGCCAATCCCGCCGCCGACAAACCTACGCGGATCGCCAACCCGATCTACCGCGAGGTCATTCCCCACCAGTTGACCGCCGACACCGAGGAAATGACGGAGGACAAAACGATGACCGTATGGGGAATGTAGCTCTCACCGGGAGGATCTGTCGATGCGCTGCCCCGAGTGCAACCATAACCAGAAGTACAAGGACGGTACTCGCTGCAACAAGTGTCGCTATCAGTTCGTATTCCGCAAGAAGGAAGACCGGATCAGCGACTTCGCGCTGAGACAAACCGTCCAGCGCCTGTCCGACAACGGGCAACAAGCGTTCACCACGACCCAGCTTGCTCTGGCCATCTGCCGGCTTTGGCGCAAAAAAACGCTGGGGCCGGTCGGCTGCGGTGTCGTCGCGATCATCGTGAGCGCGATCGTCGGACTGTTCGCATTCAGTAAATGGAGCTGGTGGGGTGGAGCGTTGATCCTGGCGCTGCTCCTGCCTCTGGCAATCTGGCTGGGCCGGCAGGAGAAAAGCAAGCTGCCGTTCGACAAGGCCCGCAAGATCGTCGATCAATATCATCAGGCCCATCCGATCCAGGCGCTGGCGGACGGCACGGCGTTCCGGCATCAAGCCGCGACACCCGACCTGCAAGACCCGCACTATGCACCCGAGCGGATTCTGGTGGTGGAACGGGACGATCTGGTCGATATGTTGGTCCGCAACCGCTTCCATCTGAGCGCCAAGGCGGTGGTGGTCAGCCGCACCGGTTACCCGGAACGGGTGTTCACCGCTTGTCGGGAGTTCCTGCGCAATCATCCCGATACGCCGGTGCAACTGGTTCACGATGCGTCCCCGCAAGGGTTCGCGTTCGCCGCGCAACTGGCCGACGACTCGAAATGGCGGTTCGCGCACCAGCGCCTGACCGATTTGGGCATTTCCCGCTCTGTGCTCGACAACACCTCCTTACTGCCCTGGCTGTCAACCCGTCGCTTCCGGCGTAACGGTGCTTTCGGCGGTAACCCCGCGAAAATGCTGCGCGCCGGCTACCGGGTTCCCCTCGATTACATCGGTCCGAAACCACTGATCGGCCTGCTGAGCGCAGCGGTGGTCGGGGGGCTGTTGCTGCTCGCGCCGGAGGTTCTGAACGCGGCAAGCGGCGGCGAGGTGGAAATCGACTATGGCTAAAACCCCGAAAAGCCGTTAGCCCATGGCCTGCCTGTTCGGTTATTGCGGGCCACCGGCGGATGGCCTGCTGGCACGGATGGCGGCGTTGCTGGCCCACCGTTGTCCACTGGGCTGGGAGCGCGTGGATGGCACGACTGTTACCGGGGATCGGGTAGAAATTGGTCACGGCATCGCCGCCTGGAACCAGAAATCTCAGCTCGTCCGGCGTGACCACGACCTGCTCGGTTATGGCGGGGTGCTGTTCAATCTGGATGAATGGGCAGCGCGGGGCGATGCCGCGACCGATGGCACGAACCGCCTACTGGCGGAGCCGAGTCTGCGTCATGCGCCCGAGCCCCACCTCGAACAACTGACGGGTTGTTTCGTACTGGCCGCGAGCTTGGGCGATGCCTTTTACCTGCTGCGCGATCATGCGGGCGTCAAAGCGCTGTACTGGACCGTCCACCAGGGCCGCTTGCTGTTCGCCAGCGAGATCAAGGCGCTGTTCGCCGATCCCACCCTGCCCCGCCGGATGCGGGCCGGCGCGTTGCCGGAATACCTGAGCTTCAGTTTCGTTCCCGGTGTCGGCACCATGTTCGAGGGCATCGAGGAATTACAGCCCGGCTCCCTGCTGTGCTTCCGCCATGGACAGGCGCGGGTGCGGCGGCATTTCCGCTTCGAAACGCTGGAAACGGCGCCCGATGCTCCGCCGCAAGACTATCCCGCCCTGGTGCGCGCCGCGCTGGAGCACTCGGTGGTCGAGTGCCTCGCGGTCAGCCCGGATAAATCGCCGGCGGTGTTCCTGTCGGGTGGCATCGATTCCAGCGCGGTGCTGGCGATTGCCGCCCGACAGTTGCCGGAGGTCCGCATCCCGACCTTTTCGGCACATTTCGGCGCGGAGTACGCGCGGGAAAACGAGTTCGTGCAGTTGATGGTGGATCGCTACCACACCGATCATCACTGGCTGGAAATCCGTCCCGGCGGTTTTCTCGAACGGCTGCGGGAGATCATCTGGCGGCTGGACGATCCCATCGGCGATCCGGTGACCGTGCCCAATTATCTGTTGGCGCACGCGGCGTCCCAGGTCGCGGACGTGGTGTTGAACGGCGAAGGCGGCGATCCCTGTTTCGGCGGCCCGAAAAATATTCCCATGCTGTTGGCCCGACTGTACGGTCCCCTGCCGGGCGAGCCGTCCGCCGGCTGGCTGGAGCGCAATTATCTGCGGGCGTTCCAGCGCTGCTATCAGGATTTGAGCGCCTTGCTGGACCCAGCGCTGCTGCGGGAAGCCGGCGGCGAGGAAGCGCTGATCGCCTTGCTGGAACCGTATTTCCGCGAGCCCGGGCCGCTGGATTTCGTCAACAAGCTGATGAGTATCAATATCCGGCTCAAGGGCGCCAATCTGATTCTGGTCAAGGTGGAGAAGATGAGTTCGGCGCATGGCCTGCTGGCGCTGCCGCCGCTGTTCTCGCGACGGATCATCGAAACCAGCATGATTTGCCCGCCGGGCGCGAAACTGGCGGGCACGGTGGAAAAAAGCGTGCTCAAGCAGGCAGTGCGGGATTGGGTGCCGGAAGCGATCATCGCCCGGCCAAAATCGGGAATGATGGTGCCGGTGCGATTCTGGTTTCAGGGCGATATGCGCCGTTATGGAAAAAAACTGCTGTCCCGTTCACAAATCCGGCGCGGTGGGCTGTTCAACCCGGACTATGTGGAACGCCTGCTGAATTACGAAATGGAAGGCGTTCCCGGCCTGCGCCACGGTTTGAAACTGTGGATGCTCGTCACCCTCTTGCTGTGGCACGAGCAAATGGTGGAAAACTCTCTCGCCTTTTGAGGCACGGCAGCGCCGACGAACGATGCATATAGAGTATCATTCTTGAGAGTAATCGAACGGGAAGCGTATCCTTTTACCCACTCATTTTCGGGTGATTTTACTGTAAAATAGTGGCTTGTATTGTGACGATGGGGTTTGCCATGATCATATCGCGGGAAGGTGCTCCGAACGGGGCACCGGAGGCTGACTCCCGAGGCTGTGGCCGGGCGGAGAAGGACGGCAAGCTCACTCGATCAGTCGGTTACGGTTGACCGGTTCAGGCGTTTGCTATGGCGTAGAGATTAGAGATATTTTGGGAACCTGCCTTGTGGTATAGGCAGCTTCTATTCTCCGTATATCTTGCCATGGCGCAGGATATACGGAACAACATAATCACTTGTTTCGCGGACGCTTCGCGCCGCACAACCACGCGGATCAAGCCGACATCAACCGTCAAAGCCTTCGGCTTTTCCGTCCTCGCGGCTTATCCGCCGCCCCGTTAGGGTGCAAGGTGCAACAAGAAGGAGGTAGCATGGGCAGCGAGAGTATGTTCACTAAATGCAAGACTTGCGGAAAGGATATATCCAAGTCTGCGAAGGCTTGCCCGCAATGTGGTGCAAAGCAGAAGAAACTGAGCGTAATCCACTGGATAGGGATCGGATTTTTAGGGCTGATAATAATCGGGATAATAAATTCACCTAAAAATAAGACCCAATCGACTGAGCCAAACGCAATAGCATCAATTTCCCCTGCAAAAGCGAAATCGATCGAGTCTCAAATGCCGGAAGAACAGATTAGGTTTGTTAGGAACGTATCTGAGTATGCGACGAGTTTCAGAGGAGTGAAAAATGAATTACAGCAATCCGCTATGCGAGATCAACGCAGGGCAGCAATCTCGACTTTCCTAGGTGGCTACTCGGTTAATTCATGGGTGGGAACGATCAATCAACTGGAAACAAATACCGAAGGGAAAGCGATATTATCAGTGCGAATTTCTCCCAATATAGAAATCAAAACGTGGAATAACGCACTTTCTGATGTTGCTTCAAACACTCTGATTGAAAAAGGGACTCCAGTCTACAACAACCTGTTTAGCCTTTCCAAGGGGCAGCGCGTGATGTTTTCAGGAACTTTCTTTCCATCTGAATCTGATTTCATCAAGGAAACAAGTATGACTATTGATGGCTCAATGAGAAATCCCGAATTTTTGTTCAAATTCAAATCCGTAACACCAATCAACTAAGGAGTAGAAAATGGCGCTAATCAACTGCCCAGAATGCCAAACTGAAGTTAGCAACACCGCGCTGAAGTGTCCCAAGTGCGGAGTTCAACTTCGGAAACCAAAGAGAGGACTCTTTGGAAAATTATTTAAATGGAGCTTTATCGGCTTTAATGTTTTAATGGTTATTTGGCTGTTCTCATATTGGGGTAGTGTTGGAGACCTCGCAAATACTGCTGGTAGTGAGGCAGGGAAAGCGGGAGCTGCTATCGGTGGAACAATTGGTACAGGTATGCTTTTTGGTGTCTGGGTATTCGGGGACATCATTCTTGGTTTGTTTGTGATGCTCACTCGCCCGAAGTCATAAAGCACCTTAACGCTTCGCGTAACCGTGATCATGTGCATCTTGCAGGCAACGAATCGAAATATTGTTTCGTGTCCCCAGAGCGTCTGATCCGCGACTTCCAAGGCCAGATCAAGAGGTGAAACCATGAAAACCGTGACGCTTGAGGTTCATAGTCTTTCGAACGTCATGGCCGACTTCGTCCAGCCCTGGAAATCTGGCAAGGCAACGCGTAGCACCTCGCCCACAGTCAGCCCGGAGGAATCACTGTACGGTTGATCATCGGGTGATCGTCGTCGCGCGGCCCGAAATCGCTATCGGGGTGCCAGGCAACCACATCCAGCGCCGCTTCCTCGGTGAAAAAGGAATGCAGGCAGCCGCTCGGGATATACCAGCCCATGCCCGGCCGCAGCGGAAACACGCCATCCGGGGTGCGGCATTCACCCGTCCCCTGCATGATGACCCCGATCCGCGCCGAAGGATGAGTATGGGGCGTCTGGTCGGTACGCGGCGGAATGTGCAAATGATTCAGACACGGCTCACCCACGCGGGGCGGGCAAATCAACAAGGTATCGCTGCACCCGTCGATATAGCGCAAACGCCCGACGCTCTCCAAAGGACCGCCGATCTGCCGCAAACCACGATAGCCGGACAGGACGATAACCAGCCCGGCGCCACCGCACACCGAACCCCCGTCGGGCAGCGCGAAAAACATCCCCTGGCCTAACTCACAGCCACCCCAGACATCGCGTAGCACGGAACGACCACGGGTCACCATGCCATAACCGGTCGCGCCGACCGGCAGCGTCAAGCATTCCTCCTCCCACCCCCAAATCTGAATCGAGTCCAGATCCAGCAGCAGGCCGGGGCGAATCTCCAGCGGTGTAAAGGTGGTCATGGTGTGCCCGGAAAAGCGATGGCCGCGCCGTGGCGCGGGATCGGATAGCCAACTCTTGGAAAGAGCCGCGATGGGAATCAAGTGGGAACCGGCCTGTAAGCCGGGTTCTGTCGAGGACGATCATTCATCTGCGACGCCTGTCACCAGACGCCTGTAGCGACCTACCCGGGAGCCGTGCGGACCACACGTAGCGCCCCCCTATTTGGTCTTGCTCCGGGTGGGGTTTACCCTGCCGCGCCTGTTGCCAGCCGCGCGGTGCGCTCTTACCGCACCTTTTCACCCTTACCGGTTCTCGCGAACTTGGGCGGTATATTTTCTGTGGCACTTTCCGTCGGCTTGCGCCGCCCAGGCGTTACCTGGCACCCTGTCCTATGGAGCCCGGACTTTCCTCCATACCGCAATGCGATACAGCGACCGCCCAGCCGGTTCCCATGCTTAGTGTCCATCGCCGGGCGCTGCTTGGCAAGGCGGACTTGAAGGGATAGCGCCATTCCCCAGCGCCAGCGCCAGATCGTACAGCGCCTTCTTCCGCAGGCCGGTCAACTTGGCCGCCACCGCCGCCGCCCGGCTGGCGGGCAATTCCGCCAGCAGCGCCACCAGCAAGCGGCGCGTCTCCGCCGTCTCCGCCTCGCTCGCGGCCGGCGCACCTTGCACGATCACTACAAATTCGCCCTTGCGACGATGTGGATCGGCGTCCAGCCAACCCCCCAACTCACTCAGACTGGCGTTGTGAATCTCCTCGAAACGCTTGGTCAACTCGCGGGCGACCGTCGCCGAACGTTCCCCACCGAACACCGCCGCCAAATCGGCCAGGGTCTCGGCGATGCGATGGCTGGCTTCCAGAAAGACCAGCGTGCGTTCCTCGCACGCCAGTGCTTGCAGACGCTCGCGCCGGGCAGCGGATTTGGGCGGAAGAAAACCCTCGAAGGTAAAACGGTCGGTCGGCAAACCGGCCACCGACAGAGCCGCCAAAATGCTGCTCGGCCCCGGCACCGGGATGACCTTCAACCCCTGCCGGCGCAACTCGCGCACCAGCGGAAAGCCGGGGTCACTGATCAGCGGCGTGCCGGCATCCGACACCAGCGCCAGCGCCTGACCCTCGCGCAGGCGGGCGACCACCTGCTCCAGGCGGGCGTGCTCGTTGTGATCGTGCAGCGAAAACAGCGGCGTTTGAATCCCGAAATGGGCGAGCAAGTGCCCGGTATGGCGCGTGTCCTCGGCGGCGATGGCCGTCACCTCGCGCAGCACCCGCAGGGCGCGGGCGCTGATGTCCTCCAAATTGCCGATGGGGGTAGCGATCACATACAGCGCGCCGGATTCGACGGTCATGGTTTGAACCTCTACAATGCGCGGGTCTTTGAAACCCTGATTTTTCATTAACCTGCCGGAGACCGCCCGTGATCAGCCGCGTCGCCCGAGGCAGCGCCGCCGAGGATCTGGCCTGCCGCTATCTGGAAGCGCGCGGTCTGATCCTGGTGACGCGCAACGTCCGCTACCGGGGCGGCGAACTGGATTTGATCATGCGCGACGGCGAAAACCTGATCTTCGTGGAAGTGCGCAGTCGCCGCCATACCCGCTACGGTACGCCGGCCGAATCGGTTACCCGCACCAAACAGCAACGCCTGCTCCGCGCCGCCGCGCTCTACCTGCAACGCCAGCGCCTCGACCTGCCTTGTCGCTTCGACGTGGTGGCCATTCTCCAGGCCGATGACGAACCGCAGATCGAATGGATTCGGGATGCTTTTCAACTGACTTGAGTAGCCTCACGTTCAAGCGGTAGATTGTTATGAAAACCCAAAAATACGCCGTCAACCAATATCTGATCGAAAGCCTTCTCGCCAAGGTGCGCGAGAACGAAATCGCGATTCCAGAAATCCAGCGACCTTTTGTTTGGGACGCCAGTCAGGTTCGGGATCTGCTCGATTCGCTTTATAAAGGCTACCCAGTTGGCTATCTCATCGCTTGGCGCAATCCGGATGTACAGTTAAAGGATGGCGCCAAAGCGTCCGGAAAAATGATTTTGATTGATGGCCAGCAACGGGTGACGGCATTGACCGCCGCGATCATTGGTCAGCAGGTTGTCAACAAGGATTACCGCAAGGTGCGCATTTCAATTGCCTTCAACCCGCTGGAAGAGCAATTCGAGGTTTCCAATCCGGCTATTGCCAAAGATTCGGTATGGATAGCCGATGTATCGACCATCATCAGCGGTACAGTCGATTTATTCGATGTTGTCGAAAAATATCTTGCAGACAATCCCTCAACCGATAAGGTCAAAGTTAAAACGAGTCTACTCAATCTAACCGACATTGCCAAGAAGCAGATTGGGTTGATAGAGCTTGACCACGACTTGGACATTGAAACAGTTACAGAAATCTTCATCCGCATCAACTCCAAGGGCACCGTGCTTTCGCAAGCCGATTTCGTGATGTCGAAGATCGCCGCCGACCTGAGATTTGGCGGTCAAGCGTTGCGCAAGTGCATTGATTACTTCTGCCACCTGGCGGTCGCTCCCGAGTTCTACGATCAGATCAAAGAAATGGACAGCGAATTTGCGGCGTCTGATTACTTGCAGAAAGTGGCCTGGTTGCGGAGTGAAAACGATAATCTCTACGATCCCTCGTATAACGACCTGTTACGGGTGGCCTTCACCAAGGAGTTTGAACGGGGCAAATTCTCCGATTTAGTCAGCCTGCTCTCCGGACGCAACTTTGAAACCAAAAAATTTGAGGACAGCATTGCTGAAGCGTCATTTGCCAAACTCACCGCTGGCATCCTGGATTTCATCAAGGAATCAAACTTTAAAAGGTTCGTGATGATCATCAAGTCGGCGGGCTTCATTGACGACGGTATGATTCGCAACCGGGGGGCCTTAAACTTTGCCTATATCGTCTATCTGCGGCTTCGGACGCAAAGTGTGCAGGATGGCAAAATTGAGTCGTTAGTGCGTCGCTGGTTCGTCATGTCTGTACTGACCGGGCGCTACTCAGGATCGGCGGAAACCCAGTTCGACAAAGACATTCGGCAAATTGCATCCGACGACTTCGAAAAAATTCTCTCCAGTGTCGAACAAACAGAACTCTCGCCGACATTCTGGGAGCTGCGCTTGGTGCAGCAACTAGACACTTCTGGCACTGGCAATCCCTATTTCTGGGTGTTTGTGGCTGCACAGATTCGCGCCAACGACAAAGGATTTCTATCCAAGGATATTGCAATCAGAGAGTTGGTTAGCCACCTGGGTGACATTCACCATATTTTCCCACGCGCCTTGCTGAAAAAAGCGGGTCTGCCGCGCAGTCAATATAACCAGATTGCCAACTACGCCTACACACAAGAAGAAATAAATATTAAGATCGGTAGCAAAGCGCCATCCACCTACTTTGCCGATATTCAAAGCCAGTGCAACGGCGGACCCCTCAAGTATGGCGCGATCCTGGATATGGATCTGTTGCGGGCTAACCTCGCCGCCAACTGCGTTCCCGAAGCAATTTTTGGAATGAACGAGACCGGATACAGCGAGTTCCTGCAAACGCGCCGCAAGCTAATGGCCACCAAGATTCAGCGCTATTACGCAAAGCTTTAAGTGGGAACATAGAGAATACTTTCCAGGTTCCTGTCCGATAATAAGAAACTGCCGCCATCCTGCACCAATCTCCGAGTATCTTGCCGATGACCGTTGACCGCACCGCCGAATTGTCCGCCCTGCTCGCCCGCCGCATCCTGATTCTGGACGGCGCGATGGGCACCATGATCCAGAGCTACCGCCTCCAGGAAGCCGATTACCGGGGCGAGCGCTTCCGCGACTGGCCGAGCGATCTCAAGGGCAACAACGATCTGCTGGTGCTAACCCAGCCGGCGATCATCCGCGAGATCCACGCCGCCTATCTCGACGCCGGGGCCGATATTCTCGAAACCAATACCTTTAACTCCACGACCGTGTCCATGCACGACTACGGCATGGAGAGCCTCGCGCCGGAGTTGAATCGGGAAGCAGCCCGGCTGGCGCGCGAAGTCGCCGACCAATACAGCACGCCCGACCGGCCCCGTTTCGTCGCCGGGGTGCTCGGCCCCACCAACCGCACCGCCAGCCTGTCGCCGGATGTGAACAATCCGGGCTTTCGCAACATTGGCTTCGACGACTTGGTCGCCGCCTACACCGAGGCCGCTCAGGCGCTGGTCGAGGGCGGCGCGGATATTCTGCTGGTCGAGACCATTTTCGACACGCTCAACGCCAAGGCGGCGCTGTTCGCCATCCAGCAATTTTTCGACGAGAGCGGTATTCGGCTACCGGTGATGATCTCCGGCACCATCACCGACGCTTCCGGTCGCACCCTGTCCGGGCAAACCACCGAGGCGTTCTGGAACTCGCTATCGCACATCCGGCCGCTGTCCTTCGGCCTGAATTGCGCGCTGGGCGCGACCCAACTGCGGCCCTACGTCGCCGAACTGGCGCACATTGCCGACACTTACCTTTCCGCCCATCCCAATGCGGGTTTACCCAATGCCTTCGGCGAATACGACGAAACCCCGGAGATGATGGCCGCCACCATTCGCGAGTTTGCCGAGAGCGGTTTTCTCAACATCGTCGGCGGCTGCTGCGGCACCACGCCCGCGCATGTTCGCGCCATCGTCGAAGCGGTCCAGGATCTACCGCCGCGTCCGATTCCCGCCATCGAGCCGTGTTGCCGCCTGGCTGGGTTGGAGCCGCTGAATATCGGCCCGGATTCGCTGTTCATCAACGTCGGCGAGCGCACCAACGTCACCGGATCGGCGGTCTTCAAGCGGCTAATCAAGGCCGGTGACTATAACGCCGCGCTGGATGTCGCTCGCCAGCAGGTCGAGAACGGCGCGCAGATCATCGACATCAACATGGACGAGGGGATGCTCGACTCCAAGGAGGCGATGGTCACCTTCCTCAATCTGATCGCCGCCGAGCCGGACATCAGCCGGGTGCCGGTGATGATCGACTCCTCCAAGTGGGAGATTCTGGAAGCCGGTCTCAAGCGCATTCAGGGCAAGCCGGTGGTGAACTCGATCAGCATGAAGGAGGGCGAGGCGGAATTCATCCGTCAGGCCCGGCTGATTCGCCGTTACGGCGCCGCCGCTATCGTCATGGCCTTCGACGAACAGGGCCAGGCCGATACCGAGGATCGCAAGTTCGCCATTTGCCAGCGCGCCTACCGGATTCTGACCGAGCAGATCGGATTCCCGCCGCAGGACATTATTTTCGATCCCAACATCTTCGCCGTCGCCACCGGCATCGCCGAACACAACAACTATGCGGTGGACTTCATCGAAGCCACCCGGCGGATCAAAGCGGAATTGCCTCATGCGCTGATCTCCGGCGGCGTGTCCAACGTGTCGTTCTCGTTCCGGGGCAACAACCCGGTGCGCGAGGCCATCCATTCGGTGTTCCTTTACCACGCCATCCAGGCCGGGATGGACATGGGCATCGTCAACGCCGGGCAACTGGCGATCTACGAGGAGATTCCGGCGGAATTGCGCGAGCGGGTCGAGGACGTGATCCGCAACCGCCGCCCGGACGCCACTGAGTGGTTGCTGGAAATCGCGCCGCAATACCAGGCCGGCGAAGCTTCAGCCGCTCCGGAAAAGGCGCAGGAATGGCGTTCCTGGCCAGTCGCCAAACGGCTGGAACATGCACTGATCAAAGGCATCGACGAGTTCGTCGAGACCGATACCGAGGAAGCCCGCCAGCAGGCGGAACGACCGCTGCACGTCATCGAAGGCCCGTTGATGGACGGCATGAACGTGGTCGGCGACCTGTTCGGGGCCGGCAAGATGTTTCTGCCGCAGGTGGTGAAATCGGCGCGGGTGATGAAAAAATCCGTGGCCTACCTGATTCCGTACATCGAGGCGGAGCAGGCCGACGGCGAGCGCCGCACGAATGGCCGGATCATCATGGCCACGGTCAAGGGCGACGTGCACGACATCGGCAAGAACATCGTCGGCGTGGTGCTGCAATGCAATAACTTCGAGGTGGTCGATCTCGGCGTCATGGTCCCGGCGCAAAAGATTCTCGACGCCGCCCGCGAGCACGGCGCGGACATGATCGGCCTGTCCGGCTTGATCACCCCGTCGCTGGACGAGATGGTCAACGTCGCCAGAGAGATGAAACGGCAAGGCTTCGACATCCCGCTGTTGATCGGCGGCGCGACCACCTCGGCCATGCACACGGCGGTCAAGATCGATCCGCAATACCCCGGCCCGGTGATTTACGTCAAGGACGCCTCGCGGGCGGTGGGCGTGGCGCAAAACCTGGTCAGCGTCGATACCAAAGCCGACTACGCCGCCAAAACCAAGGCCGACTACGTTCAAAAACGCGAGCAACACGCCAACCGGCGTGGACGAGAAGCCTTGCTGCCGCTCGGGCAAGCCCGCGCCAACCGGCCCAATCTCGACTGGTCCGCTTATGTGCCACCCAAACCGAATTTCCTCGGTATCCGCACGTTCGACGACTATCCGCTGACGGGACTGGTGGAGCGAATCGACTGGACGCCGTTCTTCCAGGCCTGGGAACTGCGCGGGCGCTACCCGACCATTTTCGATGATCCCACGCAGGGCGAACAGGCCCGCCACCTGTTCGCCGACGCCCAGACCATGCTGGACAAGATTTTGACGGAACACTGGCTGACAGCGCGGGCGGTGATCGGCTTCTTTCCGGCCAACCGGGTCGGCGAGGACAACCTCGCGCTGTATGCCGACGAAACCCGCGACCGGATATTGATGACGCTGCACCACCTGCGCCAGCAGGGTCCGAAGCCGGACGGCAAGCCGCATTATTGCCTGGCCGACTGGATCGCCCCGCGCGAAACCGGTGTGGCCGATTATGTGGGCGCGTTTGCCGTCACCGCCGGCATCGGCATCGACGCGCGGGTCGCCGAATTCGAACGCGCTCACGACGACTACAGCGCCATCCTGCTGAAAGCGCTGGCCGACCGGCTGGCGGAAGCCCTGGCCGAGCGACTGCACGAGCGAGTGCGGCGGGAATTCTGGGGTTACGCGGCGGCGGAGACGCTGAGCAACGAGGAGATGATTGCCGAACGGTACCGGGGCATCCGCCCTGCTCCCGGCTATCCGGCCTGCCCCGACCACACCGAAAAGGGTTTGCTCTGGCAATTACTGGATGTGGCCCAGAACGCCGACATCCGGCTGACCGAGAGCTTCGCCATGACGCCGACGGCGGCGGTGAGCGGCTGGTACTTTAGCCACCCCGAAGCGCGCTACTTCGGCGTGGGCCGGCTGGGTCGCGATCAGGTCGCCGACTACGCTCGCCGCAAGGGCTGGACGCTGGCGGAGGCGGAAAAGTGGCTGGCGCCGAACCTGGGGTACGAACCGGATAGCGAATGAGGTATTGACCATGATCGAAACCTGGCTCGATTTTCCATTTTGGCTGGGGGTGCCCGCCACCCTGATAGTCTGGCTGGCCACCGCCGCCGCTCTATGGTGGTTCTTTCAACGCAGCCGGCTAGCGCCTTTCTGGCGCGACAATCTGGGGGTCGTGGCCCCCTACTTTTCCTCGGTCGCGGTGCTGTTCAGTCTGTCGGTCGGATTCATGGGCGCCGACATCTGGCAACGGGCCGAGCAGGCACAACAATCCGTCCTCCAGGAAGCCAGCAATCTGAAATTGCTGTCGCACCTCGCGGAGGTCCTGGAGCCGCCGACCACCCAACCCCTGGCCGAGCGGATCTGTACCTACGCGAAAGCGGTCGTGCAACAGGAATGGCCGACGATGCTGCTGGACGGCGAAGCCTCGCCCACCGCCGAAACGGCCCTGGACAACATGATGCTCTCGCTCGCCGCCCCGGAATTCACCGCTCGGGTGGATGCAACGCTGCGCCGGGAAATGCTGAGCGCTTTCAACCAGGTCCGACAGTATCGGGTCAACCGCATCCAGCTCAGCAGCGGCCACAGTCATATCGGCAAGTGGGTACTGGTGATCTTTCTCGGCTTCATGACCCAGATTGCCATCGGCTTGGTGCAGCTCGACAAATCGCGCGCCCAGGCGATAACGCTGGCCGTCTTCTCGATCGCCACGGCCGTTACCCTGACCCTCCTGGCCAGCATGGATCAACCCTTCACCGAACCCTTCGCGGTCCTGAACACGCCCATCGCGGACCTGGCGCGGTGCAATTAGCGCCGATCCGCCATCCGCGCCCGCGAACGGAATTTCGAAATTCGCCCACGCCGCCGGATCGGCGCTGACGCGGGTGGCCTTATCCTCTCACTCGGATCCCAGCGAGGCCGAAGACGTCTCCGCCCCGATCCCGCTTTACAAGGCGCTGGGCGGCGGCTGGCCGCCGGCGTCCGCCTCCAACGTCGCCATCACAGCGGAAACATCGTCATGAGCAACACCTTCTCCGTCGCGGATACCGAACTGGCGAAAATCATCGATTCGGAACCGACGCGCCGCCGCTTTGGCGCTCGCTGGCTGATCGCGGCGGTTGCGCTCGCCCTGGCCGGCGGCGGGTTCATGTTTTTCCGGTCCGATCCCAACGCGGACGCCACGCCGAAGTACCAGACCGAACCGGTCGGCCGGGGCCACTTGCGGGTGACCGTATCGGCGACGGGCAAATTGGCGCCGGTCAATAAAGTCGATGTGAGCAGTGAATTGTCCGGCACCATCGAAACGGTGTTCGTGGACTACAACGACCGGGTCAAAAAAGGGCAGGTACTCGCTCGCCTGAATCTCAGCAAACTCCAGGATCAAGTCGCGAAGGCGAAAGCGACGCTGGCCTCGGCCGAAGCCAAGGTGTTGCAGGCCATGGCGACCGTCAAGGAAACCCGCGCGAATCTCGGGCGACTGCGACAGATGGCCAAACTGAGCGGCGGCAGGGTCCCCTCGCCATCCGAACTGGAAACCGCCGAGGCCACGCTGGAACGCGCCGTTGCCGACGAGGTCGGCGCGCGGGCGGCCGTGGACGAAACCCGCGCCACGCTCCGCTCCAGCGAAACCGATCTGACCAAGGCATCGATCCGTTCCCCCATCGACGGCGTGGTGCTCGCGCGCTCGGTGGAACCGGGACAGACCGTGGCGGCCTCGCTGCAAGCGCCGGTGCTGTTCACCCTCGCTGAAAATCTGGCACAGATGGAATTGCAGGTGGATGTGGACGAAGCCGACGTCGGCCAGGTGCGTGAAGGGCAGTCGGCCACGTTCACCGTGGACGCCTATCCCAACCGGCGGTTTCCCGCCCGCATCAGCCTGGTGCGGTTCGGCGCGGAGACGGTCAACAACGTGGTGACCTACAAGGCCATTCTCAACGTGGACAACGACGATCTCAGCCTGCGTCCCGGCATGACCGCCACCGCCGAGATGGTCACCGCCGAACGCGATAACGCGCTGCTCGTGCCAAACGCGGCGTTACGTTTTACGCCGCCGAAGCCGGCGGAAGCCCGCCCGACCGGCGGCGGTCTGGTGGCCAGCCTGCTGCCCCGTCCCCCGCGCTCCACATCGAACCGATCCGCGAAGCCGGCGACCGCCAAGGACGCCACGCAACGGGTTTGGGTGCTGCGCGACGGCCAGCCGGTCGCCGTGCCGGTAACCGTCGGCAGCAGCGACGGCCGCATGACCGAGGTGACGGGCGAGAGCCTGGAACCGGGTCTGCCCGTCATTACCGCCAGTTTGGGGGCGACGCGATGAGCGCCCCGCGTTCACCCCCAACCTTTCGCCTGCAAGCGGGCGAGGAGAGTGAACGAGCGCCGAATGCTCGGTTGATCGAGCTGCGGGACGTGACCAAGGTGTACGGACAGGGAACGACGGAGTTTCACGCCTTGCGCGGGGTGAATCTGTGCATCGACTCCGGCGATTTCGTCGCCATCATGGGGCCGAGCGGTTCCGGCAAATCCACCGCGATGAATATCCTCGGCTGTCTGGACAGCCCGACCTCGGGGGCCTATGCGTTTCGCGGCCTGCATGTCGAGCGACTGTCCCGCAATCAGCGCGCCCTGCTGCGCCGTCATTACCTCGGTTTCGTGTTTCAGGGCTTCAACCTGCTGGCCCGAACCACCGCGCTGGAAAACGTCGAGCTGCCCCTGGTGTATCGTGGCGAACCGCGCGCCTCCCGCCACGCCAGGGCGCGCGCGGCGCTCGACGCGGTCGGCCTGCGGCAGTGGGAAAAACACACGCCCGCCGAACTGTCCGGCGGCCAACAACAGCGGGTCGCCATCGCCAGGGCCATCGTGACCGATCCGACCATCCTGCTGGCCGACGAACCGACCGGCAACCTCGACAGCCAGCGCGGCCACGAGATCATGGATTTGCTGGTCGCTCTGAATCGTGACCGGGACATCACCGTGCTGATGGTGACCCACGAGCCCGACATGGCGCACTACGCGAAGCGCATCGTTCGCTTTCTGGATGGCCAAGTCGATTCCGATCGCCACAATGGGGAAAGCCGCTGATGTTCTGGAGCAGCATTCTGTTGGCCTTGCGCGCGATTCGGCGCAATTTGCTGCGGTCGTTCCTGACCATCCTCGGCATCGTGATCGGCGTCAGCGCGGTGATCATCATGGTCACGCTCGGCAATGGCGCCACCCGCATGGTCGCGGATCAGATCGCCAGTCTCGGCAGCAATCTACTCATGGTGCGTCCCGGTCAGCGGCTCGGTCCCGGACGGGATTCGGCGGGCGCGCCCAGATTCAAAGCCAGCGACGCCGAGGCGATCCTGGCGCAGATCGGCGGACTCAACGCCGTCGCCCCCACCACCAACACGTCGGTGACGGTGGTGTACGCGGCCAACAACTGGTCCACCGTGGTTACCGGCAGCACCGACGCCTATTTCAGCGCCGGCAACTGGCGGCTGGCCGGGGGACGAGTCTTCACCGAGGCCGAGCAGCGGGCCGGCAAGGCCGTCTGCCTGATCGGCGAGACGGTGCGCAAGCAATTGTTCGGCCGGCGAATCCCGCTCGGCGACGAGCTGCGAATCAAGAATTTCGCCTGCGAGGTGATCGGCGTGCTGGCATCCAAGGGCCAGTCCGCCATGGGCATGGATCAGGACGACATCGTCGTGATGCCACTGCGGACCTTGCAACGCCGCCTGACCGGCAATCAGGATGTCAACACCCTCATGGTTTCGGTGCGAGACGGCGCCAGCACCGATCAGGTCATGGCCGACCTGCGGTCGCTGATGCGCGAGCGCCGCAAGATCACCGCCAGCGAGGACGATAATTTTTCCATCCTCGACACCCGGCAGATCGCCGAAACCATGACCGGCACGACCAAGGTTCTGACCATGCTGCTGGGCGCGGTGGCGGCGGTCAGCCTGCTGGTGGGCGGCATCGGCATCATGAAC
Organism: Candidatus Competibacteraceae bacterium; assembly: GCA_027492875.1. Taxonomy (GTDB): domain Bacteria; phylum Pseudomonadota; class Gammaproteobacteria; order Competibacterales; family Competibacteraceae; genus Competibacter. Next base: position 13,753 of record JAPUDV010000093.1, on the reverse strand, counting down.
ATCATGCTGGTGTCGGTGACCGAGCGCACTCGCGAAATCGGCATCCGGCTGGCCATCGGCGCGCTGGAGCGGGAGGTGCTGCTGCAATTTCTGGTTGAGGCGGTGGCGCTGTCGTCGCTGGGCGGCATCGTCGGCATCGCGCTGGCGACGCTGGCTTCGATGGGGCTGGCCGGGGTCATGCAGGTGCCCTATCTGTTCGATCCAGGAATCAATCTGCTGTCGTTCCTGTTTTCGGCGGCGATTGGGGTGATCTTCGGCTATTTCCCGGCCCGCCACGCCGCGCGGCTCGATCCCATCGAGGCGCTACGGCACGAGTGAACGTCATCGGGTGGGACGGACTCGGATCGTGGATGAGCGCGCACCGATGCGGGGGCGCTCAGAATAAGGTTTCAATGCGAGTCCATTCCGCTGCCGGATCGGCGCTGATCCGGGCGATTTTATGTTCCAGATCGGCCCACATCGACTCGTCGAGCAGTTCGTAGCTGTGGCCCCAGAAGAAAAACACGCCATTTAACGCCTTGGCGCGTTCGTAACGGGTCCAGAACAAGGGATCGGCAAATCGGCAGCTCACTCCGAATTCGAAGGGATCGGCTGGCGGAAACACCGGCTCGCGTTCGGTCACGGTGCGGGCGTAACCATGACCGGCGGCGCGCACCGCGTCCTTGACCGCCGGGTTGACCCCGCCGAAGGGATAGCAAAAACCGCGCACCGGCTGCTGAAACCACTCTTGCAGGATCCGCCGGCTGTCCCGCACCTCACGCTCCAGCTCGGCGGGAAGCAGGTCGGGCAGGTTGGGATGGCTCAGGGAATGATTGGCGATCTCGAAGCCGGCGTAGACCTCGACCAGTTCGTCGCGACCGACTCGCCAGACTTCCTTGTCGCCGTAACGCCAACTGAATGAACGCTCCGCTGGGTGTAAGCCGGGATTCAGGTTAAAAGTGGCGTTGGCCTGGTGGAGGCGCATCAAATCCGCCAGCCGGATATCATCCACCACGCCATCATCCCAACTCTGGATCACCTTCATCCATCACCCGCGCGCCACGGCAAATTAAGGAGATTCAAGGTGTTGAAAAACAACCCTCGCCTCCAACCCTTCTCCCATGGGGAAAGGGAGTTTTCGTACAGGCATCAAAGCGTCCATCCACCCGGCGAACGGATGTGGGATCGTCTCGTCAGCCGCCGTGCCTCTATCCCGCACCGTTGCGAACCCTATGCACCAGGGCCAACAACTCCTGGTCGGACACATCGCTCAATCCCCGAATCAGCTCGGCGAACAGAATCGGCCGCATGATGATGGTCTCAAGAACATCGCCGGCCACCAGGCCCGCCTGCGCCAGCAGCAAATCCGCATCTTCCCCCAGATCCGCCGCCAACCGCCGCACCGTCTCTTCCTCCGGCGGGTAAGCCTCCCCTCGCTCGATCTTGCTCAAGAAGGTCGGCTCCACTCCGATCCGCTCGGCCGTCTGCCGTACCGAGTAGCGGCGGTTCACCGCCCGGCGTTGTTCGCGAAGCCGTCGGAGATGCGTTCCAAAACTCTTGGCCCTTGCGTCATCATCCTGTCGATCAACAGTTAACTGCCAGTTCGATTCCATGCCAGAGCGCGCCTTTTACGTCAACGGAAAATGATCTTAAAAACATCAAAAAGTCAGAGCTTACTCGGTTCTGATGTTTTAACAATCACCGTAACTGTAAACCATATCTGGCATAAAATATCAATAGCGTAATGGTTTTCACCTAGCCCAAATCGCTGGCGATCCCCTGTTCGTCGGCGCTGCGCGCCGACCCAGCGCTGATGAGGCCAAGGCCGGCCGATGGGATAAGGTCCCCGGAAAGACCGTCAATCTCCCCGCCGCCGCAAATCCAAGGTACATGGAAAGTTGGGGTTGGGCTCCTCGGCCGGCGCCACCATCGATCCCGGGGTATGACCATACGGCCAGAATCGGGCGAAACGCCGCGCCTCCGCCTCGTTGGCGTTGACGGGGAAAGTGTCGGGATTGCGGCCACCCGGATGCTGAACATGGTAGGTGCAACCGCCGATGGAACGCTGGTTCCAGGTATCCACCAGATCGAACACCAGTGGCGCGTGAACCGGGATGGTCGGGTGCAGTGCCGACGGCGGCTGCCAGGCGCGGTAACGCACCCCAGCCACGAATTCGCCCGGAATCCCGGTCGGGCGCAGCGGCACCCGCCGGCCGTTGCAGGCCACGACGTGCCGCTCGCCGACCATGCCGCTCACCTTGACCTGAAGCCGTTCCACCGAGGAATCGACATAACGGGCAGTGCCGCCCAGGGCCTGCTCTTCGCCCAGCACATGCCACGGTTCCAGCGCCTGGCGCAATTCCAGATCGATGTCGCGATGGACGATGTTGCCATAGTGCGGAAAGCGGAACTCGAAGAACGGCAGGAACCAGTCGCTCGCGAACGGATAGCCGGCATCGTTCAATTCGCCGATCACGTCCTGGAAATCCGCCCATACGTAGTGCGGCAGCATGAACTGATCGTGAATCCGCGTGCCCCAGCGCGCCAGTTTCCGGTTCGGGTAGGACTGCTCCCAGAACCGCGCCACCAACCCGCGCAGCAGCAGCATCTGCATCAGGCTCATGCGGGCGTGCGGCGGCATCTCGAAGGCGCGCATTTCCACCAGACCCAGCCGCCCGGTGGCCGAATCCGGCGAGTACAGCTTATCGATGCAGAATTCGGCACGGTGGGTATTGCCGCTCAGGTCCACCAATAGATTGCGCAGCAACCGATCCACCAGCCACGGTTGCGGCACTTCGCCGGCCGGCATCTGCTGGAAGGCGATTTCCAACTCGTACAGGCTGTCGTTGCGGGCCTCATCCACCCGCGGCGCCTGGCTGGTCGGGCCGATGAACAGCCCGGAGAACAGCGTGGACAGGCTGGGATGATGCTGCCAGTAGGCGAGCAGGCTGCGCAACAGATCGGGCCTGCGCAGGAATGGACTGTCGCTCGGCGTGGCGCCGCCCAGGGTGACGTGGTTGCCGCCACCGGTGCCGGTATGGCGCCCGTCCAGCATGAACTTCTCCGTACCGAGCCGCGACTGGCGCGCGTCCTCGTACAACCCCTCGATATTACGCTTCAGTTCGTCCCAGTCGCCGGCAGGATGGATATTGACCTCGATCACGCCGGGGTCCGGAGTCACGGCGAACTTGCGCACCCGCCAATCGGATGGCGGCGCGTAACCCTCGACCAACACCGGCATTTCCAGATCGGCGGCGGTCTGCTCGATGCAGGCCAGCAGATCCAGATAATGCTCCAACTGCCCCAGCGGCGGCATGAAGACGTAGAGGTGACCTTCACGCGGCTCCACGCACAAGGAGGTATGGATCACTGACTGGGTATCCGCCTCCGCCTCCGGTTGTTCCTGAAAATCGCCGTGCGATGCCTCCGCTCGACCCTTCAGAAATTCGCTATAGCGGCGCATCACCTCGCCGTGGACATCGCCCAGCGCGGTGCGGAACTCGAACAGCGACTGCGGATGGGGCACTTCGCGGTCGGTTTCCCCAACCTGGGGCAACGCCGCCAGCGGCAGGCGGTAACCCATCGGTGAATCGCCGGGGATAAGATACAAATGTTCGCGGCGCAGCGCCCATGGTCCGCTCATCCATCGCCCGCCATCCGGCGCTTCGTGCCAACGAATCGGCAGCGTATAACCGGTAATAGCGTTCAAACCCCGCTCCAGCAGGATCGCCAGCCGCCGGCGCTCTTCATCGTCCTTGAGGTCATATTTCAACGGATCGACGTTGACCGGCAGGGTGCGTTCCTTCCATAGGTAGTAATACACATCCTCGTAGCCAGGAATCAGGCGCTCGGCGCTCACGCCCAGACGCCGGGTCAGTTCCCGCGCGAAGGTCAGCGCCTGCTCCGGGCCGAACCCTTGCGGCGTCTCGTCATCGGCGATCCAGCGCGGGTCCTGCCACAGCGGCAGACCATCGCTGCGCCAATAGCAGGACAGCGCCCAGCGCGGCAACGATTCACCCGGATACCATTTACCCTGGCTGTAGTGCAGGAAACCATTGGGCGCAAAGCGGTCGCGCAGTTTCTTCAACAACCGGCCGGCCAGCATGCGCTTGGTCGGCCCCACCGCCGCAATCGTCCATTCCGCCCCATCCATGTCGTCGATGGACACGAAGGTCGGCTCGCCGCCCATGGTCAGCCGCACGTCGCCCGACCGCAATTTCGCGTCCACGTCGTGGCCCAGCGCCTCGATGGTCTGCCATTGCTCCTCGGTGTAGGGCTTGGTGACACGCGGGTCCTCGTGGATACGGGTCACTTTCATGTCGAAACCGAATTCTGTTTCGCACGGGTCGGTGCAACCGGTGACCGGCGCGGCGCTGGGCGGAGTCGGGGTGCAGGCCAGCGGGATGTGACCCTCGCCAGCGAGCAGACCGGAGGTCGGGTCCAACCCGATCCAGCCCGCGCCCGGCACGAAGACCTCGGCCCAGGCGTGCAGGTCGGTGAAATCGATCTCGGTACCGGAAGGGCCATCCAGCGACTTGATGTCGGCGGTCAACTGGATCAGATAGCCGGAGACGAAACGCGCCGCCAAACCCAGATGCCGCATAATCTGCACCAGCAGCCAAGCCGAATCGCGGCAGGAGCCGCTGCGCTTGGTCAGGGTTTCCTCGCTGGTCTGCACCCCCGCTTCCATGCGGATGATATAGCCGATGTCCTGGCCCAGTCGCCGGTTGAGTTCGACCAGGAAATCGACGATCGTCTGGGGCTTGCGGTCAACGCCAGCCAGCCAGGCGTTCAGCAGTGGGCCGTTTTCCTGTGTTTCGAGATAGGGCGCCAACTCCCGGCGCAGCGTGGGTTCGTAGGTAAAGGGATACTTCTCGGCGTAGCTTTCGACGAAGAAATCGAAGGGATTGATGACCGTCATCTCGGCCACCAGATCGACGGTCAGGCTCAGTTCCCGGACCTTTTCCGGAAACACCAACCGGGCCTGGAAATTGCCGAAGGGGTCCTGCATCCAATTGATAAAGTGCTGGGCCGGCTCGATCTTGAGCGAATAGGCATGGATCGGGGTGCGCGTGTGCGACGCCGGGCGCAGGCGAATCACGTGCGGCGACACATTGACGGCGCGATCGAATCGATACGAGGTCTGGTGGTGGAGAGCAATACGTATGGCCATGGCCTATCCTTCACAGTCGGCTACAATCGTGGCGCGCATTATGCGGGAACAACCCGGCTTGGCCAATGCCGGTGGCGCTGCGTCAGACTGGAAAAGTTTGTTTATAATTCACCATGTTGCACCCGAGTAGTGCAAGGCGGCGCTTCATGCGCCATCACCGTGCATCCAGGCCGGCTTCACCGTCCACCACCGCCTGCCCGCCCCCACATTTCCATGAAGGTCGCCATTGCATTTTTTTGCCGCGCCGCCGGGTTGGCCGCGGCCATCGTTTCTCGGTCTTCAACTGGCTTGGATTTTGCTGCATTCACGCGCAACGGCGACCCAACATGCCAACCGCAAGGAAACGATAAATGACAATCGAATGGCAGCGCTATGCCGCGACAGGTCCGTACGACGAACTTATCGACAGCGCGACCGGGCCGCGACCGGCGGCAAGGACGCTGTGCGAATACCTGGCCTCGTTGAGCGACGAGGAACTGCGCGAGCGCAAGACCGCGGCCGAGCTGGCCATCCTGGTCATGGGCATCACCTTCACCGTCTATACCGAGGGCGGCAGCATCGACCGGGCCTGGCCGTTCGACATCGTGCCGCGCATCATCCCAAAACACGAATGGGACCGCGCCGAAGCCGGCCTAAAACAGCGCGTGCAGGCGCTCAACCTGTTCATCGACGATCTTTACCACGAGCAGAAGGTCATCAAGGACGGCGTGTTTCCCGCCGAGGTGCTGGCGCAGTCGGTCAACTTCCGGCCACAGTGCGTGGGCGTCAACCCTCGCCACGGCGTCTGGGCGCATATCTGCGGCTCGGATTTGGTGCGCGACAAGGACGGCACGATCTACGTGCTGGAAGACAACTTGCGGGTTCCCTCCGGCGTGTCCTACATGCTGGAGAACCGGGTCGTCACCAAGCGGGTGTTCCCGGAGCTGTTCGAGTACCAGCGCATCCAGCCGGTGGACGACTACGCCCCGCGCCTGTACGACATGCTGGCCTCGCTGTCGCCGCGCCCCGGCGACAACCCCACCGTGGTGGTGCTCACTCCCGGCATCTACAACTCCGCCTACTTCGAACATTCCTACCTCGCCCAGCAGATGGGCGTGGAACTGGTGGAAGGCAGCGACCTGGAAGTCGGCGACGACGACTGCGTCTACATGCGCACCATCGAGGGGCTGGAGCGGGTGGACGTGATCTACCGGCGCGTCGACGATCTGTTCATCGACCCCGAAGCCTTCCGGCCGGATTCGGCGCTGGGCGTCAAGGGACTGATGCGGGCCTGGCGCAAGGGTAACGTGGCGCTGGCCAACGCGCCGGGCGCGGGCGTGGCCGACGACAAAGTCGTTTACGCCTTCGTCCCGAACATCATCAAGTACTACCTCGATCAGGATCCGCTGATCCCCAACGTACCGTCCTACCTGTGCATGCGCGAGAAGGACCGGAAATACGTGCTGGCCAATCTGGACAAGCTGGTGGTCAAGCCCGCCAACGAATCCGGCGGCTACGGCATGATGGTCGGGCCGCACGCCACCTCCGGCGAGCGCAAGCGTTTCGCCGAACTGATCCAAAAGGACCCACGCAACTACATGGCCCAACCCACCCTATCGATTTCCACCTCGCCGACCCTGTGCGACGACCAGATGGAACCGCGCCATGTGGACCTGCGGCCGTTCATTCTGTCCGGTCCCATGACCTACGTGACCACCGGCGGCCTGACCCGGGTCGCCCTCAGAAAAGGCTCGCTGGTGGTCAACTCCTCGCAGGGGGGCGGCAGCAAGGACACCTGGATCGTCGATACCGAGGGCTTCTAACATGCTGTCACGCGTCGCCCAAAACATCTACTGGATGGCCCGGCAAATCGAGCGGGTCGAAGACACCGCCCGCATCATCAACGTCAACAGCAACCTGCTGCTGGACCTGCCGCGCAACACCACCTTCGGCTGGCTGCCGCTGATCTTCATCGTCGGCGCCGAGAAACTGTTCTTCGAGAAGGACCCGAACCGGCTGGCCGACGAAGCCACCGTGGTCAAGTTCCTGATCGGCGACCGCGACCATCCGAGCTCGATTATTTCCAGCCTGGCCGCCGCCCGCGAGAACCTGCGCACCACCCGCGACACCGTGCCACAGGAAGTCTGGGAACAGGTCAACGGCCTGTACATCTACGCCCGCGACCATGTCCCCACCCGGCGCGGCCGTTTCGAATTCCTGCGCCGGGTCATCCACGGCGCACAACAGATCAACGGCATGCTATCCGGAGCCATGAGCCGCACCGCCGCCTACGATTTCGTCCGGCTGGGCCGCTATCTGGAGCGGGCCGACATGACCACCCGCATTCTGGACGTGCGCTCGGCCAACTTGCTGCCGCGCGCCGGTCAGCCGGCGGCCGCAGAACCGCGACCAGAGCCGGCCTCGGTCGAGGCCAGCCAGTCGCAGTCCCAATCGCAGTCCCCGGTCGCTACGCCCGAACGGCAGGAGCAGGACCCCTTCGAAAACATTCAATGGATGAGCGTGCTGAAATCGCTGAGCGCCTACCAGATGTACCGCCAACAGGTGCGGTTGCGGGTCGGCGGTCCCGACGTGCTCAAGTTTCTACTACAAAACGAGCACTTTCCGCGCGCCGTGGCCTGTTGCCTGACCCAGTTGGAATTCTGCCTGCGGGAACTGCCCAAAAACGCCGCGCCGCTCGCCGGCATCGCCACCCTCAGGCAACGGCTGAACGCGGCGGCGGTGCCGGAACTCACCCACGGCAGCCTGCACGAATTCATCGATGAATTGCAGATCGGCCTGGGCCAACTGCACGACCAGATCGCCGCCACCTATTTCGCCTAGCTCGCAGGTTTCCGGCCGGATTCGACCGACCGTGGGTCATCCACTTCGCCAGCCTCCGGGCTGGCGCTTTTTTTATTGCGCCCGCCGTTGCGGCTCCGACGGGCTTACCCGACAATATCTTTCCCACCACTCACAACCTGGGAAGATCCTCGTTTGGTATACCAACACCGCTATCTGGACGGCAGCCCGCTGGCGCTGCCGGTCGGCAAGGTCGTCTGCATCGGCCGCAACTATCTCGACCACATCCGCGAACTGAACAACGCGGTGCCGGAAACGCCCATCCTGTTCATGAAACCGGCCACCGCGCTGGTCGGGCTGGACGAAGCGATCCGGCTGCCGGCGGGACGGGGCGCTTGCCACCACGAAGTGGAACTGGCGGTGCTGCTGGGCCAGGAACTGCGAAACGCCGGCGCCGACGACGCCCGCGCGGCCGTGGCCGGTTACGGCATCGCCCTGGATCTGACCCTGCGCGATCTCCAGAACGAACTGAAGCAAAAAGGCCATCCCTGGGAAACCGCCAAGGCCTTCGACGGTTCCTGCCCGCTGTCGCCGTTCCTGAAACCCGAGGCGCTGCCCGAACCGCAGGCGGTCGAACTGGCGCTACGGGTCAACGGCGAACTGCGCCAGCAGGGCAACACCCGCCAGATGATGGTCGGCATTTTCGAACTGCTGGCTCATATCTCCACCCACTTCACCCTGCAACCGGGCGACGTGGTGCTGACCGGCACGCCGTCCGGTGTCGGCCCGCTCGCTTCTGGCGATGCGCTGACGCTCAGCCTGGCCGGTCACGATTTCAACGCGCGCGTAGCCTGAGCCATGATTCGAAGATGAATATCCTGCTGGTTTACGCGCACCCCAACCCGCGCAGTTTCAATCGGGCCATTCTGGAAACGGTCGATGCCGAACTCTGCGAGCGAGGGCACGCGACCTGTATTCGCGATCTGTATCAGATGCAGTTTCGCTCGGTGCTGGATGGCGAGGATCTGATCCGCAACTGGCGCGGCGACCTGCCGAATGACATTCGCCAGGAACAGGAAGCTATCCGCTGGGCGCAAGGGCTGGTCTTTATTTATCCGATCTGGTGGTTCGGCCCCCCCGCCATCCTCAAGGGTTGGATCGACCGGGTATTCGTGCGCAAATTCGCCTTCGACTTCACCGCAGCGGGCATGCATGGGCTATTGACGCACGAGAAAGCCTTGATCATCAACACGCTGGGCGGCGACGAGGCCACTTACCAGCGCCTGCGCTGGCACGAATTGCTGGTGCGGCCGATGGCCGAAGGCATTTTGGAGGCGTGCGGCGTTCGCACCGTCACCCATCGGGCGTTCTACCAGGTGCCGACCGTTTCACCGGCCGAACGGCAAGCGATGCTGGCCGAAGCACGCGACCTGGCCGCGATGTTTTAGCGCGGCGGGGCGACCGCTCGACCGGCGTCCCCCACCTTGCGCTCGGACTCACAACAGCGGTTTCAAGCGCGCCAAAATGTCGTCGCGAGCCTGCGCCAGCAGCGATTCGCGGTCCAGGCTGTCGAGGATATCCTGCACCACCCGCTTCGGCCCACCCTCGCCCCAAGACTTGCCCTGAGCGAAATACTGCTCGGCGGCCCGACCGACCACGTAGGTGCCGTACCAGGCCACCGCGCCCTGCGCACCGGCCGTCACCACCGTCGACAGCCCCAAGGTGACGCCCTTCAGCGCCGCCGCCGCCAGGTTCATGACCCAGACCGTCCCCATCAGAAACGCCAGTTGGGTGAAGATGGTCTTGAGCAGCGTACCCGCCTCGACCCGGTTGATCGGCAACCCGTAGACCCGGCCGAGATGCACGATCATCGCCGCGTCGGTGGCGACCGCCGCCAGAATGTCGGCGATGGGAATGGGATTCAGCGCCACCGCCACGCCCTTGGCCAGGCAGTACTTGCGCACCACCTTGTCGGCCAAATCGCGGCGGATGACGACGATCTCGCGGGTCAACCGGTCGGAAAAGCGACCGGCGAACAAGCCGGCATTAAGCGCCGCCATGGTCTTGCCCTCGGCCTTGAGGATGTCCCAGATCCGCTCGCGCAGCACGGTCACGTCGGCCGCCGGCCGCCGGCGGGTCTCGGTCTCGTTGCCCTCGGCGTCCACCAGGATCACGATGCGCTCGGCCGGCTGGGCGGCGACGGTCAGAATGTCCTGCGGCTGGATCAGTCCCGTGCTGCGCCGGCGCAGCGTTTCCAGCAGTAGCTCGCGATCGGCCTGGGTATAGCGGTCGATCTTGTTCAACACCAGCACCAGCCGCTGGGCCGCGCCCTTCACCTGCCGCAGCGCCTTCAGCTCGGTGTCGGTGATATCGCCGTCCACCACGAACATGACCAGATCGCTGCGGCTCGCCACGTCGTGGGCGAGCTGCTCGCGAGCTTCGCCGGACACCTCGTTGATACCGGGCGTATCGATCAGGAACACCCCGCCGGCATCGTATTCCTGCCAGCGGGCGTGAGCGGCGCGGGTGGTCTCGCCGTGCAGGGGACTGGTCGAAAATCGCGTCTCGCCCAACAGGGCGTTGAGCAGCGCCGACTTGCCGACGCTGACCCGGCCGAACACGGCGATATGGATATGACCCTGTTCGATCTTTTCCAGCAACACTTGCAGTTGCCGATACTCCTCCGCCAGCGCCGCGCGCACCGGCGGCGGCACCCGCTGGTCGTCCAGCAGTTCGCGCAGGCTCTCGCGGGCCAGGGCCAGATGCCCGTCGCCGTTAGCCGGTTGCGGTTCCCGCACCTTCATCGCCTCGCTGCCGCGTCCAAACCAGTTGGGCCAAACGCTTTGCACGCGCTTCCAGATTTTCACTCAGGTCATCCTCGAACATCCGCAAGGTGGGTCCGCTCACCAGGTCGCCACGACTTTCCAGCGAGCGGGCCACCGCCTTCCCCAGGCTTTCGAATATCAATCCATAGACCACGGCGTGCAACATGCCACCCACCACCGTGCCCATCCCCGGAAACGCCTTGAACACGTTGCCCACCAGCGCCAGCAGCAGGTTGAGGCTGCGTTTGATCTGATTGCCGGCCAGATCCAGGAAGCGCTGCATGTCGACCTCGCGCGCTGGCACTTCGTACAGCGCGCACAACTCCTTGAGCAGGTGGATGCCCAGATAGCCCTGGATCAGCACGTCGGTCCCCGGCCCGACCGCCGCCAGCGCGCCGAACACCGCCTTGCGGGAATAGCTCTTGACGATCTCCCCGGCCCGCTTGCGTCGATATTCGGCGACCGCTTCGTCCAGCTTCTGCTGGACCAGCACGAATACCGAGGTATCGCGCAAGCCGTCCAGGACTTGCGGATCGGTATCGAGATAGCGCTGCAAGGCGCGGCGCAGGTCCTCGACCTGCGGCTTGCGCTCGCGCAGGGTGGTTTCCTCGCGGCCGTCGTGATAGATGCGGGTGACTTCCTCCACGCCGCCGCACTGCACCGGCGCCACTTCCACCCCTTCGCCCACCCGCTCGCCCAGGCGCTCGCGCACCCGCTCCAGCTCCCGGCCAACGAACCGGTCGATCTTGTTCAGCGCCAAAATCACCGGGCTGCCCAGATCCACCAGCGTCCGCAGCGCCTGATACTGGTCGCGGGTCAGATCGCCCTCGCAGACGTAGATCACCACATGGGCGCGCAACGCTTCGTCGCGGGCTTCCCGGTCCAGCGCGCCATCCGCTTCGTTCAGGCCCGGCAGGTCGACCAGAATCAGCCGGTCCCCGGCCGGGCTGGTCCAAGTGTAATTGGTGACCTCCCGGGTGGTACCGCCGCACACGTCGACCGCGATGTCGGTGCCCGGCAGCAAGGCGCGGATCGTGGAAGATTTACCGGTGCTGATCTCGCCGAACACCGCCACGATGATCTCGCCCGCCGCCCGCCGCCGCTGCAACTCCTCCAACTCGCCGCGGATGGTGTCCACCGGCACGCCGGCGGCGGCGTGATGCTCCATCTGTTCGCGCAGGGTCTCTTCGTCCGGCGGCTTGGCGGGTGCGGTCGAACGAGATTTGCCGGCCGGCCGGCCCCAGCGCAGCACTCGCCAGACCAGGTAGGCCCCGCCCCCGCTCAGCAGGCACAGCACCAGCAGGTACATCACCCAGAATGTGGTCGGCGCCCGTTGCAGGCGATCCCACACCGACAACCCGAGATCGGTGATGTACAGCACCAGCACCAGCAGCACCGCGACGCCGACGCTGGCGCCCACGGCCAGCAGCAGGCGGAATGGCAGCCAGGCCCGGGCGATCGGCGCCAGCGGCGGTTTAAGCGACGGCGGCATCGGGCGGGAACAGATCGAGGAAGGATTGCGGCACCGGTTGGACCGTGCGTTTCTGGTAGTCGAAGAACACGACCCCGGTCTTGGCCCGCGCCACTTCGCGCTCGCTAGCCCGTTCGGTCACCCGGTAGACGAAATCGCAGCCATATTTGTTGAAATCCACGACCGTCACCGCGATCTCCAGCGCCTCGCCAGGAAACGCCTCCGATTTATAGACGATCACGCTGTCGGCCATGATCAGACCAAGACCGAAGATATCCAGCTCCTTGAGTCCAAAATGCGCCAGGAATCGAACCCGCGCCTCGTGCAACAAGCCCAGCAGGGAGTCGTTGCCCATATGCCCGCCATAATTGATATCGGTGACCCGCACCCGCAGCTCGGTGGCAAACGGAAAATCCGCCGGCAGGTCCAATTTGATTCGCGCCATGCGCCGCCTCGACAAAAAGCGAAAATCCGCTTTATGGATGAAAGTGTTAGCCTAACCGAAATTCCGAGTGGAATAGCGGCCGCAGTGGGGATTGTAAACGATTATCACAGAAAAACGGACCGCCAGCCGGCCACCAAAAGCGGCCAGATGCTCAATAGCTACAATTATCGTTGACACTCAAAATATTAAAGATCAAGAGGCCGAACATGGACGAGATGTGGGGTTACATCCAGAATAAGGAACATCTGTGTTAGCTGTGGTTGGCACCGTTTGGGATCACCCAATGCTACACGGACAACCGGGGAACCTACCAACGCCACATGTCTCTCTAAAGGTGCATAGTCGGCAAGATGAGTACCCAAAAGATCGAACGGAAGCATCCGACCCTCTGGACCCACATCAAAAGATTGGCAAGGAAGACGATTTGTTTCTCCAAACTCGGTAAAATGTATGGCATCGTCATTGGTCTCTTTATCTATCGATACGAATTCGCTCTGGTATGAAAACCATGTCTGGAACACTACCAAAAGCGTTGGACTATCGAACACCGGCCGATATTTATGCCGACAGAGTGGTAATCCAGTCGCTTAACAGGCACAGAAAATCTACTTTAAATTCGGCTGCATTTTTTAGGCGAGAAGTCCGCCTCACAACATTATTCGATCAAGGAGTTTCAACGTGAAAAAATTGTTATATGTAATTGCGATTTCTATATTTACCCTGACTACTCATCATGCATATTCCGAGTGTACAATAAGGGTAGGATGGGAGCCATGGGAGCCTTATCAATCCAAAGACAGCAACGGCAATTTTGTGGGTCTTGATCTTGAGATCGTTAGAGCCGCGTTGGAGGAAGCCGGATGCAAAGTAGATTTCATGAGAATAGCATGGCAAAGGCTCATGGTATCCATCGAATACGGCAACATGGACGCAGCAATGGGTGCTTCAAAATCGCCAGAAAGGGAAAAATATGCCTATTTCTCTACACCTTACAGGAACGAATCATATGCATTTTTTGTTAGAAAAAATGATAAAAATAAATACAAAATCACAAAACTTGATGATCTTGTTGAAAAAAATTT
>JAPUDV010000092.1:24923-58464 GCA_027492875.1 Candidatus Competibacteraceae bacterium | reverse complement strand
GGATTCGCCCAAGCCGCCAGCGATCATGACGCCGCCGGTCGCCGAATCGCCGCCGGTCGCCGCACCCGCTGCACCGCTTCTTGAACCGAAAATGGTGCGGATACTGGCGGGGTGTTTTCAGATGGGCAGTCCAGCATCGGAAGCGAATCGAGATAGTGACGAACGGCAGCATCGAGTCTGTGTGAACAGCTTCGAAATCGGCCAATACGAAGTCACTCAAGGGCAATGGCAAGCGGTGATGGGCGACAACCCATCCCATTTCAAACTCGGCGACGACTACCCCGTGGAACAGGTCTCCTGGAACGACATTCAGGCGTACCTGCAAAAGCTCAACGCCCGAACAGGCCGGAACTACCGTCTTCCCACCGAAGCCGAATGGGAATACGCCTGTCGGGGTGGCGTCGCGGGACAACGCTACTGCGGCGGTGACGACCCCGACCGGCTGGCCTGGTATTACGACAACAGCGATAGCCAGACCCACCCGGTGGGTCGGAAAGCCGCCAACGGCTACGGACTTTATGACCTGAGCGGGAACGTCTGGGAATGGACCTGCTCGTTATACGATGAGAACTACGGCGGCGTGGAGACGAAATGCACCACAAAAGATACAAGCGACCCCCGGTCGTTGCGCGGCGGCTCCTGGAACGTCGAACCCGCAGGGGTGCGTTCCGCCAGCCGCGGCGGGAACGCGCCGACGAGCCGCTTCAACGGCACGGGTTTTCGCCTCGCCAGATCGTTATAAGCCTTTGATCTTTATCTTTTTACCCTTTATTCCCGCGCGCAGCGCGGGCGATTTTTTTGAGAAAGTTATCCACAATGGCCGATGAAACTGCGCGCGATGCGGTCCCCCGGGCGGTGCAAGCCTGTCACGAGTTGTCGGCAGACCGTGCACGGCGTCGGGGGTCAGCGGGGTCATACCGGTTCCCGATCGGTTTTGTTTTTTTCGGAGGCCCAAAACCCCCCTGTTCGTCCTACCCGTCCTCGCGAACGCGGGGAACGCGGGTCTTCCGTTGTTCGACGGTGGCCTGGATTCCCGCATTCGCGGGAATGACGAACACCTATTCAGAATGGGTATGAAAACGAAAACCGACCCGAAAATGGTATGAGGCGACGCCACGATCCCGAGGAGAAATCGGTTTCGAGGTGACCGCATTGCGATTTTTAGACTAAACTAATCAGATTTAGTCTATCGGAGTCCACGATGCAGACCATCAATATCCACCAGGCGAAGACGCAGTTGTCCCGACTCGTCGAGCGAGCGGCCCAGGGCGAGCCGTTCGTGATCGCCAAGGCCGGCAAGCCGTTGGTCAAGGTCATGGCGTTGAACGCCCCGGAAGCGGGACAGCGGCAACGGTTGGGCTTCATGGCCGGACAGATCGTTGTCCCGGACGACTTTGATCGGATGGGCGATGCCGAGATCGAGCGGCTGTTCGGTGGCGAGGCGTGAAGCTGCTGTTGGACACCCATTTATTATTGTGGGCAGCCGGAAGTCCCGCTCGCCTGTCGGCGGAGGCGCGCGCCTTGATCGAGACCCCAGAAAACGAGCTGTTGTTCAGCGCGGCGAGCTTGTGGGAGATCGCGATCAAACGCGGGTTGGGGCGCGAGGATTTTCGGGTCGACGTCCGGTTGCTGCGCCGCGGGCTACTGGATAACGGCTACGGCGAGTTGCCGGTCGGCAGCGAGCACGCCGTCGCCATCGACGGGTTGCCGCCGATCCATAAAGATCCATTTGACCGCCTCTTGGTCGCGCAAGCTCTGGTCGAAGGGATCACGCTGCTGACTTCCGACGAACGGGTCGCACGATACCCCGGCCCGGTGCGCAAGGTGTGAGGCGCGTCCGGGGACGGGCGAGGCGTTGATCGTTTTTCGTTTTGTCTATTGAGGCGGTTCGACGCCGCAATACGTTTCAAGCCCCGGATTGGATCACCAACCGGGCGGCACTCTGGAACACCGCCGAGCACGCCGAAACCCTTGACATCCTCCCCATCCTTCAGGGTTGGAAGGATATCAATGACCTATCTGTTCCAGGTGATACCCATTCTGAATAGGTTTTCGTCCGGCTCGGGAGCCTCGCCGACCGAATTCCCGCGAATGCGGGAATCCAGGCCGCCGCTGAAAAATGGGATACCCGCGTTCCCCGCGTTCGCGAGGACGGGTATGACGAAAAGCGTTGTTTTTGAATCGGTCATTCAACCAGCGTATTTGGACATCGTATAGGATATCCGACAACTTATCGGGGTCAGGTCCGGTCTTTCTCATCTCCGATGTGGTCAGCCGGACTCGGGAGCTGGTGATTGACGAGCAGACCCGCAGAAGGCGAGACCTGACCCCAGGATTTTGCAACTTCCCGACTTACCGTGGAGACGCCCGGACATGTCCATCGATGACACCGCAGAACTCGGTTTCGCCAGCCTGGCGGTGCGCGCCGGCCAGCAGCGCACCTTCGAAGGGGAACACGCCGAACCGATATTCGCCACCTCCAGCTTCGTGTTCGCCAACGCCGCCGAAGCCGCCGCCCGTTTCAGCACCGCCACCGGAAACATCTATTCCCGTTTCACCAATCCGACCGTGCGGGTGTTTCAGGAACGGCTGGCGGCGCTGGAAGGCGGCGAAACCTGCATCGCCACCTCGTCCGGAATGGCGGCGATCCTGGCGACCTGCATGGCGCTGTTGAAGAGCGGCGACCATATCGTGTCGGCCAACGCAGTATTCGGGACCACCGTTTCGCTGTTTAATCAATATCTGGCCAAGTTCGGCATCGCCACCAGCTACGTCCCCTTGAGCGACCCCGCCGCCTGGGAGACCGCGATTCGCCCGGAAACCCGATTGCTCTACCTGGAAACTCCGTCCAACCCGCTGATGGAACTGGCCGACATCCGGGTACTGGCCGATCTCGCCCACGCGCGGGGTTGCCTGCTGGTGGTGGACAACTGTTTTTGCACGCCCGCTCTGCAACGGCCGTTCGAACTGGGCGCCGATCTGGTGATCCATTCCGCCACCAAATATCTGGACGGTCAGGGCCGCTGCGTCGGCGGCGCGGTAGTCGGCGATCGGCAGCGGGTCGGCATCGATATTTACGGTTTTCTGCGTACCGCCGGGCCGACGCTCAGTCCATTCAATGCCTGGGTGTTCCTCAAGGGGCTGGAAACCCTGTCCCTGCGGATGCGCGCCCACAGCGAAGGCGCCTTGCATTTGGCCCGCTGGCTGGAAACTCAACCGGCGGTGGAACGGGTCTATTACCCCGGCCTGCCCTCGCACCCCCAGCACGAGTTGGCAAAACGGCAGCAGAGCGGTTTCGGAGGCATCGTCTCGTTCGAACTGCGCGGCGGCCGGGAAGCCGCCTGGTCGCTGATCGACGCCACCCGGCTGATTTCGATCACCGCCAACCTGGGCGATGCCAAGAGCACCATCACCCATCCCGCCACCACCACCCACGGCCGGCTGAGCCCGCAAGAACGGGAAGCCGCCGGCATCCGCGAGGGGCTGGTGCGCATTTCGGTGGGCCTGGAGGAGGTCGCCGACCTGCAACGCGATCTGGAACGCGGCTTCCAGCACCTAAACCTTCATTCCTGTCCCGCTCCCGCCAGAGGAGCAGAGGCCGTTCGATGATCAAAGCCATCACCTTCGATCTGGACGACACGCTTTGGGAGGTCTGGCCGGTGGTCGAGCGCGCCGAGCAGTTGTTGCACGACTGGCTGGCGACGCGTTACCCGCGTATCCCGGAGCGGTTCACGCCCCTGGAATTGCGAGAACTGTCCGACGAAGTGATCGCCGCCCGGCCCGAAATCGCCCACGATCGCACCCTGCTGCGCAAGGAGGCGCTCCGGCTGGCGGCGGCGCGGGCCGATTACCCCGAATTCGACGTGGAAGGCGCGTTCTCGGTGTTCTTTATCGCTCGGAACGCGGTGGAACCGTTCGCGGACGTGCGGCCGACCCTGGAACGGTTGGCCCGGCGCTATACGCTGGCCTCGCTGTCCAACGGCAACGCCGACCTGCGGCTGATCGGTTTGCACGATGTCTTTGCCTTCTCGCTCAACGCCATCGACGTCGGCGCGGCCAAGCCGGAGTCGCTGATGTTCGACCTGGCCCGGCGGCGACTGGCGGCGCGGCCCGAGCAAATCGTCCATGTCGGCGACGATCCGGAACACGATGTCTTCGGCGCGGCCAAGGTCGGTTTCCGCACGGTCTGGGTCAACCGCACGGGCCGGGACTGGCCCGGCGGCCCGCGAGCGGAGGCGGAAATCAGCAGTCTGGTGGAACTGGAAGGGCTATTGGCCGCGTGGGAAGGCGGCTCTCCCTAAATACCGCAAAGTGCCGTGTCGCCTACCAGGGAATCGGCCGACCGTCCCGGAAGAAACCGCCGGTCGGTCCATCATCCGGCAGGGTGGCGGCCCAAACGATGCCGGTGGCCCCCTCCTCCACCGTCCGCTCGGCGTTGGGACCGCCTATGTCGGTGCGCACCCAGCCCGGACAGACCGAATTGACCAGGATGTTATAACCCTGGGTCTCGGCCGCCAGGATGCGCGTTAGCGCGTTCAGCGCGGTCTTGGAAATCCGGTAGGCCGGCGATTTGCCTTCCATCTCGCTCAGCTGACCCATGCCGCTGGAGACGTTGACGATGCGGCCGTAATGATGCTGCTTCATCAGCGGCGCCAGCTCCTGCGCCAGCAGCAGCGGGCCGTACAGGTTGGTTCTCAGCGTGGCCGTCAGGGTTTCCAGGCTGGCGTTGAACACGCTGGTGTTGCCCGCGTCTTCCGAACCGTGGCTGTCGAGAAAAACCCCGGCGTTGTTGACCAGCACATCGACCCGGCCGCACCGGCTGTGAATGAACGCGCCCAGCTCGGCGACGCTGCTTTCCGCAGTGACGTCCAGCGGCTGAAACAGCACGTCCAGCCCCTCGGCCAACAATTTTTCCAGAGCCATTTCGCCCTTGCCCGCGTTGCGACTGGTGAGAAGCACGCGGAAGCCGCGCCGGGCCAGTTGACGGGCCGTCTCCAAACCCAACCCACGGTTGGCGCCCGTCACCACCGCCACGGGCGAGGCATTTTTACCGGTTAGCATGATGATCTTCTCCAGTCCAACCTATTTGTTGTCAAAACAACACTTCTTGTTGTAAATCTTAACAGCATCCCTCCTGTAAGAAAAACAAAACCCTGCCAGATCGACAGGCCGGCTGAACCGGAGAAGCCGCCTCGACTTTCTACGGCACGACAAAAAAGGGCGCGATATGCGCGCCCTTTTTTCCGACTCCCGCAAAAACTCAGGTATTGATCTTGTGCAGGGCGCGGCCATGAACGGATAGCGCCGCCTCGTGCATCGCCTCGTACAAGGTCGGGTGACCATGAATGGTCCGGGCCAAATCCTCGCTACTGGCGTGAAACTCCATCGCCAGCACCGCTTCCTGGATCAACTCGGAGGCGTAAGGGCCGATGATATGGCAGCCCAACAGCGCGTCGGTTTCCGCGTGGGCCAGCATCTTGACCATGCCGGCGGCGGCATCCATCGCTTTGGCGCGGCCGTTGGCGCTGAACGGGAAAGTACCGATCTTGTAGGGGATGCCCTCGGTCTTGAGCGCCTGCTCGGTCTTGCCGACCCAGGCGATCTCCGGATCGGTGTAGATCACCCAGGGAATGGCGTCGTAGTTCAGGTGACCGTGCTGGCCGGCAATGATCTCGGCCACCATAACGCCTTCTTCCGAACCCTTGTGGGCCAACATCGGCCCGCGCACCACATCGCCGATGGCGTACACACCCGGCAGATTGGTCTCGCAATGCTCATTAACGTGGATAAAGCCCCGTTCACCGAACAGTAGATCGGACTCGGGAGCGGCGACGTTGTCGGTGTTTGGCCGCCGGCCCACCGACACCAGTAGTTTCTCGAACACGATCTCATGGTCGCCGTCCTTGTCCTTGAAGTGGACCTTGACACCGTCCTCGGTTTTCTCGGTGGCGATCACGCGGGTACCGAGCCGGATGTCCAGGCCCTGTTTCTTGAACTGGCGCAGCGCGTCGCGGGCGATCTGCTGGTCGGCCAGGGCCAGGAAATCCTCGACCGCCTCCAGCATGACGACCTTGGCGCCCAAGCGGTTCCACACGCTGCCCAGCTCCAGGCCGATCACCCCGGCGCCGATCACGCCCAGGGTTTTGGGCACCTGGCGAAAATCCAGGGCACCGGTCGAATCCACGATGATGCCTTCGGCGTTGTCCACCGGGGCGGCGCCGATTTCGATCGGCACGGAACCGGTGGCAATGATCACGTTGTCGGCGTTCACCCCATCGGTCGAACCGTCGTGGCGGGTAATTTCCACCTGCCGGTCGGCCACCAGCTTGCCGTGACCTTGCAGCCATTCGACGCCGTTGGCCTTGAACAGGGCGCCGATGCCGTTGGTGAGTTGGAGAACGATGTCTTCCTTGCGCGCCATCATCCGGTCGAGGTCCAGCCTGACGCCCTCGACGTGGATGCCGTGGCTTTCGATACCTTCCCTAAGATGATGATATTGTTCGGAGGATTCGAGCAAGGTCTTGGACGGGATGCAGCCCACGTTCAGACAGGTGCCGCCCAAGGCGGGATCGCCCTTGAAATTAATCCACTGCTCCACGCAGGCGGTTTCCAGACCGAGCTGCGCGCAGCGGATCGCCGCCACGTAGCCAGCGGGTCCGCCGCCGATGACGACCACATCGTAAGTCTTTGCCATTGCTTGCACCTTCGTGAGGGGTAAGGGGTGAGGGGCAAGGGGGTGAGGAGCGCCCAAGGGGCGACAGGAAGCAGTGTGCTCCTCACTCCTCACCCGCGAGCCTCAGACGTTCAGGACCAGCCGGGCCGGATCCTCGATGCATTCCTTGACGGTGACCAGGAAGGTCACGGCTTCGCGCCCGTCGATGATGCGGTGATCGTAGGAGTGGGCCACGTACATCATCGGCCGGATCACGACCTGACCGTTCTCCGCCACCGGCCGGTCCTTGGTGGCGTGCATGCCGAGGATGCCGCTCTGCGGCGGGTTGAGGATCGGCGTGGACATCAGCGAGCCAAACACGCCGCCGTTGGTGATGGTGAAGGTGCCACCGGTCATGTCCTCGACGGTCAAGGTCCCTTCTTTCGCCTTCTGGCCAAACTCGCCGATCGCTTTCTCGATATCGGCCAGGCTCATCTGGTCGACATCGCGCAGGATCGGCACCACCAGGCCGCGCGGCGAGGACACCGCGATACCGATGTCGTAGTAACCGTGATAAACGATGTCGTTGCCGTCGATCGAACCGTTCACCGCTGGATAGCGCTTGAGCGCCTCGATCACCGCCTTGACGAAGAAACCCATGAAGCCCAAGCGAACATTGTGGGTTTTTTCGAACTGATCCTTGTAGCGGCTGCGCAGATCCATCACCGGCTTCATATTGATTTCGTTGAAAGTCGTCAACATGGCGGTGCTGTTCTTGGCCATCAGCAGCCGCTCGGCGATGCGGGCGCGCAGCCGGGTCATCGGCACGCGCTGCTCCAGCCGACCGAGGGCGTCGGGCGGCAGCGGCGCGGCCGATGCGGAAACCGGCGCGGAAACCGGCGCGGAAACCGGCGCGGAAACCGGCGCGGAAACCGGCGCGGCGACGGGGGCTGGCCGGCCCTGCTTCTGCGCCTCGATGTAGGCCAGCACGTCGGCCTTGGTCACGCGGCCGCCGCGCCCGCTGCCCGCAATCTTGCCGACATCGAGTCCCTGCTCGGCGGCCAAGCGGCGCACTGCCGGGCTCAAACCTTCCAGATCCACTGCCGCTGTTGCCGCGTGCGCCGGGGCGGCGGGGGCGGCGGGGGTGGCGGCCGGAGCCGGGGTAACGGGTGCTTCGGCCACCGCTTGGACGGCGCCTTCTTCCATCGTGGCGATCACCTCACCGGTGGTCACGATGTCGCCTTCCCGCCGCAGGATCTGACCGAGCACGCCATCCGCCGGGGCGGGAATGTCCAGCACGACCTTATCGGTCTCCAAATCCACGAGGTTCTCACCCCGCCGTACCGGTTGACCCGGTTGTTTCTTCCAGTTGACCAACGTGCCGTCGGAGACGGATTCAGGCAGAGTGGGGACTTTTACTTCTAGGGTCATTGTATTTGTTTCCCTTGGATTCCGGGGTTTTTAGCCTAAGCCACGGTGGTTACTGGCCCAGGGCCTGGTTGACGAGCGTTTGCTGCTGTTCGACGTGGACGCTGTAGTAACCCACCGCCGGCGATGCCGAAGGTTCGCGACCCGCGTAATGGAGCTTCTGGCCCGGATGCAGGCCCCGCTCCAAATGATGCAAGCTTTGATACCAGGCGCCTTGGTTCTTGGGCTCTTCCTGACACCAGACGATGTCGGTGACGTTGGGGTAACGCTCCAGTTGCTGACTGTAGGGCGCCTGCGGGAACGGATAGAGCTGTTCGATGCGGATGATGACGACATGCTCCAGCTTCCGCTCGCGGCGCGCTTCCAGCAAATCGTAATAGACCTTGCCGCTGCAGAACACCAGCCGGGTGACCTGCGGCGGATCGTGGGGATCGATCTCACCGATGATCTCCTGGAAACAGCCCTCGGTCAGGTCCTCCAGGCTGTTCACCGCCAGTCGGTGCCGCAACAAACTCTTGGGGCTCATCACGATCAGCGGCTTGCGGAACGGGCGCAACATTTGCCGGCGCAACATGTGAAAGCACTGGGCCGGCGTCGACGGCACCACCACCTGCATGTTGTTCTCGGCGCACAATTGCAGATAGCGCTCCAGCCGGGCCGAGGAGTGCTCGGGACCCTGGCCCTCGAAACCGTGCGGCAGCAACATCACCAGGCCACACAGCCGCCCCCACTTGGTTTGGCCGGAAGAAATGAACTGATCGATCACCACCTGCGCGCCGTTGGCGAAATCGCCGAACTGGCCCTCCCAGATCACCAGCCCGTTGGGTTCGGCGGTGCTGTAGCCGTATTCGAAGCCCAGCACCGCCTCCTCGGACAGGATAGAATCGATCACGAAAAAGGTCGGCTGGCCGGGATACAGGTTGGCCAGCGGCGTGTAACTGCTGCCGTCCTTCTGATTGTGCAGTACCGAGTGGCGGTGGAAAAAGGTGCCCCGGCCACAATCCTGGCCGGAAATGCGCACCTGATAGCCTTGCTTGAGCAGGGTGGCGTAGGCCAGATTCTCGGCGAAACCCCAATCCAGCGGCAGGGCGCCGGCGGCCATCTTGCGGCGGTCGTCCATGATCTTGGCCACGCGCGAGTGCATCTCAAGCCCTTCCGGCACTTTCAGCAGCCGCTCGGACAACTCGCGGAGCGTCTCCAGCGGCACGGCGGTGTCGACCGGGAGGCTCCAGTCCTCGTTTTTGAATGCCGACCAGTCGATGGAATAAGGTCCCTTGACGTGGGGCTGCGTCGGTCGCGACACCTGCTGGCCAGCGTCGAGGTCGTCGCGGTACTTGCTCTGCATGTCGTGAAATTCGGCCTCGGCGATCACGCCTTCGGCAATCAGTTTCTCGGCATACAGGGTGGCCGTGGTTTTGCGCGCCCGGATCTTCTTGTACATCATCGGCTGAGTGGCGGCCGGTTCGTCGGCCTCGTTGTGGCCCAGCCGGCGGTAGCAGATCATGTCGATGACGACATCCTTATTGAAGGTCATCCGATACTCGAGCGCCAGCCGGGTCACGAACAGCACCGCCTCCGGATCATCACCGTTCACATGAAAGATTGGCGCCTGCACCATCTTGGCTACATCGGTGCAGTACAGCGCCGAGCGGGTATCCAACGGGTTGCTGGTGGTAAAGCCGATCTGGTTGTTGATGACGATGTGCACGGTGCCGCCGGTGCGGTAGCCGCGCACCTGCGAGAACTGGAGCGTTTCCATATTGACGCCCTGGCCGGCGAAAGCGGCGTCGCCGTGGATCAACAGTGGCATCACGGCGTTCAGGGGCGGGAATTCCGCGCCGGGCGGGCGACGACGCTCCATGCGGGCGCGCACCGAGCCCTCGACCACCGGATTGGCGATTTCCAGGTGCGAGGGGTTGAAGGCCAGGGCCAAATGCACCGTGCCACCGGGCGTTTCGACATCCGAGGAGAACCCCATGTGGTACTTGACATCGCCGGTGCTGCTTTCGGCCACTCGCCGCTTGCCCTCGAACTCCTCGAACAGTTCGCTGGGGGCCTTGCCGATGATGTTGACCAACACGTTGAGGCGACCGCGATGGGCCATGCCGATCACGATCTCCCGCACACCCTGGGCGCCGGCCAGTTGGATGATCTCGTCCATCATCGGGATCAGGCTATCGCCGCCTTCCAGCGAGAAGCGCTTCTGGCCGACGTAGCGGGTGTGCAGGTAACGCTCCAGTCCTTCGGCGGCCACCAGCCAGCGCAGTAGCGCCCGGCGTTCCCCGGCGTCGAGATCGAGCCGGGCGCGCTGCCCCTCCAGCCGCTTCTGAATCCAGCGCTTCTCGGCGGTGTCGTTGATGTGCATGTATTCGGACCCGACGGTGCCGACGTACGCATCGCGGATCAGGTCGAGAATCTCGCGCAACGACCACTGCGAGGGCGCCACCAGCGAGCCGGTGTTGAACAGTGCGCCCATGTCGGCCTCGCTCAGGCCATGGTAGCCGGGCTCCAGTTCCGGTACCGGTGGCCGGTCGCGCAGACGCAACGGGTCGAGATTGGCCGCCTTGTGGCCGCGGTTGCGATAGGCGTTGATAATGCGCAGCACCGAAGCCTGCTTTTCGGCGGCGGCGGGGCTGAACGCCTGCGCACGCCCCACGCCGGCTCGTGGCTGCAACGCCAGCCGGGCGAAGGAATCGCGGATCGGGCCGTGCGCGACGTCGCGGGCGCCCTGAGTCTGCGATTGCAGGTTGCGGAAATACTGCCGCCAGTTTTCGCTGACCGATTCCGGATCGCTCAGGAAGCTTTCGTACAGTTCCTCGATGAACGCCGCGTTACCGCCAAACAGGGGTGAACTTTGGCGAAACTGCTCGATAAATGTGCTCATTGATGGTCGTCAAATCCCCGATATTGTAAGGAACCCCATGAGATCTTATTGGGGCAGTTTTTCCTGGAGTGCAGGGTATAGATGCGGGCAGGCCGCGCGGCGCGCTCCCGCCGGACCGTGCCGGCGGTGAACGACGGGACGCGCCGGACGGAAAGCCATGGTGGGTATCCAGCAGTGTGGGTGATTTTAAGGGAACCGTGATTATAACGATGGCACAGGTGCGGATAAACCTGCGATTAGTTGTTTTAATTCATTTCCCTGTAAGCACGGTCGAACCCGCGCGATCACCCCCGCGCCCCGCGCCCCGCGACCGACAGCAGGCATTTCGTTCATAACTTTTGCCATGGCCACAAGGCTGCTGTACATTTTTAGCCGATGGCATCGCGAGTCGCCGGTGTCAGCATCGTGGCGAAGAGCGCTCACGTCTGCTCCCGCCGCGCCGGTCTGGTTTCATTCAGGAGGAAATCGCGATGGTCGCTACCAATCCGATCGCGCAGGGAGCGCCGGTGTTCCACCAACCCGCCGAAGACGAGGCCTACATGGGCGACGTCCAACGGGCTTACTTCCGCCAAATCCTGCAAGACTGGAAGCAAGGCCTGCTGGATGAGGTGAACCGCACGGTCAACCACATGCGGGACGAGTCCACCGCTTTCCCCGATCCCAACGACCGCGCCACGCAGGAAGAGGAATTTAGCCTGGAGCTGCGCACGCGTGATCGGGAGCGCAAGCTGCTCAAGAAAATCAACGAGGCCCTGGCCCAGATTGAAAGCGGTGATTACGGCTATTGCGAGGCCTGCGGCGTGGAGATCGGGCTGCCGCGCATGCAGGCCCGTCCGACCGCCACTTTATGCATCGACTGCAAGATGCTGGAAGAAATCCGCGAGAAACAGGGGTAGCCGCGCGGCATCGCCCGGTCGGTCCCGCATTTCGCTCATGCCGCAGCGGTTGTCTGATGCAGACTCCCCGTCGACGGGGAGTTGCCCGGTACGCGGCCGTTTCGCGCCGTCCCCGACCGGACCGCTCCATTTTGGCTCCCTGATCGCCGCGCTCGCCAGTTTTCTGGAGGTACGGCGACGCGACGGCGAATGGTTGTTGCGCATCGAGGACGTGGATACACCCCGCAGCGCGCCAGGCGCCGCCGACGCCATCATGCGCGCCCTGGACCGCCACGGTCTGCACTGGGACGGATCGGTGTGGTATCAGAGCCAGCGACGGGACGGCTATCAGGCAGCGCTGGAACAGTTATTGCGAGCCGGACTGGCCTATCCCTGCACTTGCACCCGGCAGGAATTGGCGACCCACCCCATCCGCGCCCGCGACGGCAGTCCGATTTACCCCGGCCACTGCCGCCATGGCATCCGCCAGCCGGGCCGCCCCGCCACCATCCGCTTGCGCGTCGGCGACGCGCCGCTGGCGTTCCAGGACGCCCTGCGGGGTCCTTACGAGCAGCGTCTGGACCAGGAGGTGGGCGATTTCGTGATCCGTCGTGCCGATGGCCTGTTCGCCTACCAACTGGCGGTCGTGGTGGACGATGCGGCTCAGGGGATCACCCAAGTCGTGCGCGGCAGCGATTTGCTGGATTCCACCCCCCGACAAATCCATCTACAAAATCTACTGGGCCTGCCCACACCCCTTTATACTCATCTGCCGGTCGCCGTCGACCGGCACGGTCACAAGCTCGGCAAGCAAACCGGAGCGGCGCCGCTCGACCTCGACAAACCGGGGCTGGCGCTCATGGCCGCATTGCATTTTCTCGGCCAAAACCCACCACCCGATCTGAGCGGAGCGCCACCGCCGGCGATTCTGGCTTGGGCGCGCGCTTGCTGGCGGTTGGAACGGGTGCCGGCGATACCACGCCGCTGGGACTCCCAACGCGCGCGCGGACCCGCACCGGATGGATTGACTCAGGCCACCGAGGTTCTAGACTTAAAGCGATAAAATCAAACGGCTCCAGGCACGGCGCTCGCCGGTCTCCGCCCGTCGCCGCTGATATCACAACCCCATCCCTACCAAAGGAGCAACACGATAATGTCTGAAGTCAAGGTCTATCCAGTGCCCGCCGAAGTGGCCGCACATGCCTGGATCAACAACGACCAGTACCTGGAAATGTACAAGCGTTCGGTCGACGATCCAGAAGGGTTCTGGGCGGAACAGGCCGACCAGTTTCTCTCCTGGTTCAAACCGTGGGATAAGGTGCTGGACTGGGATTTCACCAAGGGACATATTCGCTGGTTCGAAGGCGGCAAGCTCAACGTCAGTCATAACTGTCTGGATCGCCATCTGGCAACCCGTGGCGACCAAATCGCCATCATCTGGGAGGGTGACAGCCCCAACGAAGACAAAAAGATCACCTACAAGCAACTGCACGAGGATGTTTGTAAGTTCGCCAATGCCCTGAAGGGCCTGGGCGTCAAAAAAGGTGACCGGGTCTGCATCTACATGCCGATGATCCCCGAAACCGCGGTCGCCATGCTGGCTTGCACCCGGATCGGCGCCGTCCATTCCATCGTGTTCGGCGGCTTCTCGCCGGATTCGCTGAAGGACCGCATCATCGACGCCGAATGCAACGTGGTCATCACGTCCGACGAAGGTTTGCGCGGCGGGCGCCAAGTACCGATGAAAGCTAACGCGGACAAGGCGTTGCAGAGCACGCCCAGCGTCCAGAAGATGGTGGTGGTCAAACGCACCGGCGGCAATGTTGCCTGGGTCGAAGGCCGCGATGTGTGGTACCACGACGTGATGGCCACCGCGTCCGCCGACTGCCCGCCGGAACACATGGACGCCGAGGACCCGTTGTTCATCCTCTACACCTCCGGCTCCACCGGCAAGCCCAAGGGCGTGCTGCACACCACCGGCGGTTACCTGCTGCACACCGCGATCACCCACAAGTACATCTTCGATTATCACGACGGCGACATCTACTGGTGCACCGCCGACGTGGGCTGGGTCACCGGCCATTCCTACATTGTTTACGGTCCCTTGGCCAACGGCGCCACCTCCGTCATGTTCGAAGGCATTCCGACCTTCCCGGACGCCGGCCGATTCTGGCAGGTGGTGGACAAGCACCAGGTCAACATCTTCTACACCGCACCGACCGCCATCCGCTCGCTGATGCGCGAGGGCGAAGGTCCGGTCAAGGCCACCTCGCGCAAGTCGCTGCGCCTGCTGGGCTCCGTGGGCGAGCCGATTAACCCCGAAGCCTGGGAATGGTACTACCACAATGTCGGCGATGGCCGCTGCCCGATCGTCGACACCTGGTGGCAGACCGAAACCGGCGGCATTCTGATCACCCCGCTGCCGGGCGCCACCGCCCTGAAGCCCGGTTCCGCCACCCGGCCGTTCTTCGGCGTAACCCCCGCCCTGGTGGATGCCGAGGGCCAGTTCCTGGAAGGCGCCACCGACGGCAACCTGGTCATCACCCGGCCGTGGCCGGGGATGATGCGCACCGTGTACGGCGATCATCCGCGTTTCATCGAAACCTATTTCTCGATGTACAAGGGTCTGTACTTCACCGGCGACGGCGCCCGCCGCGACGAGGACGGCTACTACTGGATCACCGGCCGGGTGGACGACGTTATCAACGTTTCCGGTCACCGCATGGGCACCGCCGAAGTCGAGTCGGCGCTGGTGCTGCATCCGGCGGTCGCCGAGGCGGCGGTGGTCGGCTTCCCGCACGACATCAAGGGTCAGGGCATCTATGCCTATGTCACCCTCAAGGTCGGCATCGAACCGACCGAGGCGCTGCGCAAGGAATTGATCGCCCACGTCCGCAAGGAAATCGGCCCCATCGCCTCGCCGGACGCGCTCCAGTGGGCGCCCGGCCTGCCCAAGACCCGTTCCGGCAAGATCATGCGCCGCATTCTGCGCAAGATCGCCGCCAACGAAGTGGACGCGCTGGGCGACACCTCGACCCTGGCCGATCCGAACGTGGTCACCGATCTGGTCGATAACCGCGCGGTGAAGTAACAGCCCGCCGGGATCACGACAACGATCCCGCAGCAACCCAGAACCCGGCCGTCTCTCCGAGACGGCCGGGTTTTTCTATGGCGCCGCGACGGCCTGGCGCACTCCCGTTTCGCTGATCCAGGCATCGATCAACCGCGCCGGAGTGATGTCAAAGTACACGTTGCGTGCACTGACGCCGGGCCAGGCCGGCACTTCCAATTCGGCGGACGCCATCTCCTCCAGTTCCGGCGGCGGCTCGTCCTCGGCGCGCTGTTTGAAACTCTCGCAGCAGACGTAGAAGGGCACGCCGCACTCGCGCGCCGCCAGCGCCAGCAACGCGGTTCCGACCTTGTTGATGGCCGAACCATCGGCCAACAGGCTGTCGGCGCCGACCAGCACGCCCTCGGCGCGGGCGACAAACAACCCCATCTGGGCGTCGGTGATATAGGTCGTCGGTACGTTCCAGGCCGAGAGCTGCTTCGCCACCCGTCGCCCTTCGGCCAGCGGCCGCGATTCGGTGACGATCATCCGCAAACCCTGGCTTCCGAGCAGGCGACAGGTTTCGAGCACCGTCGAGCTGAGGCTGTGCGTCATCAACGTGCGTCCGGGGCCGAGCCAGCGGGCGGCATGGGTGGCGCAATCGGTTACTGCTTGGCGCGACAGGGCGATCAGCGCTGCTGCTTGCTCGGCGGCCAGCCGGCGGAGCAGTTTCAGATCCCCATTGGCCGCACCGATCCGCGCCCGCCAGCGCCACAGCAGATTGCCGATCGGCGCCATGCTCGGCCGGATTGCCGCCAGTTCGGCGGCTAAAGCCAACAAGCGTTGCCGGAATTCACTACCGTCAGCGGCCGGCAGCGTCTCCGCCGCCTCCGCCAGGATCGCCAGGCAACGGCGGGCCAGTTCGCTGGCGCCACGGATGCGGTCATTGCGAATTTCTGCGATTTCGCGGTTGAATTGTGGGAGGTTCATTGTTCAAAATCTAAAGGGATAATGAGAATGATCGCTGGTCGCTACCAGGATATGACCACGCCGGCCCGCCGGCGGCCCGCCCACTTCCCGACTTCAGCAGGAGACCGGTCATGAGCGATGTTGATCCCATCATCGGCAATTGGTACCGCAACGAGGACACCGGCAACGATTTCGAAGTCGTCGCCCTGGACGAAGACGCCCAGACGGTTGAGATCCAGTACTTCGACGGTGAGTTGGAGGGTTTGGATCTGGATGCCTGGTACGAACTACCGCTGGAGACCATCGAAGTACCGGAGGACTGGTCCGGCCCCTACGATGAAATCGAGCCGGACGATCTGGGCTACGACAAGGACGAAGAGTTCAGCGACGAGAACGATCTGCTCGCCGACCGGGAAGAAGACTGAGCACCCGCCTCGTCGCTCCAGCGGCTCGCGCCGGCGTCACTTTTCCCGTCGCGCACGAGCAAACGCCTCGGCCAAGGCGCCCGGACGATTTTCCGGCGGCTGTTCCTGGCGGTCGCGGCCACCGTTTCGGTCCTTGCGCGGCCGGTTGCGCTCGCGGGTAGCAGCCGATTGCGCGACGGCGGTCGCCTGACGGTCCTGCCCGTCGGCAAGCGGTTGATTCAGGCGCAGGCTCAGGGCGATGCGCCGCCGTTCCAGGTCCACCTCCAGCACCTTGACCTTCACCACCTGACCGACCTTGACCACCTCGCGCGGGTCTTTCACAAAGCGATCCGCCAGCGCCGATACGTGCGCCAGTCCGTCCTGATGCACGCCGATATCGATGAACGCGCCGAAGTTGGCGACGTTGGTCACCACCCCTTCCAGCACCATTCCTGGCTGTAAATCGGTCAGTTTCTCCACGCCCTCCTGGAACGCGGCGGTCTTGAATTCGGGCCGGGGATCGCGCCCGGGCTTTTCCAGTTCCGCCAGAATATCGCGCACGGTCGGCACGCCAAACCGCTCGTCGGTGAAGCGGGCGGGCTCCAGCGTCTTGAGAAAGGCGGCGTTGCCCAGCACCTCGTGCAAGCCCCGCCCGCTGTCGGCGAGGATGCGCTCGACCAGCGGATAGGCTTCCGGGTGGACGGCGGAACGATCCAGCGGGTTGTCGCCGTTCAAAATCCGCAAAAATCCAGCCGCCTGTTCAAAGGTTTTGTCGCCCAAGCGGGAAATTTTCAGCAACTGCTCCCGCCGCCGGAACGGGCCGTTGGCGTCGCGGTGCTCGACGATGTTGCGAGCCAGGGTCGCGTTCAGCCCAGCCACCCGCGCCAGCAACGGCGCCGAAGCGGTATTCACGTCCACCCCGACCGCATTGACGCAATCCTCCACCACCGCGTCCAGGCTCCGCGCCAGCCGGGTTTGCCCGACATCGTGTTGATACTGGCCAACGCCAATGGCTTTCGGCTCGATCTTGACCAGCTCCGCCAACGGATCTTGCAGGCGGCGGGCGATGGACACCGCCCCGCGCAGCGACACGTCCACCTCGGGAAACTCCCGCGCCGCCAGCTCCGAGGCGGAGTAGACCGAAGCCCCAGCTTCCGACACCACCAGCTTTTGCAGGCGCAGCTCGGGATGGTGGTGCATCAACTCGGTCGCCAGCCGGTCGGTTTCGCGCGAGGCGGTGCCGTTGCCGATGCTGAGTAACTCCACATGATGCCGGCGACATAGCCCGGCGAGCGCGTGCAGGCTCTCATCCCATTGGTTGCGCGGGACGTGCGGATAAATCGTCGCGGTTTCGACCAGCTTACCGGTGGCGTCCACTACCGCGACCTTGACCCCGGTGCGCAGGCCAGGGTCCAGCCCCAAGGTCGGTCGGGCGCCGGCCGGGGCGGCCAGCAGCAGATCGCGCAAATTACTGGCGAACACCCGGATCGCCTCCTCCTCGGCGGCTTCGCGCACGCGCTGTTTCAATTCGGTCTCCAGATGCGGCAAGAGCTTGACCTTCCAGGCCCAGCGGGCGGTTTCCCGCAGCCAGCCATCGGCCGGTCGCCCGTCGTCGCGAATGCCGAACCGGACGGCGACCCGCCGCTCGCCGGGATCGGGTCCGGGGGCTTCGGGATCACCGATTTCCAGCGCCATCTGCAATACGCCTTCATTGCGGCCCCGGAACAGTGCCAGGGCACGATGGGAGGGAATCTGCTGGAGCGCTTCCCGGTAATCGAAGTAGTCGCGAAATTTGGCCCCTTCCTCGGCCTTGCCCTCGATCAGTTGCGAATGCAGCACCGCGTTGTCCCACAGGTACTCGCGCAACTCCGCCAGCAACTCGGCGTTCTCGGCGAACTCTTCCATCAGAATCTGCCGCGCCCCGTCCAGCGCCGCCCTCGCATCCACCACGCCACGCTCGACATCCACGAATCCGGCGGCGACCTGCTCGGGCATCCGCGCGGGATCGGCCAGCAGACCGTGAGCCAGCGGCGCCAGTCCGGCCTCGCGAGCAATCTGCGCCTTGGTGCGGCGCTTGGGCTTGTAGGGCAGATAGAGGTCTTCCAGCCGGGTCTTGGTATCGGCGGCGAGGAGGGCGGCTTCCAGATCGGCGCTCAATTGCCCCTGTTCGCGAATGTTGGCGAGGATGACGCCGCGCCGGTCCTCCAACTCGCGCAAGTAGCCGAGCCGTTCCTCCAGCAAGCGTAATTGAGTGTCGTCCAACCCGTCGGTGACTTCCTTGCGGTAGCGGGCGATGAAGGGCACGGTGGCGCCGCCGTCCAGCAGGGCGACGGCGGCTTCGATCTGGTTTTCCCGAACGGCGAGCTCGCGGGCGAGGGTTTGGATGAGGCGCATGGCGGATGGAGATCGTTGGTCTGGCATGTTTGTCATATCTCAGGCACCCGCTTCGCGCAGCACCGCCGCCGGCCTGGCTTCGGTCCGGCGCTTGGCGCGGGCGTCGAGCACGTTCTTGACGGCGATCAGACCACCCAGACCGATAAACGCCCCCGGCGGCAGAATCGCCAACAGGAAGCCGCGGTAATCGTCGATCAGATGCAGGGTCAGACCCTTACCGAATTCCCCGAACAGCAGATCGGCCTGAGCGAACAGCGTCCCCTGCCCCACCGCCTCCCGCAGCGCGCCCAGCAACACCAGCGCCAGCAGGAACCCCAATCCGGTGGCGAGACCGTCCACCGCCGCCCTCGCCACGCCGTTCTTGAACGCGAACGCCTCGGCGCGACCGATCACGCAGCAGTTGGTGACGATCAGCGGGATAAAAATGCCCAGCACGGTGTAGAGCCCCGGCAGAAAGGCGTGCATCGCCAGTTCCACGGCGGTCACCACACAGGCGATCACCATGACGAACACCGGAATCCGCACCTCCGGCCGCACCAGAGTGCGGATCAGCGACACCGCCACGTTGGAGGTCAGCAGCACCAGCGTGGTCGCCAGGCCAAGCCCCAACCCGTTGACCACCGAGTTCGACACTGCCAGCAGCGGGCATAAGCCCAGCAGCGCCACGAAACCCGTGTTCTGGGTCCACACGCCATCCTTGAGAATCTTCCCATAGCTCGTTTCGCTCATGATGGCTCCTTTCGCATAGATCGCTCCCCGCGCCCTCGACTCTTTCAGGGACGAGGAGACGGGCCGACCGTTTTCACCCCGACCGCCGGGGCGAACAGTTGCTCGCGGTGAGCTTGGACGTACTCCAGAAACTTATGGGTGGCTTTAACCACCGCGCGTGGGGTAATGGTCGCGCCGGTGAACTGGTCGAACGCGCCCCCATCCTTTTTGACCTTCCATTGTTCCGGCATTGGGTCGGTCAGCGAGCGACCGGTAAACGCCAGAATCCACGGCGAGCGCCGCTCGTCGATGGCGTCGCCCAAGCCGGGCGTTTCCTTGTGCGCCAGCACCCGCACCCCGGCCAGGGTCCCGTCGGCATACACGCCGATTAGCAGTTGAATCGGTCCGCTGTACCCGTCCGGCGCGGTGGGCGTGGCGAACAGCGCCACCGGCTGGCCATTGCGGCGCGCCCGGTAGACGGTCACCGACTGGTCGGTGCCCAACCACTCCGGCGCCACCACCTCGATACGATCATCGATCACGCGGTTGTCGTAGCGCTCGGCCGGCACCAGCCGGTTCAGGCTCGCTTCCAGCGCCGCCCGGTTGGCTTCGGCGATGATATCCTTGGTACCGTTGTGGGTCACGGCGACCAAGCCGGTGCCGACCACGGCGAAGCCAGTCAGGATCAGGGCGGCGATCCCCATGCTGCGCGCGACGGTTTTCATCCGCCTCGCGCTCCAAACACCCGAGGTTGGGTATACAGATCGATGGTGGGCGCGACGATATTCATCAGCAACACGGAAAACGCCACCCCGTCGGGATAACCGCCGAACGTCCGGATGACGTAGATCAGCACGCCGATCCCGGCCCCGTAAATCAGCCGGCCGCGCGGCGTGGTGCTGGCCGTGACCGGGTCGGTGGCGATAAAGAAGGCGCCGAAGATCGCCGCACCGCTCCAGACGTGAAACCAGGGTGGTGCGTAGTGTTGAGGGTCAACCAGGTAGAACACGGTGGCGATCGTCGCCAGCCCGCCCAGCATCCCGGCTGGAATCCGCCAGTCGGCGGCACGGGTATAGACCAGCCACAGCCCGCCAGCCAGAAAACCCAGCGCCGCCCATTCCCAGCCGCCGCCGGACACGATCCCGAACACCGGGCTGTTGCGGATCTCGGTCACCGTCAAACCCAGGCCCAGTTGGGTGCGCAACAGATCGAGCGGAGTCGCGCCGGTCAGTCCGTCCGCGACCAGGCGCCCCGCACCGCCGAAAATGATCTCCAGCGTATCCGGCAGGCTCAGTGCGTGCGCCTGCCCGATCCCGTGAGGAATCAGCCAGGTGCTCATCTCGCGCGGAAACGAGATCAGCAGCACCACGTAGCCGACCATGGCCGGATTGAAGGGGTTATAGCCCAGGCCGCCGTAGAGGTGCTTGGCGACCACGATGGCAAAGGCGACGCCCAAGACCGTCAGCCACCACGGCGCCAGCGACGGCAGCGCCGCCGCCAGCAGCCAGGCAGTGACCACGGCGCTAAAGTCGCTCAGATGCAAGGCCAGCGGCTTGCCGCGCGCCACCAGCACCAGCGTTTCGGCCGTCAGCGCCACCACCGTGGCCAGCGCCAAATTGACCAGCACGCCCCAGCCGAAGAACCAGGCCAGCGCCACGACGCCGGGCGTCATTGCGTACAACACTCGACACATCACCTGGCCGACGCTGGTATCGCGCAGAATGTGGGGAGAAGTCGCGATTCTAAAACGCATCGCTATTCAGCCGTCCTGTCCGGCGCTATCGGCGGCGACCACGACCGGCGGCTTTGGTGCATCCGCCGGCGCGGTGGCCCGATCCGGCCGAGCGCGGGCAACCGCCGCCTCGATGGGCAACTGGTCCGCCTCGCTCGCCTCGGCTACCGGGGCGGGACGCGGCGGCGCCTTTTGGCGCAGCTTGGCTTCCCGTTCCTTCTGTTCGCGTTCCAGCCGCTCCAGCCGGGCCTGATATCGCTGCCGGGCCAATTCGGCTTTTTGCTTCTCTTTTTCCTGCGCCCAGATTTCGTTCTTGGCGTAGCGGTAGAATTGCACCAGCGGGATATGGCTGGGGCAAACGGTGCTGCAACAGCCGCATTCGATGCAACTGAACAGGTGATAGTCCTGGGCCTTGTCGAACTCCCTGGCGCGGGCGTGCCAGTACAACTGCTGCGGCAGCAGGTCGGCCGGACAGACCTCGGCGCAGGCCCCACAGCGGATGCAGGGCATCGCTGGCTGTTCGGGCGCCAACTCCTCGGCGCTGGCGGCGAGAATGCAGTTGGTGGCCTTGGTCACCGGCACCTCGTCACCGTGCAGGGCAAAGCCCATCATCGGCCCGCCCATGATCAGTCGCTCGACTCTATCCCGATAACCGCCGCATTGGGCGACGAGGTCCGCGAACGCGGTGCCCAGCAAGGCATCGATGTTCTGCGGCTGGGCTACCCGACCGGTCACGGTCACGATGCGGGAAATCACCGGCTCCCCGAAATTGATGGCCCGGTGAAGCGTGTAGGCGGTGGCGACGTTGAAGCACTGCACGCCGATGTCCGTCGAGCGCCCGTTAAGCGGCGCTTCCTTGTTGGTGAGCAGCTTGGTGAGTTGCTTGACGCCACCGCTGGGATAATGGGTCGGCACCGGCCGCACCTGGTAGCCGGTCCCGGCGCAGGCCACGGTCATGGCGGCGATGGCTTCCGGCTTGTCATCCTCTATACCAATCAGTACGTCGCGCGGCTCCAGCAGGTGCGCCAGGATATGAATGCCGGCGACGATTTCATCCGCCCGCTCGCGCATGATCATATCGTCGCAGGTCATCCACGGCTCGCACTCGGCGCCGTTCAGAATCAGCTGCTCCAACCGCTCGCAATGGCCGCTGAGGTTCAGCTTGACCGCGCTTGGAAAACCCGCGCCACCCAGCCCGACCACCCCCGCGCTGCGCGCGAGGTTGCGCAGATCGCTCGGGTGCAACCGGCGGTAATCCACCGGTTCTCGCTCGATCCAGCGATTCTCGCCGTCCGCTTCGATGCTTACGCACAGATCCGTCAGACCGGAAGGATGCGGCACGGCTTGCTGATCCACCGCAGTCACCACTCCGGAAGTCGGCGCATGCACGGCGGCGCTGATGTAACCATCGGCCTGGCCGATCCGTTGACCTTTCAACACCCGGTCGCCGGGCTGGACCAGGGGTTTGGCGATGGCGCCGATGTGCTGGTGCAATGGCACCACGAGCCGTTTCGGCAATATCCCGGATGCGATGGGCCGCTGGTTGGATTCGGCTTTATGGCGGACGGTCTTGAGCCCGCCGTGGAACGGAAACAAGCTGTTCATGCGGCGGCCCGGTCCGCCGGTTGGCGGGCCTCGGAGACGGGACTGGGATAGGCCCACTTCCAGTTTGTAATGGTTTGCCCGACCGGAACCATGTCGATGCAATCCACCGGACACGGCGCCAGACACAGCTCGCAACCGGTGCACTCCCGGTCGATGACCGTGTGCATGTGCTTGGCCGCACCGAGAATGGCGTCCACCGGGCAGGCCTGGATGCACAGCGTACAGCCGATGCAATTTTGCTCGTCGATGACCGCGACCCTTTTCGGTTTCTCAATCCCATTATCCGGATTGAGCGGCTTGGGATCGCGGCCCAGCAGTTCGGCCAGGGCGACGATGCCGTTCTCGCCGCCCGGCGGACACTGGTTGATGTCCGCCTCGCCGGCGGCGATAGCCTCGGCATAGGGCCGACACCCGGCGTAACCGCACTGACCGCACTGGGTCTGCGGCAGGATGGCGTCGATCTTGTCCACGATGGGATCGCCTTCGACCTTGAAGCGCACGGCGGCAAATCCCAGCAGCAGGCCCGAAACCCCCGCCAAGACGCTCAGCACCACAATCGCCACACCCATCGCCTTAACCTCTGGCCAGCCCGGAAAACCCCATGAACGCCAGCGACATCAGCCCGGCGGTCACCAGGGCGATGGCTGCCCCGCGAAACGGTACCGGCACATCCGCCACCGCGATGCGCTCGCGCATGGCCGCGAACAGCACCATCACCAGCGAGAAACCGACCGCCGCGCCGAAGCCGTACAAGCCCGACTCGACGAAGCCGTGCCGGGTCTGCACGTTGAGCAGCGCCACGCCCAGCACCGCGCAGTTAGTGGTGATCAGCGGCAGATAGATCCCCAATACCTGGTACAGCAAGGGGCTGGTCTTGTGCACCACCATTTCGGTGAACTGCACCACCACCGCGATCACCAGGATAAAGGCGATGGTGCGCAGGTACTCCAGACCCAGCGGCGCCAACAGATACTCGTCGGTCAGATAAGCGCAAATGGCCGACAGCGTCAGCACGAAAGTGGTCGCCAACCCCATGCCCATGGCGGTTTCCAGCTTGCGGGAAACCCCCATGAAGGGGCACAGCCCCAGGAATTTTACCAGCACGAAATTGTTGACCAGGATCGTCCCGATCAAAATCAGCGCATATTCTTTCATGGCGCGCGACGTCCGGACAGTAAGGTTTTGGGCGGTGTGAAAAAAGCCCGCGAACCCGGAGAAAAGACCGTAAAAAACGCCTGCGGTTGCAGGAGCGACCCGAAAGGCGGTATCGGCGGGAACAGGGTGGGCACGCAAGAAGGCACGAAGCAATGACCATTAGCAGCCGCTAATCTAGCAGATTCACCCGCGCCTTCGCCAGACAGCTTCGGCGCAAGCTTATAGCGTCCGGCTATGTCGGCGGACACCCCTCCCGCGCCTTCGGCGGGCCAAGCGCGAAACCACGGCTTCCCCGTTCCAAGCCCACTCAGGCGATTTCCTCGCCCGACAGCAAAAACTCCATCAGCGCCTTCTGGACGTGCAGGCGGTTTTCGGCCTCGTCCCACACTCGGCTTTGCGGTCCGTCGATCACCTCGGCGCTCACTTCCTCGCCCCGGTGCGCAGGCAGGCAGTGCAGGAAAATCGCCTCGGGCTTGGCCTGAGCCATGATCTCGGCGTCGACCTGATAGCCGCTGAAATCCCGCAACCGCCGTTGCTGCTGTTCCTCCTTGCCCATGCTCGACCATACGTCGGTGGCGATCAGATCGACGCCCCGGGCGGCGACCAGCGGATCGCGCAGCAGCACCACCCGGCCGGCGGCGCGCTCGAGCAAATCCGCGTCCGGCTCGTAGCCGGCCGGCACGGCGATGCGCAATTGAAAATCGAACTGACAGGCGGCGCTGAGGTAGCTGTTGCACATATTATTGCCGTCCCCGATCCAGGCCACGGTCCGTCCACAAATGTCGCCGCACTGCTCGATGAAGGTCTGAATATCGGCCAGCAGCTGACAGGGATGGTTGTGGTCGGTCAATCCGTTGATCACCGGCACGCTGGAGTACTCGGCGAAACGCTCCACCTTGGCGTGTTCGAAGGTGCGGATCATCACCAGATCCACCATGCTCGACAGCACTCGCGCGGTATCCTCGATCGGCTCGCCCCGCCCCAGTTGCGTGTCGCGCGGCGATAGAAAAATGGCGCCGCCGCCCAGTTGCACGATGCCGGCCTCGAAGGAAATTCGGGTGCGGGTCGAAGCCTTTTCGAAGATCATCCCCAGTACTTTTTGGGGAAACGGCGCATGGCGCTCCCCCCGCCGATGCAGGGCCTTCAACTCGCCGGCGCGTCGCAGTACGTGCCGCAACTCCGCTGGCGTCAGATCAAACAGGCTGAGAAAATGGCGTGGTTTCATTTATGGGTTCGCTAAAACACGGATTGCCGGCAATCCGTTCGGGTGGTCGCATACCGGCTTGTGGAAAATTCGCTCCGGCCCGGTGCGAAACTTCCGCAAACCGTTTTCCAAAATCAAAACGGCAGCACTGATTGGCCGCCGCAGGTAATATTATAAGTTAGAAATCAGTTTTTTGACGGAGCCCCGGCGGGCACCGCCTTCCCCCACTTTACCGGACGACTCGCGATGCAAGCCAACTTCTGTCCGCAATGCGGCCATCCGCTGCAAACCGCCGATATTGGTGGCCGATCCCGCCGGCGCTGCGCCGCCGCCGGCTGCGCCTACGTGCACTGGGACAACCCGGTGCCGGTGGTCGCCGCCATCGTCGAACTGGACGGCGCGGTCATCCTGGCCCGCAACCGGAGTTGGCCGGAGAAAATGTACGGGCTGATCACCGGTTTTCTGGAAAAGGGCGAAACGCCGGACGCCGCCGTCCTGCGCGAGGTGCGCGAGGAACTGGGGCTGGACGCCGCCACCGCCCGTTTCATCGGCTACTACCCGTTTTTCGAAATGAACCAGTTGATCCTGGCCTTCCATGTACCGGCGCAAGGCGCCATTACGCTCGGCGAGGAGCTGGCCGACATCAAGCGCGTGCCCGTCGAGCGGCTAAAGCCGTGGACCATCGGCACTGGCCCCGCCGTCCGCGACTGGCTGGCAACCCGTCCATCCGCCGCCTAGATAGCGATCGTGCAAGTCCGGCAAGGACCGGGAAAGGCGCGATGATCACGGCGCGGTGGCGTGACGCCCGGCCGGCGGCGCTCCGTGAAACCAAGGGTCAATTCTGGGCGATGTTCTTAAGCGCTTCGACGTATTTCTCGGCGTCGGTAACGCGCAGCAGATGGTGGACCGCAGCGGTCAACCCGGCAACCTCGCTGCCCTGAATGACCCGCTTGATCTCCAGCAGCGCGGTGGGATGCATGCTGAACTGGATCAGGCCCAGCCCCAGCAGCAACCGGGTGTAGCGGGGATCGCCGGCCATCTCCCCGCACAGGCTGACCGGA
This sequence comes from Candidatus Competibacteraceae bacterium, assembly GCA_027492875.1. Lineage (GTDB taxonomy): Bacteria > Pseudomonadota > Gammaproteobacteria > Competibacterales > Competibacteraceae > Competibacter. Next base: position 32,344 of record JAPUDV010000092.1, on the reverse strand, counting down.
ATACCGGCTTTGTGGCCGGCGCGGATGGTGTTGCGGATCAGCATCAGCACTGCCGGATGCAGCGGATCGTAGAGATAGTTGATTTCATCGTCCACCCGGTCGATGGCCAAGGTGTACTGGATCAGATCGTTGGTGCCGATCGACAGGAAGTCCAGATAGCGGGCGAATTGGGGCGCGCATACCGCCGCCGCCGGCACCTCGATCATGCCGCCGACCGGCATCTTGTCGTCGAAGGCCAGACCCCGGTCGCGCAATTCCTGCTTGGTCTCCGCCACCAGCCGCAGCACCTGGAACACCTCCTGGATGGCGGATAACATCGGAATCATCATCCGTACTGGCCCGTGCGCCGAGGCCCGCAGGATGGCGCGCAACTGCGGGCGAAACATTGCCAAGTCCTTGAGGCACATCCGAATCGCCCGCAAGCCGAGCGCCGGATTGGTGCAGACCGGGCCGCTGCCGCGGCCGCCGTCCACCTGCTTGTCAGCGCCGAGATCGGCGGTGCGGATGGTGATGGGGCTGCCTTCCAGGGTCTTGATCACATGCAGGTAGGAAGCCAGATGTTCTTCCTCGTCCGGCACGTCGGAGCGGTTCATGAACAGAAATTCGGTGCGGTACAAGCCGACCCCGTCGGCCACCACGTCCCGCACCGCCGCCGCGTCCTCCGGTAGTTCGATGTTGGCGTACAGGCTGATCGTCAGCCCGTCGCGAGTGATCGCCGGCTTGCCCTTGAGCTTGTTCAATTCGCGCTGTTGCCGGCGCTCCTCCTGCTGCTTGTGGCGGTAGTAGCGCAGAATACGCTCGTCCAAACCGAGCAGGATCACGCCCTGGCGGCCATCGACGATCACCGGTTCGTCGTGGCCCAAATAGGCGCGGGCGTTGCGCGCGCCGACCACCGCCGGGATGCCCAGGCTGCGCGCCAGAATGGCGGTGTGGGACAGCGGGCCGCCGTATTCGGTCACGAAAGCCAGCACGCCCTGATGCTGCATCAGGATGGTGTCGGCCGGAGTCAGGTCGTCGGCGACAACGATGCGCCCTTCCAGTCGGCTGGACGCCAGCTCGGTGTAATCGGGGTCGTGCAGATAGGCCGGATCCTCGGTCACCAGAACGCGCTGCACTCGCCGCACCACATGGTCCACATCGTCCTTGCGGGTGCGCAGATACGGATCGTCCATGTCCTCGAACACTTGGACCAGCGTGTCCCGCTGGATTTTCAGCGCCCATTCGGCGTTGCACTTGCGCGTGCGAATCAGCTTGATCGGCGCCTCGGTAAAGGTCGCGTCTTCCAGCATCAGCAGATGCGTGTCGATGAAGGCGGCGGCATCGCCGGGCGCCGTCGCGGGAACCTGCACCCGGATATCGCGCAGTTGCTGCCTGGCCACGTCCAGACTGTTCAGAAAGCGATGAACTTCATCCTCGACGATGGTATCCGGAATAGTGTACTCGGCGATTTCCGGCTGGTTGCGCTGCAGCAGGTAGGTCCTGCCGATCGCATACCCCCGGGAAACCCCGATGCCATGCAGCGAAAACGGCATGCGGCAGCCCTCTCATTCGCTCTCGTCGAAGCGGCGGCGCACCAGATCTTCGAGATGTTCGAGCGCCTGTTCGGCTTCGGGACCGCTGGCGCACAACTCCAATCGGGCGCCGCGCGCGGCCGCCAGCATCATGACGCCCATGATGCTTTTGCCGTTGACTTCGCGCCCGTCGCGCAACAGCCGGATTTCGGCTTCGAATCCGGCCGCCAGGGTCACGAACTTGGCGGCGGCGCGGGCGTGCAACCCCAGCCTGTTGACGATGACAATTTCCCGCTTCAGCACCCTGGCGCTCCCGCTATTCCCAATGACCCGACCTCGACCACCCATCCGGCTACACCGTTAATTTTAGTTCTCGATGGCGGACCATGACATAGTCGCGCAGTCCGCTGAAATGGCGGGCCAGCGCCTCGGCGACGAACACCGAGCGGTGCTGGCCGCCGGTACACCCGATAGCGACGGTCAGGTAACTCCGCTCGCTGCGCTCGAATCGCGGCAACCACCCTTCCAGAAAATGGCCGATGTCGGCGGTCATCGCGCCCACTTCCGGTTGGCCGGCGAGAAAGTCGATCACGGTTTGATCCAGGCCGGTCAGGGGGCGCAGATGCGGCTCCCAGTGCGGGTTGGGCAGACAGCGGACATCGAACACGAAATCGGCGTCGGCGGGAACCCCGTTCTTGAACCCAAACGACTCGAACAGCAGCGACATCGCCTCGCCGGGCGTATCGTGCGCGCGGGCGCGAATCAGCTCGCGCAACTGATAGAGATTGGTGTCGCTGGTGTCGACGATCAGATCGGTGCAGGCGATGATCGGCTCCAGCAGCCGCCGCTCCCGCTGAATCGCCTCCCGCAACGGGATGCTGCCCAGATCCAGGGGATGCCGCCGCCGGGTTTCACTGTAGCGCTTGAGCAGGATCTCGTCGTCGGCTTGCAGGAATAGCACGTCCACCCGCAGGTCGCTGGCGCGCAGTTCGGCCAGCGTGGCGGGAAACTGATGCAAATCATCGATGAAATTGCGCGCGTCCACCCCCACCGCCACCGTCGGCGGCAAGTGGCCCCCGGCGGCGGTGATTTCCCGGGCCAGGGGTCGAATCAGCTTGAACGGCAGGTTGTCGACGCAGTAGTAGTCCAGGTCTTCCAGGGTTTGCAGCGCGATGGTCTTACCGGAGCCGGACAAACCGCTGACGATGATTATTCGCACGGAACGGCCCTCGCCATGGTTTTTTCCATCCGCGCGATCAGATCCTGTTCGGCGTGATATCCGCCCAGCCGCAGGATGTGGTCGCGCACCGCGCATTCCACCAGCACCGCCAGATTGCGGCCGGGCGCGATCGGCAGCGTGATCGTCGGCACGCCGACGCCCAGAATCACCCGGTTTTCCCGCATTCCATGCAGTCGGGCATCGGCCGGCGGTGCGATCTCCTCCATTTTGACCAGGTGGAGAATCAGCCGGATGCGCTTGTTGCGCTTGATGGCGCTGTCTCCAAACATGCGGCGGATGTTGAGGATACCGAGCCCGCGCACTTCCAGTAGATCGCCCAGGGCGGGCGGGCAGGTCCCTTCCAGGACCGTCGACGCCACCCGGGTCAGGGTCGGCGTATCGTCGGCGATCAGGCGATGGCCGCGGCTGATCAGCTCCAGGGCCAGTTCGCTCTTGCCGATGCCGCTGCCGCCGGTGATCAGCACGCCCAAACCGAACACTTCGAGCAATTCGCCGTGAATCACGGTGGAGGCGTCCAGACTGTGCCAGTAGTGGTTGAGTTGCTCCAGCACCACCTCGGGCGGGGCCGGACTGGACCAGAGCGGGACACCGGCCGCCTCGGCGCCGGCCCGCAGCGCCCCGGCCGGCTCGACGCCGCCGCACACCAAAACCGCGCCGGTGGGAACCTTCAGCAGATCGCGGATCAATGCTTCCCGCACCACCGATTCCAGCCGGTCGAGAAAGTCGCTTTCTTCCGGACCGCAGATTTGTAACCGGGGCGCATGAATCCAGTTCAGCCGGCCATACAGGGGCGTGCCGGCTTCGGCCGTCGACCACAAAATGTGTTCCGCCCCCGACGCGCCCCCGGCCCAGCCCAAGTTCAGCACGGTCTCCAGCGCCTGGAATACATCCTTCGCCCGCACCGGCTGGTTCATGGCAAGGTCATGACGGCCGGCTTCCAATCGTGGAACCGGGCAAACAGCGTCTGGTCGGAGTCGGTTTCCCGCAACTGCTGGCAAAAGGCCTGATCGCTGAACATTTCCGCCAGATAGGCGAGAATTTTGAGATGCTCGTCGGTGTAATGATCCGGCACCAGCAGACCGAACACCAGGTCCACGGGCTGCTGGTCGATGGCGTCGAAATCCACGCCATTCTTCAGCTTGACGAACGCGCCGATGGCCTGCTGGCTGTGCTCGAAGCGGCCATGAGGCAGTGCGACCCCATGGCCCAGACCCGTGCTCCCCAAGCGCTCCCGGCCGATCAGGCTGTCGAAGATCGGCCGGACCGCCAAATCGGGCTGACCGGTGGCGAGCAGCTCGCTCAGTACCTCGATGACCCTTTTCTTGCTGGTTACTTCGCTGTCGCAGACGATCCGGTCGGAGGTAATCAGGTCTGTGATATCCATGAGGCTCACTCAAGGTGGGGATAGCTGCGCGCCTTTTCGCCGCGATGCTTGTCCGTCAGTTTTTCCTTGTGTTTCTTGATCTGACGGTCGATCTTGTCGACCAGAGCATCGAGCGCGGCATACATGTCTTCATCGATGGCGTCGGCGTAGATCTCGTTACCGGCCACATGGATCGTCGCTTCGGCCTTCTGGCGCAGTTTCTCGACGCTGAGAATCACTTGGGCGCTGGTTGCATTATCGAAATGCCGTTCGATGCGCTCCAGCTTGTCGTGCACGTAGTCGTGCAACGCCTGGGTGATCTCCACATGGTGTCCGCTCAGTTTGATTTGCATGACATGGCTCCTGGCTGGCAGGTCTTGTTTGGGTCGGGCGTCGGAGCCGTCGACCGGCGCGCGCTCCATGGCGGCCGCTCGACCGTTGCGGGCTCGAACCGTCCGGCACGCCCCAGACTCCCGTTGCAATGCCCCTTGCGGGGCGGGTATCCCCCGTCCGTTCAGACGAGGCGTTTACGATCCGAAGAAGAAGGAATGGACATGGCTTCCCGATATTTCGCCACCGTGCGCCGGGCTACCTGAATCCCCTCGACCTCCAGCAGCTTGGCGATCTTATCGTCGCTGAGCGGCTTGCCGGGGTTTTCCACCTGGATCAGCTTGCGGATCATGGCGCGAATGGCGGTGGACGAACACTCGCCGCCATCGCTGGTGCCGACATGGCTGGAAAAGAAATATTTCAGTTCGTAGATCCCACGCGGCGTATGCATGTATTTCTGGGTGGTCACCCGCGAGATGGTCGATTCGTGCATGCCCAGCGCCTCGGCGACATCCCGCAGGATCAGCGGCTTCATGGACTCGTCGCCCTGCTCCAGAAACTCCCGCTGGCGCTCGACGATGCAGGTGGCCACCTTGAGCAGGGTTTCGTTGCGGTTTTGCAGGCTTTTGAGAAACCAGCGCGCCTCCTGCAAATGGTTTTTTAGATAAGCCGTATCGCCGTTCGAGCTGTTTTGCCGCGCCAGAGCCGCATAGCGGGCGTTGATGCGCAGTTTGGGCGTGCTGTCGAGGTTCAGTTCGACCCGCCAGGCGTTGCGCTGGCGGTAAACCAGCACGTCCGGCACGACGTATTGCGGCGCGGCGTTGGACAGACGGGCCCCCGGGTGCGGGTCCAGCGACTGAATCAGGCTCACGATACCCTGTAGCGCCTCGCGCGTCACCTTGAGCCGACGCATCAGACCCGTAAAATCACGCTCGGCCAGCAATTCCAGATGATGCTCGACCAGGCGGCGCGCCTCGACCAGCCACGGAGTATCGGCCGGCAGCGCTTCCAGTTGCAGCAGCAGGCATTCCGCCGGGCTGCGGGCGCCGACGCCCTGCGGGTCGAAGCGTTGAATCTGCCCCAACACCTTCTCGGCTTCGGCCGGCGTCATCGTGAACCCTTCCCGCAAATCCTGGCAAAGATCCTCCAGCGGCAGGGTCAAATAACCGGATTCGTCGATCGCGTCGATGATGGCGGTGGCGACCGCCAGTTCCCGCTCGCCGAACGGCGTCAGCCGCATCTGCCAGTACAGATAGTCGCGCAACGATTCCCCGGCGCCGGCATAGCGCTCGTAGGGATCCCATTCCTCTTCCTCGCTGCGGGAATAGCTGGTCGCGCCGTCATACGACTCGTAGATATCCTCCCAGGCGCTGTCCACCGGCAGCTCGTCCGGCAGGGTGCTGGCCACCGCGCCGATTTCGGCCTCGGAGTCGTCCGCCGTCCGAACGGCCGAGGCTTCCGGCTGCGCCGGCGGATCCTGCGGCTCGTCGGCCTGCTCCAGCATCAAGTTGGAATCGAGGACCGCTTGCACCTCCACCTGCAAGTCCAGGCTGGACAACTGCAAAAGGCGGATTGCCTGCTGCAATTGGGGGGTCATGGTCAGTTGCTGACCCAGGCGTAGCTGTAATGACTGTCTCATAACCATTCAAGCCTGCACCAAGCCACTTCACTTAACCTACCTATAATCCTAGCGGGTTTTCGGCTAGAGTGGCTAGCGCGGCGGACGTTTGCCGGCCGGCGCCCGCCGGGTTTAAAGCTGGAACGATTCACCCAGATAAACCTGACGGACCTGCTGGTCGGCGAGAATCGCGCCGGGGTCGCCCTCGGCGATCACCCGGCCCTCGTTGAGAATGTAGGCACGGTCGCAAATCCCCAAGGTCTCCCGGACGTTGTGATCGGTGATCAGCACGCCGATCCGGCGTTCGCACAAGTGGCCGATGATTCGCTGGATATCCAGTACCGACAAGGGATCGACTCCGGCGAACGGTTCGTCCAGTAGCATAAACGCCGGCCGAGCCGCCAGCGCCCGGGCGATTTCCACCCGCCGGCGCTCGCCGCCCGACAGGCTGATGCCGGGGCTGTCGTACAGATGGCCGACATGCAGTTCGTGCAGTAGATCCTCGGCCAGTGGCCGGCGCTCGGCCTTGGTCAGATCCGGGCGGGTTTCCAGAATCGCCATCACGTTTTGCAGCACCGTCAACCGCCGGAAGATCGACGGTTCCTGCGGCAGGTAGCCAACCCCCAGCCGCGCCCGCGCGTGCATCGGCAGGTGAGTCAGATCGCGGTCGTCCAGCAACACCCGCCCTTCGTCGCAATGAATCAGCCCGACCATCATGTAGAAGGTGGTGGTCTTGCCCGCGCCGTTCGGCCCCAGCAGGCCAACCACCTCGCCGCTGGCGACCGTCAGCGAGGCAGCGTCCACCACCACCCGCTTGCGGTAGCGCTTGACGACTTCCTTGGCGATCAACTGGGCCATGGTCAGGGCTTCTTGGCGGCGGGGAGCGCGCTTTGCCCGCGCGGCTGGATGGTGAACTGAATGCGACCGTTCGCGCCGGCGCCGCGCGCCCGTACCACATCGCCCTTGAGATCGTATTCCACTCGATCACCGGTAAATACATCCTGTCCCTGCACCAGCCGGGCGTCGCCGCTCATGACCACCTTGGCGCTGCCGACGTTGTATTCGACCCGCTGGCTGGTCCCCAGGATTTCCGGCTTGTCGGCCGCCGGCCTGTAGCGCAGGTTGACGGGGTTTCCCACCGCTTCCATCCGCTCGAAACTGCTGTCCTTGACGTGGATGGTGGCGGTGTCGGCGGTCAAGCGCATCGAACCCTGGCTGATCACCACGTTGCCCTCGTAGACGCTCACGCCGGTCTTTTGATCCAATTGACCGCGACTGGCTTCGAGATGAATCGGCTGCTCGCGGTCTTCCGGCAGGGCGACGGCCAAGGGCGCCGCCAGCGCCAGCGCCAGCGCCAGC
>JAPUDV010000092.1:0-24823 GCA_027492875.1 Candidatus Competibacteraceae bacterium | reverse complement strand
GTCTTCCGGCAGGGCGACGGCCAAGGGCGCCGCCAGCGCCAGCGCCAGCGCCAGCCCGAGTTTATGGCTTGGGGGGTTCATAGACACCTCGTACTTCGGAAAGCAGTTCCAGCCGCTCCTGATTCAGATAGGCGCGCACGCCGATGGCCCGCAACTCGCCGCCCGGCGTCACCGCCCGCGCTGGCGCGGCGGTTTCAGCGGTGCGGATGTCGGGCCGCACCAGCACGTCGCGGGTGGTGAGGGTGACCGGCAACTGGCCGCTCTCGGCGGTGCGAGTCATTACCACCTCGCCTTCCAGCCGGATTTGTTTCTGGTCGGAAGCGATCCAGCCCTGCGCGGACCGCAACCGCCATTCGCGGGTCTGGCCATCCGGTTGGTACCAGTCCATTCGCGGCTGTTCGATCTGGACACCGAGCTGGCCCGGTAATTGCCTCAATAAAGGGGCTTCGACCACATACTCCCGCAAGCCGGCGAGCGTCATCCGCACCGCCCGAAACCGCTGGATTACCAGCACCGGCTCCTGGCTTTCGACCGGAACCGGCTCGCGCAACGAGGATTCCACCCAACGCAACAGACCGTAACTCAAGCTGGTCAGCAGCGCCAGACCGGCCATGTACAGACCGCCGCGTACCGTAAAGCCGCCGCGCGCCGCCCCGCCCTCCCCTTTCACCCGACAGCCGCCTTATAGGTAACGGCCGCGCAGGGCCGTCAGTTGGCCGCGTGCTTCCAGTAGAAGCTCGCAGACATCGCGCGCCGCGCCGCGTCCCCCGCAACTGGGCGTTTGCCAGTGAGCGTGCTGCTTGACGAAGGGATCGGCGTCCTGCACCGCGATGGCCAGGCCAACCCGAGTCATCACCGGCAGATCGATCAAATCGTCGCCCACGTAGGCCACCTGCTCCGCGTCCACCCCCAACCGCGCCCGCAGGCTGTCGAACGCCGCCAGTTTATCCTGCACGCCCAAATAGGCATGGCGGATGCCCAGATCGGTCATGCGCCGCTCCACCGAAGCGGCGTGGCGGCCAGAGATGATGGCGACCTCCACACCGGTCTCAAGCAACATCTTGATGCCGTGGCCATCGCGGATATGGAAGGCCTTGTATTCGTTGCCGTCGTTACCCAGATACAGGTGGCCGTCGGTCAACACGCCGTCCACATCGAAGATGACCAACTGAATCTGGGTGGCCTTGCTCAGGATATCGCGCATGATCGATCTTCCGCCGGATGGAGATTACAACACGCCGGCGCGCAACAGATCGTGCATGTTGAGGATGCCGGCCAGCTTCCCGGCGGAGTTTACCACCGGCAGGGCGTTGATCTTGTACTGTTGCATCATCCGCAGCGCCTCGGCGGCCAGAGCGCCGGGCGCGATGGTCTTGCAGTCACGGATCATTACTTCGGCGACCCGTGCGGTATGCACGTCCACCTGCCGGTCCAGTGCCCGGCGCAGGTCGCCGTCGGTGAACACCCCCAGCACTCGCTCCTCGCCATCCACCACCACGGTCGTGCCCAGACCCTTGCGGCTCATTTCCAACAGGGCGTCTTTTAGCAGGTCGTCGGGTGCGCTGCGCGGCATCCGCGCACCGGTGTGCATCACGTCGTCGGTCAGCAACAGCAGACGGCGACCCAACCGGCCGCCGGGGTGGGAACGGGCAAAGTCCTCGGCGGTGAAGCCGCGCGCCTCCAGCAGCGCCACCGCCAAGGCGTCGCCCATGGCCAGCGTGGCGGTGGTGCTGGAGGTCGGCGCCAACCCGAGCGGGCAGGCTTCCTGGGAAACGCTGACGTCGATGTGCACATCCGCATTGTTCGCCAGGGTCGAATCGGGATTGCCGGTCAGGGCGATTAGCGGTGCGCCCAGCCGCTTGAGCAGGGGCAGCAGGGTCAGAATTTCGTCGGTTTCACCGGAATTGGACAGCGCCAGCACTACATCCTGGGCGGTGATCATGCCCATGTCGCCGTGGCTGGCTTCGGCCGGATGGACGAAGAAGGCCGGGCTGCCGGTGCTGGCCAGCGTCGCCGCGATTTTGCCGCCGATGTGGCCGGATTTACCGATACCGAGCACTACGATCCGGGCTTGGCAGTGGAGCATGAGATCGCAGGCACGGACGAAGCGATCATCAATGCGGGCGGTCAGTTGGGAAACGGCCTGGGCCTCGATGGTCAAGACTTGGCTGGCCAGTTGCTTCAATTTATCAGAGTGCATGTCAGGTCAAGACTTCGGACAGTTTTTGAAGGTGATACGCTGAGGGGTAACCGCGCCAGGTCGGTTTTGGGCAGGGTGAAGTTGATCCCAACCCCCGATCCGAGGGAGAACCCGGATTGCGCTCGAGCAGGTGAGCGATGCGGCGGCGTTGTCCCTTGTCGGCCAACCACCAGATGGGCGTGCAGGAGGGCAAGAGGGCGCGGACAACGCGAGGCTTTGTGCTCGCCACCGGGGACCGTCCATGACCCACCGCTCAAGTTCACACCCGCCCGGCGATGATCCGCAGCCCGGTGAAGATCAAATCCGGTTCCAGCCGGTATTCCGCTTGCAGGTAGGGCAATACACTTCCAGCATCGCCACCGGTCAACAGGCGCGGGCCGGAACCGTGATCGGCGAGCATCCGCCCGGTGATGCCGTCGATCGCCGAGGCGACCGTATACATCGCTCCACCCCAAACACAGTCACGGGTACTCTGACCGAACAACCGCGCCTCTCCCGTCTCTGGAGGAATCTGCCGGGTTTCCCGATACAGCGCCTCGCGCATCAGCCGCATTCCCGGAATAATCACCCCGCCCAAATGCCGGCCATCCGCCGCCAGGGCATCGATGGTGACCGCCGTGCCGCAATCCACCACGCAACAGGTCCGATCGGTCAGCGCCCGCGCGGCGATCATCGCCACCCAGCGATCCGCGCCCATCCGTTCCGGTTCGGCGTAGGAATTGCGAATGCCGCAAGCCGCTGCCGTCGAGACCGCGAACTCCACCTCAATTCCCCAACATTGCCCGACCCATTCCGCCAAACCGGCGCGGGCTTCGGGTCCGGCGACGCTCACGATCAGCACTCGCGCCGGTCGCGGCAAAGCCGCCCACAACCGCGTCGCGAGTCCAGGCCAACTGTCCTCGCCGCGACTGGCCTGACCGCGCGCCAGGAATTCGCCCCGCTCGCAACTCACCCACTTGATCCGGCTGTTGCCGACATCCGCCAGCAGAATCACGGTTCGAACCTCAAGCTGATCTCTCCGCCCAGATAGGCCTTCACCCGACCGTCCGCGCTTTCCAGCAATAGCGCGCCACTTGGGTCCACCCCGCGGACGATGCCGGTCACGGCGGCGTTCGGCAAGTGCAGCCGCACCCGGCGACCGGTGGCCAGATCGAAGCTCGCCCACTCCTCGACTAGACCGATAAAGCCGCCCTGCTCGAACCGGCCAAAAATCTCCACCAATTCATTGATCAACAGCGCGGCCAAGTAATTGCGGGACACCCCGTCCACGCCCAGAATCTCCCGCAAATCGACCCAGGGTTGATCGATGGCCAGCGCCGCCCGCCGCGGCAGAGCCACGTTCAAGCCGATGCCGGCCGCGACGTGCAAAGTTCCCGCGCTAGAGCCGGATTCCAGCAGAATCCCGCCCAGCTTGCGTTCCCGCCACAGTACATCGTTCGGCCACTTCAGCCCGATGTCCGCCGCGCCCAGCGCTCGCAGGGTCCGCGCCACGGCGATGCCGGTCGCCAGACTCAGACCGCTCAGCGCCGCCGGCTGCCCGTCAAACCGCCACAGCAGCGAGAGGAACAGCCCGGCGCCGAACGGCGACAGCCAGGAACGCCCCTTGCGGCCCCGCCCTGCTTCCTGCCGCTCCGCCAGACAAACCGCGCCGCTCGGCCATTCCTCGCATGCCTTGGCCAGCAAATAGGTGTTGGTGGAATCCAGCAGTGGATACACCTCCAGCCGGCTTAACCGAAACCGGGCGCCCTCGCTCAAACCGGCGGCGATCCGCTGGCGGTCGAGCAGCTCCAGCGGTTCCGTCAGGCGGTGGTTGCCGTCCGGTGACACTTGCAGTTCCAACCCTAAATCTCGCAAGGCCCGCGCCGCTTGCGCCAGTGTTGCCCGTTCCACTGGCAAACGCTCGACAAGTTCTTGTTCGGTGTGCGCCGCGCCATCCGCCAGAACCGCCAGCAGCGCCTGTTCGAGTTCCGTATCCGTCATGGTTCAGCCGCCTGTCGCCCCATTATCGCTCTCGATGCCGCAACGAAAAGCCGCCTTGCCCGGCGAGGAGAAAGGCGGCGGTTTTGCAGGTTTCCGAACGGTTCGCGCGGCGCGTCGCCGGGGGAAATCGCGAAAAAAGAGTTAGAACAAACTGTTCCAGGGCACGACCGACAGAAAGCTCAGCCATGCGGCGATCAGCAGCGCGATGATGATGACGAGCGGGAAGTTCTGGAAGGTAAACATCGTTGTTCTCCTTGCGGTTTATAAGGAAAGGCTAAATCAATCCCCTCTATCATTCAAGGATTTATCATCATCCTGCCGCCGACCGTACCGGGGAATGCGCGGGTCGTCGTCATCCATCAGGATGCGGTGGGCCGGCCCTTCCAGATCGTCGAACTGCCCGGTCCGAACCGCCCACAAAAAGGCCCACAACGCCACCCCGATCACCCCAAGCGCCATCGGAATCAACAGATACAGAATTCGCATGACGCCATTACCTCTCTCGGGCTTGCCGGAGCCGCAGCGCGTTGACCACCACCAGCAGCGAACTGAACGACATGCCGAGCGCCGACATCCAGGGTGTCAGCCAGCCGCCAGCCGCCAGCGGCAGTGCAATCAGATTGTACCCGATCGCCCAAGCGAAATTCTCCCGCATGACCGTCAGGGTCCGCCGCGCCGTGTCCACGCCGCGCACCAGATGTTCGAGTCGTTCCGACAGCAGAATCATATCCGCCGTGGCGTGAGCCAGTTGCGTGCCGCCGCCCATCGCCAGCGACACCTGGGCCGCCGCCAACACCGGGGCATCGTTGACGCCGTCGCCCACCATCGCCACCACCGCGCCCTGACGTTGCAACTCCCGCAGCCGCTCCAGTTTGTCCCGAGGGGAAAGTCCACCCGCCGCCTCGGCGATGCCAGCCTCACGGGCGACGTGGGCTACGGCCTCCGGTCGGTCGCCGCTCAGCAGCAATACCCGCAACCCGCGCGCTTGCAAGCCCGCCACCGCCTCCGCCGCGCCGGGCCGCAGCGTATCGGTCAACTGGAACCAGGCCAACAGCCCCGAATCGTCACCCAGCGCCACCCAAGTGCTGGCGACGTCGAGATCGGCACGCCCGGCGACCGCCGCGCCGCTCGATCCGGCGGCGAACCCGGCACGACCCACCCGATAGCAGCGGCCCTCGATCCAGCCCTCGACCCCGTCGCCCGGACTGTTGCGCAGCTCCGTGGCCGTCGGAACCGCAGCCCCGGCCGCTTCCGCCAGCGCGCGGCCGACCGGGTGTTCGGAACCGCGCTCCAGCGCCGCCGCCAGCGCCAGACAGCGCCGCGCCTCCAAGCCGCTTTCCGGTTCCACCGCCGCGACCCGCGGCCGGCCGTAAGTCAGGGTGCCGGTCTTGTCGAAAATCACCGCCGTCACTCGCGCCAGCGTTTCCAGCGCATGCCCGCGCGTGGTCAGCACGCCCAGCCGGGTTAATGCGCCGGTCGCGGCCACGATGGCGGTCGGGGTGGCCAGCGACAGGGCGCAGGGACAGGTTACCACCAGCACCGCCAGGGTAATGCGAAACGCGGTATCGAAATCGCTCAGGGCCCACCAAGCCAGCCACACCGTCGCCGCCACCCCCAGCAGCGCGGCGACGAACCAGGCCGCGATGCGATCGGCCAGCAGCGCCAGTCGCGGTTTTTCGCTCTGGGCGCGATCCAGCAAGCGGACGATGGCCGACAGCACAGTCTCGGCGCCGACCTTGTCGACCCGCATCACCAGCGGGCTTTCCACGTTGAGCGCGCCGCCGATCAGCGCTTCACCGCGCTGGCGGGGCAACGGCAGACTCTCGCCGGTCAACAGCGATTCGTCCACGCTGCTGGCCCCCTCCTCCACTCGCCCGTCGGCCGGAATGGTTTCGCCCGGCCGCACCAGCACCCGGTCTCCAGGCGCCAGTTCCGCGACCGGCACCACCCGCTCGACCCCGGCCGCATCCAGTCGGGTGGCGGCGGCCGGCAACATCCGCACCAACGCCTCGGAAATCTGTCCCGCCCGGTGGCGGGCAGTCATTTCCAGAAACCGGCCGGCCAGTAAAAAGAACACGAACATCGTCACCGAATCGTAATAGACCTCGCCGTTGCCTCGCCAGGTGTGCCAAATGCTGGCAAGGAAAGCGGCCAACACCGCCAGCGAGACGGGCACATCCATGCCGAGCCGGCGGCGGCGTAGATCGCGCCAGGCGGCGCTGAAAAACGGCTGCGCGGAGTAGGTCACCACCGGCACGGCCAGGACCAGACAAATCCAGCGGAGAAAATCGCGAATCCAGACTTCCATCCCCTGGTATTCGCCGACGTACAGGCCCACCGCCAGCATCATCACCTGCATCGAACCCAGCCCGGCCACCGCCAGTCGCCGCAGGGCCACGGCGCGCTCGCGTTTCTGCAAGGCCTCCTGCCGGCTGGGATCGAAGGGATGGGCGATATAGCCGATGGCGGCGACAGCGGCCAGCACCTGGCTGAGCTTGATCTGGCGCTCGTCCCAGCAAAGCCGGGCGCGGTGGGTGGAATAATTAACCCGAAATTCCAGTACGCCGGGCAAGGCGTTGACATGCCGCTCGTTGAGCCAGACGCAGGCGGCGCAGACGATGCCTTCCAGAATCAGCGCGGCCTCGCGCGCATGCTCGCCGTCGGCGTGGACGAAGCTTTTCTGCAAGTCCGGCCGGTCGTACAGTTCCAGCCCGCGCAGCGGCTCCGGAATCAAATCTTCCGGCCGGCGCGAAGGCGTGGTGCGATGGCGGTAGAAGTCGGTCAGGCCAGCGGCCACGATGGCCTCCGCCACCGCCGCGCAACCGTGGCAGCACATCGGCTGGCGCTGGCCATCGATCACCACCGCGTAATTCGTGCCCGACGGCGCCGGCAAGCCGCAGTGGAAACAGGCGGTTTCGATTCCGGTGGAGCGGGCTGGCGCACGCGACTCGGCGGTTACGACAGACATCGGGTAGCCACAAGGCAAAGCGGATGAGCGACGCGGGTCGGCGCGGCCGGGCTAGCGATCCGGCACCTGAGTGCTGGCCTGGATTTCGTGCAACTCCTCCCCTTTGCGGATTTGCAATACCAAATTCCAGTGGCCAGCGACCGGCAAGCTCACGGGTGATTCATAGACGCCCGGCGCGGTTTCGGTCAGGTTGAAATCCACGTCCAGCGTGCTGGTGGAAGGTCGTAGAAACTGCCCGGCCACGGCCGCGCCGGTGACCGGTTCGCCCTCGCGGGTCTGCACCGTGGCCCGGAACCGGGCGGGTTGGCCGGCGACCGGCTCGTTCAGCCAGCCCTTGCGGATCTGCCAGCCGCGCTGCCGCTGGCGCTCGACTTGCTGCAAGTACTGGTTGTACAACGCTTCCTTCTTATGAAAATCGCGTGCGATCACCCCGGGAAACATCGAGGTTACCTCGCGCCGGTCGCTGGGCTCGGGAAACAGCCAGCCCCAGAGCGTGGGATTGAGCCCACGTTCGGCGACCGAGACGAACACCGCGCCCAACACCGCCACGAAAACGAAGAACCCGCTGATGGCCGCCGGTCCCCAATGCAGACTTCGGCCGCCGGCGCGGGCGCCGAACAGCATTCCGCAGGCCAGGGAGCCCAGCAGATAAATCCCCAGATGGATCGCGAACACATCGCCGCCCGGCCAGCGAATGATGCCGTAGGGCACGTACAGGCCCACCGTCGCCAGCGCCACCGCGGCGGCGGCCTGTCTTGCACTCCAGCGCGCAAAACGAACCAAGCCAAGGTTGGCGAGCACGATCAACAGCGCACCGGCCGCGAGGCTAAACAGCAGATCGGTCATCGACCACCTTCCGGGATATAAAACGGTACTTGCCGCCGGATGGGTGCGGCCTGCACGCCCGCCAGTGGCTCGATGATGAAGGTCACCCGGTCGCCGGGCGGACCGTTCCCCCCGACGGGCGGGATCTGGACCCGCGCCAGCAACTTGATGCGTTCCTGCGGATCCAGATCAATCCGCTCCATGCCGTCCATGTTCAGGCTCGCGCCGGCCAGCCCTTCGATGCGGATGCCGACGGTCATCGGCGCCGTCAGTTTGTTATTCAGTTTGATCTCGTAGTTGTTGCGAATACCGCCATCCGACAACTGGGTGTACAGCGGCTGGCGGATTTGCTCCACCGTTCCGGTGTAGGGCGCGCGAGTGAGCACGCTCCAGATCAGCAGGGTGGTCGCCGTCGTCAGGATCACACCGTAACCGATGGTCTTGGGTTTGAGCAGGCGCGTCTTTTCGCCGTTCAGCGCATGCTCGGAGGTATAGAGCACCAGGCCACGCGGCCATTTCAGATTGTCCATGATGGTGTCGCAGGCGTCGACGCATAGCGCGCAGGAAATACATTGATATTGCAATCCCTTGCGAATATCGATACCCACGGGACAGACCTGAACGCAGTAACCGCAATCGATGCAATCGCCCACGCCGCGCGCCTGCCGCTCCTCGCGGGTTTTCAGACCCTTGCCCAGCTTGGTCCGACCCTGGGCGCCCTCGCCCCGTCGTTCGTCGTAGGAGACGACCAGCGTATCGTGATCGAACATGGCGCTCTGAAATCGCGCGTAGGGACACATGTAGGTACACACCTGCTCGCGCGCCAGCCCGGCCATGACGAAGGTGGTCGCCGCCAGGAAGAAGGTGGTGAAATAGGCCGCGTAGGGCGCGCGTCCCAACAATACGTCGACCACCAGCGTCGGCGCATCGACCCAGTACATGGTAAAGGTCAAACCGGTCCAGAACGCAATCAGCAGCCACAGACCGTAGGTGCCGCCCTTCTTGACCAGCTTTTCACGGTTCCACGGTCCCTTGTCCAGCCGTATCCGCGCCGGGCGCTCGCCCTGCACCCATTGTTCGACCATCATGAACAAATCGGTCCACAGGGTCTGAAAACAGAAATAGCCGCACCAAACCCGGCCGGCGATGCCGGTCACAAAAAACAGCAGGATCGCGAAAATGATCAACACTCCGGCCAGCCAAAAAATGTCCTGCACTTGGATGGTCAGATCGAAAATGTAGAAATGCCGCCCCGGTAAATCGTACAACACCGCCTGATTCGGCGCGTTCGGCCGTTCCCAGCGCACCCAGGGCAGCAGGTAATAAACGACATACGCCAGAGACAGAATCCCGGTCTTGAGAGTGCGGAAGCGACCCTTGACGGAGCGCGGATAGATTTGAATACGTTTTTGATAAAGCGGGATGCTCTCTTCGGACATGGTCCACCCAACTAACGGTTGAAACGGCGCAAACTGCGATGTTGGCCGTCTCTGAAGTCCAGCGTCATTGCGATCCATCAATATGATGGACCACAACGGTATGAGAAAACGGAACACCGGAAAAAACCGGGGCCATAAACGATTCACCCCCCGGCGTGGGGGGTGAGGTTCGATAACGGGTGTATTAACCGGTACGATGCCTTATCGGGCGCCGCCCAACTGATGAACGTAAACCGCGAGCAACTTGATGTCGGTCGGGGACAGGCGATCCTTCCACGCCGGCATGATGCGGGTATTGTTTACGCCCCTGGCCACGAAGTCCTCGATCACCGCCTTTTTGTCCTGCACGGATTTTTGTGCCGGGACATTGGCAATCGTCCAGATTTTATCGGTCAGATTGGCCGCGCCCTGCGATGGAACACCCTTGGCATCGGCGCCATGGCAGTAGTAGCAGCCGCCGACCGGGCCCTGGAAAATCGCCCGGCCGCGCTCGGCGGCTTCGCTCGGCTGCGTCTCACCCGACAGAGTCAGCACGTACTCGGCCACATCGTCCAACTGATCCGGTTTGAGCACCGCGCCGAACGCGGGCATGAAACCCTTGCGGCCCTGCACCAGGGTCTCGTGGATCTTGTCCATGCCGCCGCCCCACAGCCAGTCGTCGTCGGTCAGATTCGGATACATGCCGACCACGCCCTGGCCGCCACGGCCGTGGCATGCCGCGCAGTTGTCGCCGAACAGGCCCTTGCCGACCGAGCGGACGAATTCCATCATTTTGGGATCCTTGACGATCTGGTCGTAGCTGGCCGCCTGCACTTTCGCCAACATATCCTTGCGCTGTGGGTCGTTGGTGGCTGCGCCCAGATCTTCCAGCAACAGGGCGCGGGTGTTCCAGCGATGCTCGCGCGCTTCTTCCTTGCCGCTCGCCTTATCGGTCATGGTGTAATTCACGGTGCCGAAACCCTTGATCCAGGTATTTCCCACCGGCCAAGACGGATAGATAAACCAATACAGAACCGAAAATACTGCGGTGGCGTAAAAAGACCATAGCCACCAGCGGGGCAGCGGGTTGTTGTACTCTTGCAGGTCACCATCCCAGGCATGGCCAGTCGTCTGCACCGCGCTGGATGGTTGTTGTGCGTTGGGGGAGTTATCACTCATTGTCCATCACCTTACGGGATTGGGTTTCAATCCGCGCCCGCGGCAAGCCACGGGCGAAATCGTGATGTTCGGACTGCTGGGGTTCTTCCTCGTCAAGCGGCATGTATTTATAGGATTCCAGCCGCCTGGCGCGCTGCCCGCCCGTGAACACGTAAATCACGATGCCACAGAAAGCCACGAAAAAAAGCACCAGCGCCAAGGGCTTGGAGTTCTCCATGTGAGTGAACCACAGCAGCCAGTCAAACATCGGGCAGAGGCTCCATCGGCCCCCCAGACGGGGGCACGGTTCAGATCGTTAGCGGAACGAGGTGAAGTAGCCTTCGTCGTACTTGGTGAAATCCACCATGGTGCCCAGCACCTGCAGGTACGCAATCAGCGCTTCCATCTCGGTGATCCGGCCGGGAATACCGTCGAAATCCTTCTCACGCGCCTGCTTCAGCAAGCTTTCCTGCGCTTGGCTGATATCCATCTGGTCGGCGATGGCCTTGCCGAATCTCCTGACATTGGCGTCATATTCCTGTTGGGTGAGCGAGTAGGGCACTCCGGTCGCCCGAAGAGCTTTCATCCTGTCAGCCAAGTCGGAATAATCCAGATCGGTCTCCAGTAGCCAGGGATAGTTGGGCATGATGGATTGCGGCACCACCGAGCGTGGCGCCTTCAAGTGCTGCACGTGCCATTGGTTGGAGTACTTGCCGCCCACCCGCGCCAGATCGGGACCGGTGCGCTTGGAACCCCACTGGAAGGGATGGTCGTACTGCGATTCCGCCGCCAATGAATAGTGGCCGTAGCGCAACCACTCGTCGCGGAATGGGCGGATCTGCTGGGAATGGCATAGATAGCAGCCCTCGCGGACGTAGATGTCGCGGCCGCGCATCTCCAGCGGGGTGTAGGGACGCACCCCATCCACCTTCTCGACCGTCTCGTTGATGTAGAACAGCGGGACGATTTCCACCAAGCCGCCGATGCTGATCACCAGCAGGATCAGCAGAACCATCAGGCCGGAATTGACTTCGATATGTTCGTGTCGCATCGCTGATTATCTCCGCTACCGCGCTCAGGCTTTTGCCATTTTCGCGGCCAGCTTGGCCTCGATGGCCGCCTGCTCGCGCCGGGCCGCCCGCAGGGTCATCACCATGTTGTAGACCATGACCAGCACGCCGGCGACGAAGAACGCGCCGCCCAAAGCCCGCCAGATATACGGTGTATGCATGAATTCGACGGTCTCGATGAAGGTGTAGGCCAGATTGCCGTAGTCGTCGAAGCTACGCAGCATCAGTCCCTGGCCAATGCCAGCGACCCACATCGAGGTGATATACAACACGATGCCGATAGTGGCCAGCCAGAAGTGGACGTAGATCAGGGTCTGGCTATACAGCCTGGCGCCCCACAAGCGCGGGATCAGGTGATAGAAGGCGCCGAAACTGACCAGCGCCACCCAGCCCAGCGCGCCGGAATGCACGTGGCCGATGGTCCAGTCGGTGTAGTGTGACAGAGCGTTGACGCTCTTCAACGACATCAGTGGACCTTCGAAGGTGGACATGCCGTAGAACGACAGCGAGGTGATCAGGAACAGCATGATCGGGTCGGAGCGCAGTTTGTCCCAGGCGCCCGACAGGGTCATGATGCCGTTGATCATGCCGCCCCAGGAGGGCATCAACAACAGGATGGAGAAGGTGGCCGACAGGGTTGAAACCCAGTCGGGCAACGAGGTCCAGTGCAGATGGTGACCGCCGGCCCACATGTATAGAAAGATCAGTGCCCAGAAGTGAATGATCGACAGGCGGTAGGAATAGACCGGCCGACCAGCCTGCTTGGGCACGAAGTAGTACATCATGCCGAGGAAGGCCGCAGTCAGGAAAAAGCCCACCGCGTTGTGACCGTACCACCACTGGGTCATGGCGTCCTGCACGCCGGCGAACAGGCTATAGGACTTGGTCAGGCTGACTGGCACCGCCAGGTTGTTGAAGATGTGCAGCAGGGCGACGGCCAGAATGAACGCCAGATAGAACCAGTTGGCCACGTAGATATGCGGCTGGCTGCGGCGGCGCAGGGTTTCCACGTAGACCGCGAAGTAGGACACCCAGACCAGGGTGATGGCGATGTCCAGCGGCCATTCGAATTCCGCGTACTCGCGACCCTGCGTGATGCCCATCGTGTAGCTCAGCGCGCCCAGCGCCACGCCGCCGGTCCAGCCCCAGAAGGTGAACTCGGCCAGCCAAGGAAAGGCCAGCCGCGCCTGGGAAGTCCGCTGGACCACATAGTAAGAGGTGGCAAACAGCGCGCTTCCGCCGAAACCGAAGATCACCAGCGTGGTGTGAACCGGACGCAGCCGGCCAAACGTCAGGTTGGGAATATCGAAATTGAGGAAGGGCCAGGCCAGTTCGCTGGCGATGTAGACGCCGACGGTCATGCCGAGCACCGCCCACACCATGGCCATGATGGTGAATTTGCGGACGATGTCGTAGTTGTATTGCTCGGCCGGCAATGCTGAGCTTTGGGCCATATCCAAGCCTCCTTAGCAAGCCACAAGTAAGGAATTTTTGAGTATTTTTCGATGCTTGTCATTAGGGATGGGAAACGGGTCCGGTGGATCTGGACGAGGGCCTATTCTACTAATAACCACAGGGTTTTCTCAATCAGCATTAGCTAATATTGTAAAAAATAACGACCCGGTGCGGGCCGGTTCCCAAGGAACCGAATTTGCTACAACGCTAGAATCGTTCGAGCAGGAGAAAGGAGTAGTGATCCACCATCAGCGCGGCGAACAGCCCGAACAGATAAACAATGGAAAATCCAAACATCGGCAGGGCGAGCCGGTCGTCGCCAGTCGTGAACAAGCAGGTCGCATAACTGAGAAAGCGGATACCCAGCAGGACGGCGCCAGCCAGATAAATCCAGCCGCTCATGCCGGTCAGGAAGGGTAGCAACGTGACCAGAAACAGCAGAATGGTATACAGCAGGATGTGTAGCCGGGTGAAAGCGACGCCGTGCGTCACCGGCAACATGGGGATATCGGCATCGGCATAATCGCGGCGGCGATGGATCGCCAGCGCCCAGAAATGCGGAGGGGTCCAGATGTAGATGATCAAAAACAGCAGCAGCGCGCCCGAATCGATCTGACCGGTCACCGCCGTCCAGCCGAGCAGCGGCGGGGCCGCGCCGGCCGCGCCGCCGATCACGATGTTCTGCGGCGTCGCCCGTTTGAGGAACAGGGTATAGATCACCGCGTAGCCGATCAGCGAGATAAAAGTCAGCGCCGCAGTCAGCGGGTTGGTAAACATCAGCAGCAAAGCCAGGCCAAGCGCGCCGATGGCCAAGGCAAAGCCTAGCACCTGCCACGCCTCCAACTGGCCGCTGGGCAAGGGTCGGCGGCAAGTACGCGCCATGATGGCGTCCACCCGCCGGTCCACCAAATGGTTGATAGCGGCGGCAGAACCCGCCATCAGCGCAATGCCCGTCGACCCAAACAGCAGGATCGGCCATGGGACCATCGCCGGCGTCGCCAGCAGCATGCCGACCATCGCGGTGAAGGTGATCAGGGCGACCACTCGCGGCTTGGTCAGCTCCAGATAGTCCCGCCCGTGGCGGCGGAATCCGGCGCGCAGCGTTTGAATGGCGGTGGACATCATCGGGCGGTTTCCGGCTGGAGCAAATGGTTGAGCGTCACCAACGCCAGCAGCAGCAGCGCCGCGCCGCCGTTGTGGGCAACCGCCACCGGCAGCGGCAACCGCATCAGGACATTGGCGATTCCGAGACCGAGCTGGATGCAGAGTAAAACGGCGATCACTAGACCGACCACCCGCAAGTTTCGACTCCGGGTTGGAGCCAGCAAGCGCCAGACCAGCACGCCGAGATAGAACAACACCGCCAAGGCACCCAACCGATGCATCATATGGACGGTCACTCGGGCATCGTTACCCAGCACGCCGCCCTCGTAGGAAACCCCTAACCCTCGCCACAGGGTAAACGCCTCCCGGAAATCCATCGGCGGCCACCAATCGGTTTGACAGGTCGGAAAATCCGGACAGGCCAGCGCGGCGTAGTTGGCGCTGGTCCAGCCGCCGAGCGCGATCTGACCCACCAGCAGCAACAGTCCCAACACGGCAAGGCCGCGCAGCGCCCGATCAGGCACGGTCAACGGGATACCGGTTCCGTAGCGACCCTGCCGCAATACCAACCAAGCCAACAGGCTCAGCGTCGCCAGACCACCCAGCAGGTGAGCCATCACCACCACTGGCTTCAACTGCCAGGTTACCGTCCACATTCCAAGCAGCGCCTGAAAAACGATCAGCCCCAGCAACGCCAGCGGAAGGACGACCGGCTGGTCCGGCTCGCGCCGCCGACGCCAGGCCAGTACCACCAGCGTCAGAATCAACAACCCCAGGGTTCCGGCGAAATAACGGTGGATCATTTCCTTCCATGCCTTGCCAGGCTCCACCGGCCGATGGGGGTAAACCACGTTGGCCGCAGCGATCTGTTCGGCTTTGTCCGGCACATCCAGGTGCCCGTAGCATCCGGGCCAGTCCGGACAGCCCAGACCGGCGTCCGACAAGCGCACGTAGGCACCCAGCACCACCACCACGAAGGTCAGCGCCAACGCGACCCAAGCCAAGCGCAGGAAAGTCATTGACCGCATTGTGTCATCCAATCTCGGACAAGCGCAGCAAGCGTTTCAGATCCTTGAGCACGCCGCCCGGATCGACCGTGACCGGGTAGCGCATCAGCAGGTTGCCCAACGGATCCAGCAAATAGACCCAATCACCGAATGGCCCCGGCTGACCGAACGCTTCGGACAGCGAATTTCGGGTTTTGATATCGGCCACGCCCACCAGCGTGGCAGCGTGCTCGACAGCCAACCAACGGCGCAATCCACTCTCGGGCATCCCATCCAACAGCAGCACGGTGATTACCCGATCCATATCTCTGCCCAGCGCCAGCCGTACTTGTCGCATATCGTACAGGGCGGTTTGGCAACGCGGAGTGCACCGCCCGGCCGAACCGAGATAAACCAGCACCCAACGGCCCCGCAACGCCGCATTACCCATACGACTTTCGTCCGTCGGCTCAAACCGCAAATCCAGGGGGTGGGCCGGATTCAGCAATTCGCCGTGCTGGACGGAACCCGCAGGCCGCCAGCGGTCGACCAGCAGCCAGGCGGCTACCAGCGGCAACGTAAAACAGGCGATGACCAACAGCAGGAACATGCGCTGCCGCCAAGGCGCCGGGGCTGAAACTGAAATCGAATCGACGCTCATCGAAGAACTCATTCCGAACGCGGCAGCCGACGCATGCCGGCAAACACGTAAAGGATGATTAATGCCACCGCCAAGGCGAACCATTGTACGGCATAGCCGCGATGGCGTTCCGGTCCAAAACCGCCAAACCGGGGCCGCCAGTCACGCCAGTAACCCCCCGAAGCTTCCGGAGCCAAAAGGATGACCGCCGGTTGCAACGGATATCCAAGAATCGAGGATATCCGTTGATAGTCGACATAGGGTATCACTCGCGGCCAGCGCCGGTCAGCCCCAGCCGCATCGCCCAATCGTAATCCCGGAGACATGGGCTGCGACAGCCAACCACTGACGGTTATGCCATCCGCGGACGTATTGATGTCCGGCAACACCTGCCGGGACTCCCCCAACGGCACCCAGCCACGGTCGATCAGGATCGCGTCTTTGGCCATTCGCAGCGGGGTCAGTACATGGTAGCCCGGCTGGCCATCATGCACCTGGTTATCCAGCAATACCTGGTGTTCACCGTCGTAATGACCCCCAGCAATCACGGAGAGGTAACGGTTGGTGGAATCAGCGGGGTCAATCTCGGTCAGAGCCACCGGCGGCTGAGCGAACCGCTTGGCGAAGGTGGCCTGAAGTTCCGCCTTTTGCCATGCCCGGTCCAACTGCCAGTAGCCCAGCGCCAGCAACACCGGCAACAACAACAGAATGGCGATGGTGGATGCGCGGCCCGGACAGAAACACCATCTTCCGAACCGCACTTGGTTCAGACCCCCAACTCGTGGCATGCGTCACCGATGGCGACCCACCGGTTTCGGGTATACTCGCCGCAACCGTCCCCACATCGAACTGGAACCACACCATCCATGATATTCAAGATCATCGTTATCCTCATCCTGCTGATGATTCTCGCCAGTCTGGGTTCTGGGTTGGTTTTTCTGATTCGCGACGGAGGGCGGCGCAGCCCACGCACGGTCAAGGCACTGACCGTGCGGATAGCGCTATCGATCGGGTTGTTCATTCTGTTGATGCTCGCCTACGCCACCGGGCTGATTTCCCCGCATGGCCTGTAGCCAAAAACGCCGATGGCTTACAACCAGTAGACGAAGATGAACAGTCCCAGCCAAACCACATCCACGAAGTGCCAGTACCAGGCCGCCGCCTCAAAAGCAAAATGTCGCTGTGGGGTAAAGTGTCCGGCCAGACTGCGAAACAGCATCACGGCCAAAATGATCGCGCCGATGGTCACATGCAAACCGTGAAATCCGGTTAGCATGAAAAAAGTGGACCCATAGATACCACTGCCCAAGGTCAGGTGCAGAGCATGGTAGGCATGGCTGTATTCGTAGGCCTGAAGGCTCAGGAACAATACGCCCAAGGCGACCGTCGCCGCCAACCCCTTCAGCAACTGCGAGCGATTCTCCTCGATCAATCCCCAATGTGCCCAAGTGAGTGTCGCACCACTGCTGAGCAGGATCAGGGTGTTGATGGCCGGCAACCCCCAAGGATGCATCGGCGCGAAGAAACCACCGATATCACTCGGCCCATTGGTGGGCCAGACCGCCTCGTAGCCAGACCAGAGCAGGCCGTGAGTCAGCACGCCGTGGTTGGTCTCTCCGCCCAGCCACGGCACCGAATAGGTGCGGGCGTAAAACAGGGCGCCGAAAAACGCCGCGAAGAACATCACCTCGGAAAAAATGAACCAGCCCATCCCCCAGCGGAAGGAACGGTCCATTTGGTCGCTGTAAAGCCCCTTTTCGCTCTCGCGGACCACCGTGCTGAACCAGCCGAACATGGTGATCAAGATGAGCGTAAAACCGGTCAGCAGCAGCGTGCTGCCTCCTCCGTTCAGCAGCGTGGCACCACCCAGCATCAACGTGAACAGACTGATGGTGGCAATGATTGGCCAGTGGCTTTGAGTTGGCACGTAATAATGGTCTGGCGCATGCTCCGCGTGCGTCATTGGTGTATCCCCCTTAGGTAGCGTTCATTGCGGGCGGTCATCCATCAACTGCCCGCGTCATCAATTCTAAAAAAGGTGTACGACAGCGTCACCGTGCGCACGTCGGGCGGTAAATCCGGATCGATGCGGAACGTGACCGGCATTTGCCTTCCCTCTCCGGCCTGGAATCGCTGGCGACTGAAACAGAAACACTCGATCTTCTGAAAATGCGATGCCGCCAATCCTGGCGTAATGCTGGGTATCGCCTGACCCGTCATCGGCTGGTTGGCCAGGTTCTTGGCCCAAAAATGGGTCTGGTAGAACTGGCCAGGATGCACCTGCATGCGAGTGACCTGCGGCGCGAATTCCCACGGGGCGCCTAAGTTCAAGCTGGCGACAAACTCGACGGTCACCGTGCGCGATTCATCGATTTTCATCGGTTCCACCGCCGCCACACGGCCACTGGGCTTGCCATTCAGACCCGTAACCTCGCACAGAACGTCGTACAACGGCACCATGGCAAAACCAAAAGCAAACATCACCGCCGTTAGCAGCAGCAAGCGTCGCACCAACCGCCGGTTTGCCGTCGCCAAGGTCGGTTTCTGAGTCTCCACCATCACCGCCACCCCATCATCACGATGAACCCGATATACAATATCGCCACCAAGGTCACCAGCCCGATCACCGTGCGGCGAACCCGCGCGGCATGGTGGGCCGAACTGGCGACCTTGTCCGTACTCATCAGATTCTCATCCACCGCTCATTCGATCTCGGGCGCCGTGGTGAAAGTATGGTACGGGGGAGGTGAACTCAGCGTCCATTCCAAACCTTGCGCGCCTTCCCACACCTGATCGGTCGCCTTCGCGCCACCACGAATGGTCTGGATGACGTTATACAGGAGAAACAATTGTGAAAAACCAAACAGGAATGCGCCGACCGTGGATACCATGTTGAACTCGGTAAACTGCAAGGCGTAGTCGGGGATACGGCGCGGCATGCCGGCCAGCCCCAGAAAATGCTGCGGGAAGAACAACACATTCACCCCGACCACCGACAGCCAGAAATGCAGTTTACCCAGCTTTTCGTTGTACATGTGGCCGGTCCATTTCGGCAACCAGTAATAAGCGGCCGCCATGATTGAAAACACCGCGCCCGGCACCAACACGTAGTGGAAGTGCGCCACCACGAAATAGGTGTCCTGGTACTGGAAATCAGCCGGCGCGATCGCCAGCATGAGCCCGGAGAAGCCGCCGATCGTGAACAAAACCACGAAGGCGATGGCGAACAGCATCGGTGTTTCGAAGGTCATCGCACCGCGCCACATGGTCGAGACCCAGTTGAACACCTTCACTCCAGTCGGCACCGCGATCAGCATGGTCGCGTACATGAAAAACAGCTCGCCCGCCAGCGGCATCCCCACCGTAAACATGTGATGAGCCCAGACGATGAAGGACAGGAAGGCGATCGAGGCGGTCGCGTACACCATCGAGGCGTAGCCGAACAGCGGCTTGCGGGCAAAGGTCGGGATGATCTGCGAGATGATCCCGAAGGCCGGCAGAATCATGATGTAGACCTCGGGATGACCGAAAAACCAGAAGATATGCTGGAACATCACCGGGTCGCCACCACCGGCGGCGTTGAAGAACGAGGTGCCGAAGAACTTATCGGTCAGCAACATGGTCACCGTGCCGGCCAGCACCGGCATCACCGCGATCAGCAGGAACGCGGTGATCAGCCAAGTCCACACGAACAACGGCATTTTCATCAGGGTCATGCCGGGCGCGCGCAGGTTGAGAATGGTGGCGATGATGTTGATCGCGCCCATGATCGAGGAGGCGCCCATCATGTGGACCGCGAGGATCACGAACGGAAAGGCGTTGCCGGTCTGCAATACCAGCGGCGGATACAGCGTCCAACCACCGGCCGGACCGCCACCAGGCATGAACAATGTGGACAGCAGCAAGGTAAAAGCGAACGGCATGATCCAGAACGACCAGTTGTTCATGCGCGGCAAGGCCATGTCTGGCGCGCCAACCATCATCGGAATCAACCAGTTGGCCAATCCGACGAAGGCGGGCATCACCGCGCCGAAGATCATCACCAGCGCGTGCAGGGTGGTCATCTGGTTGAAGAAGTGCGGATCGACGATTTGCAGGCCTGGCTGAAACAACTCGGCGCGGATCACCAGCGCCATCGCCCCGCCAATGAAAAACATCGTCAGCGAAAACAGCAAGTACAGCGTCCCGATATCCTTATGGTTCGTGGTCAGCAGCCAGCGACTCAAGCCGCGCGCCGGTCCGTGATCGTGATCGTGATCGTGATCGTGATCGTGATCGGTAGTATGCGATGCCGTGCTCATAGAGTCTGACCTCCAGGAACGATGGGGGCGCGCGAGTCGTTTTGCGCGGTTTTCGGGGTTGAATCTTTCTTCATCTGCTCCAGCCATTGCTGGAATTCCGCCTCGGGCACGGCCTTGACCACGATCGGCATAAAGCCGTGATCCCTGCCGCATAGCTCGGCGCACTGGCCGCGGTAGATACCTGGTTTCTCGATCTGCGTCCAGACTTCATTGATGAATCCGGGAATCGCATCTTTTTTCCAGCCCAGCTCCGGCACCCACCAGGAATGAATCACATCGGCGGCGGTGGTCAGGATGCGTACCTTCTTGCCGACCGGCAACACCAATGGATTGTCCACCTCCAGCAGATAATGCTCGCCCTTGGCGGCGAGATTGCGGATCTGCGCCTGCGGGGTGGAAAGCGTGCTGAAGAACTTGACGCCATCGTCCAGATACTCGTACTGCCAGCGCCACTGATAGCCGGTAACCTTGACCGTCAGTTCGGCATCGCGGGCGTCGTACATGCGGACCAAGGTGCCGGTGGCGGGAACCGCCATGCCGATCAGAATCAGCATTGGGACAATCGTCCACAATACTTCGACCAAGGTGCTCTCGTGAAACTGGGCTGGCACCGCGCCGCGCGATTTGCGGTGGTGGTAGATCGACCAGAACATGACCCCAAACACCGCCACGCCGATAGCCACACAAATCCAGAAGATCAGCATGTGCAGGTTGTAAACATCATGGCTGATGGCGGTGACACCCTGCGGCATGTTTAATGTCAAATCGGCGTGCGCACCCACGCTCCACGCCAACAATAGTGCTGCACTTAAGGCGATGCCGCCCCCGTGCGCGATGCGACTGGTTGCCATACTCCTCCTCATCTGGATAATTTAACGCACCCGGCCTTGCGGATCCCGGCAGCGTCTGGTGTAAACACATAAAACAGCCGGAGTGATTCCGGCTTTATCAAGGTAGCGAGATTCTATGGAGTGATGCGAAGACAGCGGGTCAGTTCCCGGGCTAGCTCGCACCGCTCTTCCTCGACCAGAAAACGGCCAACTTCAATGGTCCGACCCTGGGCACGGATCTGCAAGCGGCTCGGATACCACTGCCGGGGACAACCCGTCAGCACCACCCGAGCCCAATGCCGAGTCAGCACCCAGCACTGCTGGGGGCGCCGCCGGCCTCGTTCGATCCGAATGCTGTCCGCCGCGACGCAGATCACTTCACATTCATGGCAGCGGCAGGTCACGTAGTATAGCCCGATCCCCACCGCGAGCAGCTCCAAGCCGGCGAACGGCAACACCAGCCAGAACCCCATGGCGACCAGGGGAGCCACCAGCATCAGGGTCACCAGGCACAAACCGCCGAACACCCCCAGATTTTGCCGCCACGACAACGATCGGTTGGGGCGAAGCACATAACAGCATTGACACTCTGTCGTACCGCTCTCGACCGCGACCATAATCCGGGAATTCCCCCGCTTTGCCTTGCCTTATTAACAAGTAACGGGATATACGATTCTTGTCAATACCCTTGCCCAAAACTAGGGATTTGTACCTTGCGGATCGCTCAAAGACGACGGGATTTGGACTTAGCCTTCTTCCGGGGCGCGGCGGCGAAGATGCGACAGCGGAAAAACCGCCGGACCCGCCGTCCGGGAGCGCGACGGGCTGGAACGCGACCCCCAAGCGTGGCCATAAACCACCTCGCAGGTAACTGGCAGCAGCCCATCGGGACGGCGGTACCGTTCATAGGTCTCCCGCATGACCCGCATCCGCCCCTTACCCGTCAGCTCGCGGGAACGGCCGGCGGTCACATTGCCGGCGCCAAGCGTCTTAAGGTCGCCTATCAGCCCATCCACATCCCGATAGGTGAGCGTCAGCCGCTCGGTGTCCATCACCGGTTCAGCCAGACGAGTCCGCATCAGGGCGTCGCCGATGTCGTGCATGTCGAAAAAAGCGTTAACGTGATGATAAGCGTCGGCCGCCGCCCAACTGCGGCGCAATTCGAGCAAAGTATCGGGACCCAACGTGCTGAACAGCAGTACGCCGCGCGGCTTGAGCACCCGCTGAAACTCGGCAAACACACGGTCCAAATCCAGCGCCCATTGCAGGGCGAGGTTCGAAAAAATCAGATCGCAACTGGCGTCGGCCAACGGCAGCGCCTCGGCTTCCCCGACGACTCCGTGCAAGGTACGCAGCCAGGGCGCACGCTTGCGGGCGGCGGCCACCATGGCCGGCGCCCGTTCCAGCCCGATCACCCGAGCCTTGCGATATTTCTTCAGCAACGCCGCCGTGATCGCCCCGGTTCCGCAACCGATATCGACGATCGATTCGGGCTTGAGTTTGATCAGATCCAACCGCTCCAGCAGTCGGCCACCGATCTCGCGTTGCAGGACGGCGGCTTGGTCGTAGCTGGTCGCCGCCCGCTCGAATGCCCGGCGCAGCCGATTCCGGTCGAGTGTAAAGGGGCTATCGGAAGGTTCATGCATCGAGAAACGCTCGCAATTTGGCCACGAATTCCGGCAAGTGTGAAAAAAACGGCGCATGGCCGGCGCGCGGAAAGATATGCAGGCCCGCATCCGGCAGTAAATCCCGCAGGGCTTCACCGGCCGCCGCCGGCACCAGTTGATCACGCTGCCCCATCAACAGCAGGGTCGGGCAGGCGATACGCGGCAACTCGGACCGCAGGTCGCTGGTTTCGAGCATCGTCAGCCCATCCTCCAACGCATGCACATCCGGCTGCCCGTGCTGGAATAGCATGGCCTTGAGCCGGTGCAGTTGAGCGGTAGAATGCTCGCTGCCATGCACCTCCAGGGCGATGAACCGCTTGAGCACGGCGCGGTAATCCTGCCGCAACTCCTCCGCAAAGCGGCGCAGCACCGGCCGGGCAATGCCGTGCGGCCAGTCGGGCCGCTGCACGAAACAGGGCGTGCTGTTGACCAGCACCAATCGGCCGACCCGCTCCGGCGCGACCAGCGCCACCTGTTGCGCGGCCAACCCACCCAGCGACCAACCCACCCAGGCGGCCGGCGCCGGCGTCGCGGCCGCCAGCGTGGAAGCCAGATCGCTCAGGGTATGACCGGCGGCCGGCGGCATCCGGCTGTAGCCATGTCCCGGCAAGTCCAATAAGGTCACTCGGTAATGATCGAGCAGCGATTCCACCACATCTTCCCAGACGCCGGAGTGCATGCCCCAACCATGCACCAGTACCACATCCGGTCCCACGCCGATGGTTTCGGTGTAGAGTGAGGATGCAATAGGACTCGCTTCAGACATCCCATCGCCATCAACGGATGATCCCATCATGAGGGTTGTTCCAAGCGATTAAACCTCCAAGTGGCGTTGGTGGATAAATAACACTGAGGGTTCTTCGTCGATTCTTGTGGAGCTGGCCGCTCAAGATCGATTTTGGCCTGCTGAACTGGCTTGTGGCTAGATTGATACCTTCTTAGATCAATTAGTTACTTACGATCCATTAATTATGGATCTCATTTATGAGAGATCGAGCGGCCGTTTCCACAAGAATCGACGAAGAATCTGCTGGTTTATCAACTATTATTATGATTACGTTTCAACATCACCCTTGGAGGTGATTGATGCGCAATCACACCTTCTGCCGCCGTCTGCGGATTATACGCATAACCGATACTTCGCGGCCTAATGTCGACAATGCGGCCGGTGGCTTATCTCCTCAGAGTGGAGCACGCCTTGTGAACGGGTCGCTGCCGTCGTCAGTTCGCACTCCGTGCGCGCATTCCGTTTCCAGCCCATCCCGATTGGACCGTGCAACGATTGCTTGGAACCCTCGCCATGACCGACCAGCAAGACCCGCTCGTTAGCTTTAGAGACATCCAAAAGAGTTATGACGGCGTCAATTTGATTGTAAAAAGTCTCGATCTGGATATCTCCCGCGGAGAGTTCTTGACGCTGCTGGGGCCATCAGGCTCTGGTAAGACCACCTGCCTGATGATGCTGGCAGGCTTCGAGACGCCCACCCATGGCGACATCTTGCTCAACGGTCAGCGGCTGAACAATGTGCCCCCGCATAAACGCAACATCGGCATGGTGTTCCAAAGCTATGCGCTGTTCCCGCACCTGACCGTTAACGAAAACGTCGGTTATCCGCTGAGCGTCAGGAAACTGTCCAAGCATGAAATCGCGGATAAGGTACGCAATGCCTTGCGGATGGTCCAATTGGAATCACTTGGCGGGCGGTATCCCGCGCAGCTTTCCGGGGGGCAGCAACAGCGCATCGCACTGGCCCGGGCGCTGGTCTTTGAACCGCAACTGGTGCTGATGGACGAACCCCTGGGGGCGCTGGATAAACAGTTGCGGGAACACATGCAGATGGAGATCAAGCATCTGCACCAGCAACTCGGCGTCACCGTGGTCTACGTCACCCACGACCAGTCCGAAGCGCTGACCATGTCTGATCGCGTGGCCGTCTTCAACCACGGCATCATCCAGCAGATAGACTCACCCGAGAAGCTTTACGAAGAACCGTGCAACGCCTTCGTCGCTAATTTTATCGGCGAGAACAACTCGCTTTCCGGAACGGTCAGCGCCATCGACGGCTCGACCTGCACAGTCCAGTTGAAGATCGGGGAAGAAGTGATCGCTCAGGCGATCAATGTCAGCGACATCGGCAAACCGGCCTCGTTATCCATTCGCCCGGAAAGGGGCGTTGGTGCATAAATACTCTTCTGGACTGTCAAAGTCGTTAGGAATCCC
>JAPUDV010000091.1 GCA_027492875.1 Candidatus Competibacteraceae bacterium | reverse complement strand
CCTGTACAATGGTGCAACCTTAAAAATAACTATGCCGTTCAATAGGTTATGAAATTTATTTGGGAACAGGTCTAATCATCCGGAGCCCGACATTTATGCACCAACGCCCTTCACGGGCAAAGACCGCTGTGCTGTCGCCTGACAACCAGATAGACGCCTCCCACCGCCAGTACCATGCCAGCCATGGAGACTAGCGGGAGCGTCTCGCCAAAAATAAGCCAAGCGATCAGCGCAGTGCTCACCGGCGTCAGATAAAACAGACTGGCGACGTTTACGGCGCTGCCGCTGTGAATGAGCAGATTCAACAAACTAATTGCGCCGATGGACAGCACCAACACCAGCCAGCCGAGCGCAAACACGAACTGAGCGGTCCAGGTGATCTGGAATTCCGTAAACAGGGCAATGGCGATAGCGGTGACGATGGCGCTGGGGACAAATTGGATGACCGAGCCGGTGCGCAGATCAAACCCGGCGCAAAACCGCTTCTGATACAGTGTTCCGACGGTCATCCCCAACAGTGCCACCAGCGCCGGAACGAGCATCGGTCCGAGTTCGGCACCGACTCCGAACTTGCCGGATACCACCAGCGCCAGCCCGATGAAACCCAGCGCCAGTCCGAACCACTGACGCGCGCTCGCCCGTTCTTCAAGCAACCAACCGGCGCTGATGGCGGTGAGCAGCGGCTGCATACCGACCACCAGAGCGGTGATGCCGGCGGGTAAGCCGTGCTTGATTGACAGAAATACGCCACTCAGATAGGTGGCATGAATCAACACTCCGGAGACGCCGATATGCCACCACTGGCGTGGCTCTTTCGGCCACGGAGCGCGGCTCAGCACGGCAATCGCCATCATCAGGACGATAACGCAAAGATAACGGATCAAAAGAAAGGACAACGGCTCGGAGAACGGCAGGCCAAACCGGGCGCCGATAAAGCCGGTACTCCATAAAAACACAAATAAAAACGGATAGATACGCTTCATTAATGGCTTTTTCTTTGCGGGTGGCGGATCGATTGGAGTCGCCGGATTCGATGCGGATTGCGCCGTGGCGACTTTATCCATTATCCGAAATGGGCGTTTCTGCTACTATGCGCCGCATTTCAGTGCGGTCACGAAGGATGCCCAAGATGTCACGCCCATACAACTTTAGCGCAGGTCCCGCCATGCTGCCCGAGGCGGTTCTGGAACAGGCCAAAGCCGAAATGCTCGACTGGCGCGGTTCCGGCATGTCGGTGATGGAAATGAGCCATCGCGGCAAGGAATTCGTCTCCATCGCCGAACAGGCCGAGGCCGATCTGCGCGAGCTGTTGAACATCCCCGCCAGCTACAAGGTGCTGTTCCTGCAGGGCGGTGCGTCCGCCCAGTTCGCCATGGTGCCAATGAACCTGCTGCGCGGCAAGACGAGGGCGGACTATCTCAACACCGGACAATGGTCGAAGAAAGCGATTTCCGAGGCCAAAAAATTCTGTCAGGTCAATGTGGTCGCCAGCTCCGAGGCGGTCAGCTTCACCACCGTCCCGGCCCGCGCCGGCTGGAAGTGCGACCCGGAAGCCGCTTACCTGCACTACACGCCGAACGAAACCATCGGCGGCGTCGAGATGCACGCGATTCCCGAATCGAGCGTACCGCTGGTGGCGGACTTTTCCTCCACCCTGCTGTCGCGTCCGCTGGACGTGAGACAATTCGGCGTCATCTACGCCGGCGCGCAGAAGAACATTGGCCCCGCCGGCCTGACCATCGTCATCGTCCGCGAGGATTTGATGGGCCAGACCGTGGCCGGCACGCCGACCATGCTCGACTACGCCGCCATGGCCAAGGAAGGGTCGATGTACAACACTCCACCGACCTATGCCTGGTACATCGCCGGGCTGGTGTTCCAGTGGCTGAAGGCGCAAGGCGGTCTAAAGGCCATGGGCGAGCGCAATAAAGCCAAGGCCGAGTTGCTGTACAAGGCCATCGATGAATCGGGTTTCTACAGGAACCCGGTCGATCCGGCCTACCGGTCCTGGATGAACGTGCCGTTCATTCTGCCCGATGAGGCGCTGGACAAACCGTTTCTGGCCGAAGCCAAGAGCGCCGGTCTACTGACCTTGGCCGGTCACCGCTCGGTCGGCGGAATGCGCGCCAGCATTTACAACGCCGTGCCGCTGGAAGGCGTCAAGGCGCTGGTGGACTTCATGGCCGATTTCCAGAAACGGCGCGGCTAGACGATTTTCTTTGCGAACCCGCCCCGGACGCTCGCGTCCGGGGTGTTCTTTTTTCAGTCGTAATGGTTATCCGTCCATGTACAAAATCCTGACCCTCAACAACATCAGCGTTTCCGGCCTGGAACGCCTCCCGCGCGACCGTTACGAGATCGCCTCGGAAATCCAAAACCCCGATGCCGTGCTGCTGCGTTCCTTCAAGATGCACGACTGGCCCATTCCCTCCAGCCTCAAGGCGGTGGGTCGGGCCGGCGCCGGTGTCAACAACATCCCCGTGCCTCAGATGACCGCCAAGGGCATTTGCGTGTTCAACGCGCCCGGCGCCAACGCCAACGCCGTCAAGGAGTTGGTCATTGCCGGCATGTTGCTGTCGGCGCGCAACATCTGCACCGCCTGGGACTATACCCGCAAGCTGCAGGGCAGCGACGCCGAACTGTCCAAGCAGGTCGAATCCGGTAAAAAGCAGTTCGTCGGCATCGAACTGCCCAACCGCACCCTGGGCGTGATCGGCTTGGGCGCCATCGGCGTCAAGGTCGCCAATGCCGCCCGCGCGCTGGGGATGCGGGTGATCGGCTACGACCCGCACATCACCGTCAACAACGCCTGGCAGCTCTCCTCGCAGGTCGAGCAGGTGTTGAGCGTCAACGAAATGGCCGCGCAGGCCGATTTCATCACCCTGCACGTTCCGTTGAACGACGCCACCCGACACCTGATCAACGCCCAGCTCCTGAAAAACATCCGGCCGGGCTTGACCGTGCTGAATTTTTCGCGCGAGGGGGTGGTGGACGAAGAAGCGCTGTTCGAGGCGCTGCAAGTCGGCAAGCTCAAAACCTACGTCTGCGACTTCCCCACCAACCGGCTGAAGGATCACCCGCGCGTCATCATGCTGCCCCATCTGGGCGCTTCCACGGCGGAGGCCGAGGAGAACTGCGCCATCATGGTGGCCGATCAGGTGCGCGACTATCTGGAAAACGGCACGATCCACAACTCGGTGAATTTCCCGGAAGTGGCCATGCCGCGCAACGGCGGCCCGCGCCTGGCGATCGTCAACGCCAACGTCCCGCACATGATCGAGCGCATTTCCAAGGCGATTTCCGGAGCGGGCATCAATATCATGGACATGCTCAACAAATCGCGCGGCGAGATCGCCTGCACCCTGGTGGATACCGACGGCACGGTGTCGGCCGAGGTGATGGCGCAGATCGCCGACGTCCAGGGCGTGTTAAACGTGAGGGTATTGTAAGAGGCGTTTTGTACGGTCTCTGGGGACTTAAGGCGTTGAAAAACAACCCTCACCCCCAACCTCTCTCCCATGGGGAGAGGGGGATTTTTATACGGCCTCCAGGAAGGGGACCGAGACGGAGCAGCTTGAAAGATTCCGTCCCTGTCCCCTGTTCTCTGATTTTTCACGCCTCCCGCCCCGGAATCGCGATATCGAGATACGCCAGCCAGTAGCGGGACAGTTCGCTCATGCATTCGATCCGGGCGGTCAGCGCGGCGAGATCGGCCTTGAGCTGCTCGACCTCGGGCAGCAGGGTGGCCAGCGCGACATCGAATTCGCTGAGTTGCTTGCTGCGGTTGGACGCGATAATGGCGATTCGGGTTGTCAGCAGGCGCACTCGCAGGTACAGCAGATCGCCAGATGCGTTGGTGTGGCGCTTGTAGTGCATTTCGTAGGCCTCCGGCGCCACGTCTTTTTTGCCCAGTAGATAGGCTTCCAAGCCCTCCACCCGAGCCAGCATCATGCTCAGATGGTTCTGGGTGGAGGTACGATGCGCCAACGGCTCCAGCACCGCGATCTTCTCTTCCAGACAGCGCCGCCGCTCCTGCACGCGGGCCCGCAAGCGGTCGATCTCGCAATCCACTTCCACCAACTGCTGGCTCGACCCCTGAATTTCCAAGTCGATTTCGTCCAGAAACTCGCGGAGTTGCTCGGACAAGGCCCGTTCCAGCGTCAGCGTGACGAATCGCTCCCAAACGCTGTCGGTTTGCACGCGCAGCTTTTCCAGGCGCTGGCGCAAGCTGCCAGCCAGCTCGACGCTCTCCCGCACGCTCCGCATGTGCTCGGCGCGATCCTGGGTGCTCCAGACCTTCGCCAACTGTTCTTCTTCCTTGATGACATACGATATGCCGGCGATCATGGCCTCGTCGGTTTCGGGGGGGCGCGTTGTCTCCACGCGGCGGGTCTCCGGGATCGAGGGAGTGTCTCTCAACCCACCGCGCGGACCAACGAGCGGTGACGCGGCGGGCTCTGGTTCAATCCTGATAAGTCCAACCATCGGGATAGTCGTGGTTCAACTCGTGGATGTCGTACACACACAGATCCTGATCGGGCAGGTTGGGATAGATCTGTTGGACCTTGGCTTCCGCCTGCTGCTCGTTTTCGGCCTCGATGACCGCCACATCGATCAGCTTGTCGGAACTCGGGTCTTCCACAACGATGAGATAGGGTTTCATGGGCGCTCCTCGGGCTTGGGATCAGTAGTAGCGGTGGATGCGAAACCGGTTGTCGGATTCGCGGAGGATATCGCCGACATGGGGGCGAAATGTACCCGTCCGCCGCTCGGCGAAGTATTGGCGCAGGGTTTCGTGAACCACGGTGAAGGCGAGCTGCTCCCAAGGGATCTCATCCTCGGCGAACAATTCGACTTCCAGACTTTCCTCGCCGGGACTGGCCGCGCCGTTCTTGAGTTGGCCGCGGAACATCAGATAGACCTGATTGACATGGGTTAGGGAGTATAGACCGTACAGGGTCAGGTTTTCGACCACGGCGTTGGCCTCCTCCAGCGCCTCGCGCGCCGCTGCCGCCACCGCCGATTCGCCGTTTTCCATAAATCCCGCCGGCAGGGTCCACAAGCCATAACGGGGTTCGATGGCCCGCCGGCACAGCAGAACCCGATCACCCCATTCGGGCACGCAGCCGGCGACGATTTTTGGATTTTGATAGTGAATGGTGTCGCAGGCGTCGCAAATATGCCGGGGCAGGTTATCGCCCGAAGGGACGCGCAGGATAACCGGGGCGCCGCATTGGCTACAAAATTTCATGGAACGGGATCCTTGCTCGACGGGTTCTTTATTCTGACAACAGACTATTTGACTATAGCGCTCCTGTCTGACGGGTGGAATCACCGTTTCGAGCCGCCTCGGCGCCGTGCGCCACCCCGCCTCCTTATCCAGAGAGGGAAGATTCCACAGCCGATAGGGGAACGCTATATTTCCCACATGAATACACTACCTGTCGATTCCCCATCCGCCTCCGAATCCTGGTCCGCCGACGAACGCCAGCGGCGCTGGCGGCTAATTCTCGGCGGCGGCGCGGCCGATGGGGTGGGCTGCGCGCTGGCGGCGGCCGATCTTGGCATGGACCGCTGCCTGGAAAATCTCTACGACGCGGAGCGCACGGGCGGACTGGGCGGGTCCGCGCCCCGGATCGCGCGCTGGCTGGGCGATATCCGCCGCTACTTCCCGACTTCGGTGGTGCGGGTGTTGCAAAAGGACGCCTTGGACCGCCATGGCTTGCAGCGCATGTTGCTGGAGCCGGAGATGCTGGCGGCGGTCGAGCCGGACGTGCATCTGGTCGCCACCCTGCTGGCGCTGCGCGGCGTCATGCCGGCCAAAGTTCGCGACACCGCGCGCCAGGTGGTGCGCCAGGTGGTCACCGAACTGGAACGCAAGCTGGCCAATCCCCTGCGGCAGGCGATCGCCGGTAGCCTCAATCGCAGTGCCCGCAACCGCCGGCCACGCCACCACGAGATCGACTGGCACCGCACCATTCGCGCCAACCTGCGCCATTATCAGCCCGCGTATCGCGCCGTCATCCCCGCCACCCGGATCGGCTTCGGCCGTCGCAGCGCCGCCCTGCGCGACATCATCCTCTGCGTGGATCAGAGCGGTTCGATGGCCGCCTCGGTGGTTTACGCCAGCATCATGGCGGCGGTCATGGCCTCGATTCGATCGGTGCGCACGTCGCTGGTGGTGTTCGATACCGCAGTGGTGGATCTCACCGACCAGTTGGCCGATCCGGTCGAGGTGCTGTTCGGCACCCAACTGGGCGGCGGGACCGACATCCGGCTGGCGCTGGGCTACTGTCAGGGGCTGGTGCGCGCGCCCAACGACACCATCCTGGTGTTGATCAGCGACCTGTACGAAGGCGGCGACCGCCAGCAACTGTTCAAGCGCGCCGCCGGCCTGATCGGCACCGGGGTCAATCTGATCGTGCTGCTGGCGCTGTCCGACCAGGGCGCGCCCGCCTACGATCATGGCATTGCCGGCGCGCTGGCCGGAATGGGCGCGCCGGCTTTCGCCTGCACGCCGGACCAGTTCCCCGAGCTGATGGCCGCCGCCATCGCGCGGCGTGACCTCGCCCAATGGGCGGCGGCGCGCGGCATCGTAACGGCGGGCCGAACCGCCTGAACGCAAGGCGCGGCCGATCACGCCGGGAAACCATTCAGTCCGGTCGGCGCACGCCTTCGAGCAACATCCAGTCTTCCCGTTGCCTGGAGGGCTCGAAGCTGAAATTGGCGCTGAAGGCGGCCTGCACCGCCTCGACGTGCGGCTCGAGGATGCCGGACAGCACCAGCGCGCCTCCGGGCCGGACCCGCCGGCCGAATTCCGGCGCCAGTCGCACCAGCACGCCAGCCAGAATGTTGGCCAGCAGGACATCGACGCTCAACGCCGCCGGCAGTTCGGCGGGGGTGCTGAGTTCGATCAGGCCCTCGACGCCGTTTTCATCGGCGTTATCGTCGCTGGCCAGCAGCGCCTGCGGGTCGATATCCACCGCCCAAACCCGTTGCGCGCCCAACTTGGCGGCGGCGACCGCCAAAATCCCGGACCCGCAGCCGTAGTCCAACACGGTTCGGCCGTTCAGGTTCGCGCCGTCCAGCCACTCCAGGCACAGCGCCGTGGTCGGGTGGGTACCGGTACCGAAGGCCAGTCCTGGGTCCAGGCGGATGTTAACGCCGGCTGGATCAGGCGGGGTCTGCGCGGTTGGACAAACCCACAGCCGCCGGCCGAAGCGCATCGGGTGGAAGCTATCCATCCAGGCCCGTACCCAGTCGCGCTCTTCCAATTCGGTCAGCCGGCATTCCGGCAGGATGGGCGCATGCAGGAACCGCCGCAACTGCCCCTTGATCACTTCGATGTCGGTCTGGGCATCAAACAGTCCAGTGACGCAGGTATGGATCCACAGCGGGGTCTCGCCGGGCGCCGGCTCCAGCACCGGCTGGCCGCCGGCATCCTCCAGCGTGACCGCCAGCGCGCCCGCCTGCAGCAGGGCGTCTTCCAGTTGCTCGGTGCTGTGGGTGATGGCTTCCAAGGTCAATTGCAGCCAGGGGGCGGTCGCGGCGTCGCTCATGGCGGGGCACTCGGTTCACGGACTGGATGGGAATCAAAGCTTAGCGCATCGGCGTTCGGACAACCATCGAGCGGAGATGGAGCATCCCAAAGCGCGAATGATCCAGAGGGTGTTTCTCTTTTGGCGGGGGGACGAGGCGAGATTGAAGCCCCGTCGGATCGGGGTCGACCCGATGCTCGACCGGTCGAACCGATGGGGCGCACGGAACGGGCTTGTACTGGATTTTGGAGGGTTCGATCCGCGAAACCGGTCTATTGGAAATCCGTCATGGCCCGACTGGCGCCGGCATAAACGATCCGCTGGCACAGCGCACCCGCCGGGTTTTGGCTCAATTGCGCCAGTACCTGCGGCAACTCGGCAAACGCGCTCTCCCCGCTGATGAGATGATCCAGCACCGGATCGTCCAGTAGATCCAGCACCGTGGACAAGCGTCGCCGATGATCCCAGCGCCCGCGCTGCGCGGTGGCCACCGCGCCGACCTGGGAACTCTGGATGCGCAAGCGCTTGGCGTGGAAATCCTCGCCCAGCGGCAGACCGACCGAACGCACGCCGAACCAGCTCGCCTCCACCACCGTTGCCTCGAACCCGGCCAAGCGCAACGCCACCGCCAGTCCAGCGGGTGCGCCGCTGGCGTGAATCACTACATCCTGTTCGGCCACCGCCTGGTCCGGCGCGACGAAGCGCACACCCAGTTGCGCCGCGATCGCCGCCTTGCCCGCATCCACGTCCAGCAATTGCACCGCGCAACCCGGCATCCGCCCGGCCAGCCAGGCGATCAGACAACCGACCGTGCCGGCGCCGATCACCGTGATCCGGTCGCCCAACCGGGGCGCGGCGTCCCAGAGCACGTTGAGCGCCGTCTCCAGATTGGCGGCCAGCACCGCCCGGCCGGGAGGGACGCACGCCGGCACCGGGGTCACCGCCGCCGCTGGAACCACGTAGCGGTCCTGGTGCGGATAGAGGCAGAACACGATCCGACCCCGCAACGCCGCCGGGCCGGCTTCGACCACCCCGACATTGCAGTAGCCATACTTCACCGGGGCCGGAAAGTCGCCCTGTTGGAACGGGGCGCGCATGGCCTGATGCTGGCTGGGCGGCACCTCGCCGCGAAAGACCCGGCTTTCGGTGCCGCGACTGATGCCGGTGTAGAGCGTGCGCACCCGCACTTCGCCCGGTCCGGGAAGCGGCAGAGATTCATCGAGAATTTCGCCGTAGCCGGGCCTCGTCAACCAAAAGGCGCGTGCCACGAGGGCTTGATCGACTTGCATGGGTTTGGGAGAGATGGGATGGATACGCGCGGGTTCCCCAAGTTGAAAAACCCGTGAAGGTTGCATTGCCACTAAAGGTGAGTGTAATGCCATTTCAAGCAACATGGCGTTTTCATGGGGATTGACCTTAAATAGCCAAGATGAAGGATTTTGTGTGTAACCCATCGAGGAAACCATTATGGCGACCGCCCCGGCAACGGTGCCCTCCCTGCTGCACGAATTGACGACCCCGCTGACCGTCCTGATCAGCACCGGCGACCTGCTGCGCGATAAAGTGCCCGATACGATAGAGCCCTTCATCCGCCGCCTGGGTGACATGAGCCATCAATTTGGACGGGAAGTAGTGGATCTGCGCACGAGCCTGGAGGGGAAAATCGATCTGCAATCGCCCGTCAGGGCGGCGGCGCAAATCCGGCAGCTGGCGGCGGGCTGGCGGCGCTACCAGGCGGATCTAGCCGATTTGGTCTTTGCGATCCAAGCGGCGCGGGTTCGTCTGGAAGACCCGCTGTTGAACCGGATTCTGAACCAGAACCTGTCGAATGGCCTGAGCGAACTCACCCGAAACATTACTCGCCTGGAAGCCCTTCAGCCCGAAGACTTGGCCCTCCCGGAACAGGGATAACCGCGCGTTGAAAGCCACCGCTTTTTCGCCGCGCGGCGATGGCCCGTCATGACCGACACCGCCGAATCCCTGTTCCAACCGCTGCTGGCCAGCACCCTGCGCAACCTCGTCCCGGCGCTGTTTCTAGTAGCGGGGCTGGCACTGCTCGCCGCCGACAAGCTTCATCTCTCCAACGGCTATATCGTCCAATGTCTCGCCGTGTTCGCCGGACTGCTGTTCGCCGTGGCCCCGTTTTTGCCTCAGCATTTGCCGCTCGTCATCTTCGGTGCGGCCAATCAGGTCACCCTGTCGCGCGCCGGAATGGCGGCGCTGGCGGCGGGTCTGATCGGCCGGCCCGAAATGATGCCGGCCCAGGCTTGGTTCGCCACCGCGCTGGCTGGGCTCGCCCTGGTGCTCGATGGCATCGATGGTTGGCTGGCGCGGCGCGGCGGCCTGCAAAGCCCGTTTGGCGCCCGCTTCGACATGGAAGTGGACGCTTTTTTCATTTTGATTCTGGCCATTCTGGTCTTCCAGTCGGGCAAGGCCGGCGCTTGGGTGCTGCTGTCGGGTCTGCTGCGTTACGGTTTCGTCGCGCTGGGTTATGCCCTGCCCTGGCTGAACCGGCCGCTGCCGCCGCGCAAGCGCCGACAGACCGTCTGCGTGCTCCAGACCGCCGCGCTGGCGCTATGCCTGGCGCCACCGCTGATCCCACCCTGGACGACGGCGCTGGTCGCCGCCGCGCTGGGACTGCTGGTGCTCTCGTTTGCGGTGGACGTTCGCTGGCTTTGGCGGATCCGCCGCTCTACTTCGCGGGAGAACGCCCGATGAAGCGCCGTCGGGTAGTGTTCCAGACATGGATGTGCTATATTTCTCATTTTGAATCCGCTTGG
>JAPUDV010000090.1 GCA_027492875.1 Candidatus Competibacteraceae bacterium | reverse complement strand
GCGCCGGGGTGGTTCGAAACGGCGGTTCCACAACTCAGGGAGGAACGCTATATACCGGCAGGGTCTCCACCCAATCCACCCATTCTATCCACGCGGCCATTCTCTCTCTGCGGGTCGGGGGTTATGAGCCGGCCAACGTTTTCAGCCGCCGCAGTTCCGTTAGCGCCTGTTCCGGCGCGAGCGCGTCAAGATCGAGTTCCGCCAGCGCGGCGACCGCCGGATGCGCGGCCTCGCCGAACAGCGACAATTGCGGGGTCGCCGCCGACCGGCCCGTCAACTCCCGCCGCAACATTTGCCGCTCCAGCAAGCGCAGCCGCTGGCGAGCCTGCTGGATCACCACCGGCGGCACGCCCGCCAGCGCCGCTACTTGCAGGCCATAACTGCGGCTGGCCGGCCCATCCTGGACCCGGTGCATGAACGCGATGGTATCGCCATGCTCCACCGCATCGAGATGGACGTTGACGATGCCGGGCTGCTCTTCCGGCAGCCGGGTCAACTCAAAATAATGAGTGGCGAACAAGGTGAAGGCGCGCACCGTGCCCGCCAGATGCGCCGCGCAGGCCCAGGCCAGTGCCAGCCCGTCGAAGGTGCTGGTGCCGCGGCCGATCTCATCGATCAACACCAAACTGTGAGGCGTCGCGTTGTGCAGGATATTGGCGGCTTCGCTCATTTCCACCATGAAGGTCGAACGGCCGCTGGCCAGATCGTCGGAAGCGCCGATGCGGGTAAAAATCCGGTCGATGGGACCGATCAGCGCCCGCTCGGCCGGCACGAAGCTGCCCAAGTGCGCCAGCAGCACGATCAGCGCGGTCTGGCGCATGTAAGTGGACTTGCCGCCGAGATTGGGACCGGTCACGATCAGCATCCGTCGCCGTTCGGGTTCGAGCTTCAGATCGTTGGGCACGAACGGCTCGTCCAGCACCTGTTCGACCACCGGATGGCGGCCGGCTTCGATCTCGATCCCCGGCCGTTCCACCAATTCCGGCGGGTTCCAGCGCAAGGCGGCGGCACGTTCGGCCAGATTGGCCAGCACATCCAATTCCGCTAGGGCGGCGGCGCTGGCCTGCAAGACGGACAAACGAACGATCAATTGATCCAGCAGGGCATCGTAGAGCGCTTTTTCCCGT
This sequence comes from Candidatus Competibacteraceae bacterium, assembly GCA_027492875.1. Classification (GTDB taxonomy): domain Bacteria; phylum Pseudomonadota; class Gammaproteobacteria; order Competibacterales; family Competibacteraceae; genus Competibacter. Next base: position 9,395 of record JAPUDV010000090.1, on the reverse strand, counting down.
GCCAGCGCCCGTTCCTGGGCACGCAGCACCTTATGCTCGAATTCCTGCAATTCCGGGATGATGTAGCGCTCGGCGCCCTTGAGGGTCTGGCGACGCAGATAGTCGGCCGGCACCGCGTGCGACTGGGCGCGACTGACTTCGATGTAGTAGCCATGCACCCGGTTGAACCCAAGCTTGAGAGTCTGGATGCCGGTGCGCTGCCGTTCCCGCGCCTCCAGTTCCACCAGAAACCGGTCGGCGTGTTCGCTCAATTCGCGCAACTCATCGAGTTCAGCGTCGTAGCCGGGGGCGATGACGCCACCGTCGCGCAGCACCTGCGGTGGGTTGGCGATGATCGCCCGCCGCAGCAGATCGCAGGTTTCGGGATGCGTCCCAGCACGGCCGGCGAGGTCTTGCAACAAACCTGCCTCCAGCAGACCGAGCACGCGTTGCACATCGGGCAAGCGGGCGAGCGCGTCAGCCAGGGCGATCAAATCGCGCGGGCGGGCCGATTTCAGCGCCACTCGCGCCAGAATCCGTTCCACGTCACCGATCCCGCGCAGCAGGCCGCGCAGGTACTCGTAACCGCCGTTGTCCAGCAGTTGCCGCAGGCTGTCCTGCCGCTGGCCGAGCGTGTTCCGGTCGCGCAGCGGGCGATGGGTCCAGCGCCGCAGCAGCCGTCCGCCCATCGGCGTTACGCAACGGTCCAGCAAGCCGATCAGGGTATGTTCGTGGTGGCCGCTCAGGCTGTGTTCCAATTCCAGATTACGGCGGCTGGCGGCGTCCAAAATCACGCTGTCCTCGTGCCGCTCGACCCGCAGTCCGGTCAAATGCGGCAATGCGCCGCGCTGGGTGTCCTTGACGTATTGCAGCAGGCAACCGGCGGCGGCCACCGCGACCGGCTGATCGACGCAGCCGAAACCGTTCAGATCGCGCACGCCGAATTGGGCGCACAGCGCGCGCGCGGCACTGTCCCGGTCGAAATGCCAGGGCGCCTGCCGACGCAGGCCGGGATGATCGCGCCAGCCATCGGGTGGGCTGAAATCCTCGCCGATCAGCAGTTCGGCCGGTTTCAGGCGCTCCAGCTCGTTGCACAGCGCCGCCTCGCCATGCACCTGGACGACGGTGAACCGGCCGCCGCTCAGATCGAGACTGGCCAGTCCATAGGTCTGCTTGACCTGGTGCAGCGCGACCAGCAGATTATCGCGGCGTTCGTCCAGCAGCGCTTCGTCGGTCAGCGTGCCGGGGGTGACGATGCGCACCACCCGCCGCTCCATCGGCCCCTTGCCGGCGGTGGGGTCGCCCATCTGCTCGCAGATTGCCACCGACAGCCCCAGCTTGATCAGTTTGGCCAGATAGCTTTCGACCGCGTGAAACGGCACGCCGGCCATCGGGATGGCTTGACCGGCGGATTGACCCCGGCTGGTCAGGGTAATGTTGAGCAGTTCGGCGGCGCGGCGGGCATCGTCATGGAACAGTTCGTAGAAATCCCCCATCCGGTAAAACACCAGAATATCGGGGTGTTCGGCCTTGATGCGCAGGTATTGCTGCATCATCGGCGTGTGCTGGGATAAATCCTGGGTCTCGTCGTTCATCGCGATCATCTGCGGGACATTGAAAGTAGCGGCCGGAGTCATCCGGCCGGCCGGTTCGCGCCGGAAACACCGCTGATTCCCGTTTGCACTATAGTAGCTGAGTGTTATACGGCGCCGTCCCCATAACCCAGGGAGAGCCATCGTGTCGTCACCGAATCCAACTCAGCGAAACCTGTACGATCTCGCCACTCGGGTGGGCGGCGCTTTGCGCGCGCGCAAGCAAATCCTGGCAGTCGCCGAATCCTGCACCGGCGGCTGGATCGCCAAATCCGTCACCGACATTCCCGGCAGTTCCGGCTGGTTCGACCGGGGCTTCGTCACCTACAGCAACACGGCCAAAGCCGACCTGCTCGGCGTGCGGGAAGCGACCCTCGCCCGCCACGGCGCGGTCAGCGCCGAGGTGGTGGCCGAGATGGTGGCCGGCGTGCTGGAACGCAGCCGCGCCGATGTCGCTCTCGCCGTCAGCGGGGTCGCTGGTCCCGACGGGGGCACCGCCGACAAACCGGTCGGCACGGTCTATCTGGCTTGGGCGGCGCGCGGCAAGCCCGTGCGGATCGTGCGCCAGCACTTCGACGGCGACCGCGATGCCGTGCGCTTGGCCACCGTGGCCACCGCGCTACACGGGTTATTGGATGAGTGCGCCCGCCGAGAGTGAGCGCCGGCTGTTTCTGGCGCTCTGGCCGGACGACGCCGAACGGCGGCAATGGGCGGAACGGGTGGCGGATGTTGCGGGACGGCGGCGAGTGCGCGACGCCAACCTGCATTTGACCCTGGTGTTTCTGGGCGCCACCGACGCCGCCCGCCTGGCGGCTTACGAGGCGGCGCTGGCCGATCTGGCGGTGCCGACCCTGGAGCTGATCCTGGACCGCTACGGCTACTGGCCGCGACCGCGTATCCTGTGGTTGGGGTCCAGCCATACCCCGCCGGAACTGTACGAACTGGTGGCCGAACTGCATCGCCGGCTGCGCGGTTGCGGCTTTGCTCCCGAGCGGCGGGCCTTCCAGGCCCACATCACGCTGGCGCGCAAATTTCCCGGTCCGGCCCCGACCCGACCTCCCGCCACACCGATCCGCTGGCGGGTCGGCGACGTGGCGCTGGTCGAATCGCAAGCGTCGCCGGAAGGCTCGCGCTATCGAGTGCTACGCCGCTGGCCGGGGGGCTAGGTTCGGCCGGCGGTCTGTGGAATAATCGCTGAAAACAACCGGTTCCGCTTTTTCAGGCCGGTTACCCACCTGATTGCAAAGGGGATGCACGGAATGGACGACAACAAGAAAAAGGCGCTCGCGGGCGCGTTAACCCAGATCGAGCGCCAGTTCGGCAAAGGCGCGGTCATGCGGATGGGCGACGCCACCAGCGCCTCCCGCGATGTGATGGTCGTTTCCACCGGCTCGCTCGGCTTGGACATCGCCCTGGGCATCGGCGGCCTGCCGCGTGGGCGGGTGACCGAAATTTATGGACCCGAATCCTCCGGTAAAACCACCCTGGCGTTGCAGGTCATCGCCGAAACCCAAAAGCTGGGTGGTTGTGCCGCCTTCATCGATGCCGAACACGCCCTGGACCCCATCTACGCCGCCAAACTGGGCGTCAACGTCGACGATCTGCTGGTGTCTCAGCCCGACACCGGCGAACAGGCGCTGGAAATCGCCGACATGCTGGTGCGTTCCGGCGCGGTGGACACCGTGGTGGTCGATTCGGTGGCGGCGCTGACCCCCAAGGCCGAGATCGAAGGCGATATGGGCGACTCTCACGTCGGCCTGCACGCCCGTCTGATGAGTCAGGCGTTGCGCAAGCTCACCGCCAACATCAAGCGCTCCAACACCCTGGTTATTTTTATCAATCAAATCAGGATGAAGATAGGCGTAATGTTTGGTTCGCCGGAAACCACAACCGGCGGCAATGCCCTCAAATTCTACGCCTCGGTGCGGCTGGATATCCGCCGCACCGGCGCGATCAAGAAAGGCGACGAGGTCATCGGCAACGAAACCCGGGTCAAGGTGGTCAAAAACAAGTTGGCGCCGCCCTTCAGGCAGGCCGAGTTCGAGATTCTTTACGGCGAGGGCGCTTCCCGGCTGGGCGAGATTATCGATTTGGGCGTCAAGGCGGCGCTGATCGAAAAATCCGGCGCCTGGTACAGTCGCGGCGGCACCCGCATCGGCCAGGGCAAGGACAATGCCCGTAACTATCTCAAGGAGAACCCGGAACTGGCCCGCGAATTGGAAAACATGATCCGCGATCATTTCCTGGTCCGTCCCGATGCGGTGCCGGTTACGGCCGAACAAGTCGAAGATGATGAGGCCCCTGGCGCCGCGATCGATGAACTGGACACGGATCTCTGAGCAGGCCAATGCCGCCGACCCGGCGGCGGTTCGCGCCAAGGCGCTGGAGCTACTGGCCCGGCGCGAGCATTCCCGGCTGGAACTGCGCCAAAAGCTGATCCAGCGCGGCTTTCCGGCCGACCACATCGAGCCGACGCTGGAGCGGCTGGTGGAAGAGCGCCTGCTCGACGAGGCCCGTTATGCCGAACTCTATGCCTGCGGCCGGGCCGACAAGGGCTACGGACCGCTGCGGATCGGCCGCGAACTGCGCGAGCGCGGCGTGCCGCAAGATCTGGTCGATACGGTGCTGGCGGGGTTGGAGAACGACTGGCTGCCCAAGCTGCGGGAACTGCACCGCAAGCGATTCAAGTCTCTCGTGCCCGCCGATGCCGCCGGACGGATGCAGCAAACGCGGGTGCTGCGCCAGCACGGCTTTACCTTGGACCAGATCAAGCATCTTTTGGAGGGTTCAGGGGACAGGGCGTAGGCAATAAACAGGCAATGCCTCCGAACCCTGAACCTCGATCCCTGAACCTCGATCCCTGAACCCTGGATTTCTGAAGCCCGACCATGACCAGCAGCGCCGAACTTCGCACCCTCTTCCTCGATTATTTCCGTGATCACGGCCACGAAGTGGTCGCCAGCAGCCCGCTGGTCCCGCTCAACGACACCACGCTGCTGTTCACCAACGCCGGCATGGTGCAGTTCAAGGACGTGTTCACCGGCCGCGACCAGCGCCCCTACCACCGGGCGGCCACCGCCCAGCGGTGCGTGCGGGCCGGCGGCAAGCACAACGATCTGGAGAATGTCGGCTACACCGCCCGCCACCACACCTTTTTCGAGATGCTGGGCAATTTCAGCTTCGGCGACTATTTCAAGAAAGAGGCGATTCATTTCGCCTGGGAATTTCTGGTCGATGTGCTGGAGCTGCCGCCGGACAAGCTGTGGGTGACCGTCTACCAGACCGACGACGAGGCTTATCGGATCTGGGCCGACGAAATCCAGGTGCCGAGGGAGCGTATCGCCCGCATCGGCGACAAGCCCGGCGGCAAGCGCTACGAGAGCGACAATTTCTGGGCGATGGGCGATACCGGCCCCTGCGGCCCGTGCTCGGAAATTTTCTACGATCACGGCCCCGGCATCGCCGGCGGGCCGCCCGGCTCGCCCGACGAAGACGGCGACCGCTACATCGAAATCTGGAACCTGGTGTTCATGCAGTACGACCGCGATGCCGGCGGCGTGCTGACGCCGCTGCCGAAACCGTCGGTCGATACCGGCATGGGCTTGGAACGGCTGGCGGCGGTCATGCAGGGCGTACACAGCAACTACGAAATCGACCTGTTTCAACACCTGATCCAGGCGGCGGCGGCGGCGACCGGCGCGACCGATTTACAGTCCAGCTCGTTGCGGGTGATCGCCGATCACATCCGCGCCACCGCCTTCCTGATCGCCGATGGCGTGCGACCTTCCAACGAAGGACGCGGCTACGTGCTGCGGCGGATCATGCGCCGCGCCATCCGCCATGGCTACCAGCTGGGCGCCGAGGGCAGTTTCTTCCACGGCCTGGTCGCGCCGCTGGCGGCGGAGATGGGCGGCGCCTATCCGGAACTGGTCCACGCCGAGGCGCAGGTCGCGCGGGTCATCCAACAGGAAGAAGAACGCTTCGCCGAAACCCTGTCGCACGGCATGAAACTGCTGGAGGAAGACATCGGCGCTTTGTCCGGGACGACGATCATCCCCGGCGAGACCGTGTTCAAGCTTTACGATACCTATGGTTTCCCGGTCGATCTGACCGCCGACATGGCTCGCGAGCGCGGTTTGCAGGTGGATCATGCCGGCTTCGAGCGGGAAATGGCAGCGCAGCGGGAGCGGGCCCGCGCCCACAGCCAGTTCGGCCAGCGCCAGACCGCCGACCTCGGCGTCGCCGGTTGCACCGAGTTTCACGGCTACGACCGGCTGGAGGAAGAAGCGACCGTGCTGGCGCTGTTCCGCGATGGCCAGGCGGTCGAGCAATTGAACACCGGCGACGAAGGCGTAGTGGTGCTGGACCACACCCCGTTTTACGCCGAATCCGGCGGCCAGGTCGGCGATAGCGGCTGGCTGCGCGCCGACGGCCTGGAGTTCACGGTCCGCGACACGCGCAAGCAGGGTGAAGGCGCGTTTATCCACGTCGGCACGTTGCAACAGGGTCAGTTGCGAGTCGGCGCCACGGTGCTGGCGCAAGTAGACGCCGTCCAACGTCAAGCCACCGCTTTGCATCATTCCGCTACTCACTTGCTGCACGCGGCGCTGCGCCGGGTGCTGGGTCCGCACGTCACCCAGAAAGGCTCACTGGTGGACCCGCAGCGGCTGCGCTTCGACTTCTCCCATGCCGAGCCGGTGACTCCGGACCAGTTGGAAACCATCGAGCGGCTGGTCAATGCGCAGATTCGCGGCAACGTAGCGGTGGACACCACCATCATGGCCCCGGAAGAAGCCATCGCCGCCGGCGCGATGGCGCTGTTCGGCGAAAAATACGGCGACCGGGTGCGGGTGCTGCGGATGGGCGATTTTTCCACCGAACTGTGCGGCGGCACCCACGTCCGCCGGGTCGGTGACATCGGTTTATTCAAGATCACCGCCGAAAGCGGCGTGGCCGCCGGGGTGCGGCGTATCGAGGCGGTGACCGGCGAACGGGCGCTGGATCTCGTCTCCACCCTTCAGGAGCGCGCCCGGCAAGTGGCGCAACTGGTCAAGGGCGACCGCGACAACTTTCCCGACAAGGTCCGGCAACTGGTCGAACGCACCCGGCACCTGGAAAAGGAGATCGAGCAGGCCAAGGCCCGGCTGGCCAGCGGACAGGGCGCCGATTTGCTCGGCCAGACGGTGCAGGTGAACGGCGTCAAGGTGCTGGCCGCCCGACTGGATGGCGTGGACGCCAAAACCCTGCGTGAGGCGGTGGACCGCTACAAAGACCAGCTCAAGGCGGCAGCGGTGGTGTTGGCCACGGTCGAAGAAGGCAAGGTGCGACTGGTGGCCGGCGTCACCGCAGCGGAAACCCGTCGGCTCAAGGCCGGCGATCTGGTCAACATGGTCGCCCAGCAGGTGGGAGGCAAGGGCGGCGGTCGCCCCGACCTGGCCCAGGCGGGCGGCGCCGATCCCTCGAAACTGGATGCCGCCCTGCAATCCGTGCCCGACTGGGTGCGCGATCAACTCGCCTGAAATCCACCATTCGGGGCTGGCGGAAGCACCCGTTCGCTCTCCCTCCCCGTGGGTTGGGAGGGAGGGAACGCTATAGCGATTCCCCGCGTCGCAGCGCGCGAATTTTCATCGCAGGCGGATGCCCAGAAGAAATTTCCCACTCAGCCAGGCGGCGGCCATCGAGGATCGAGCCCCGTCGGGCAGTGGCTGACCGAACAGGTCGCGGGCGACGCGCAGATATCCGCCCAGCGCCGCGCTCCGACCCAACGCCGTAAAGCGCGCCTCGATCGGCGGCCAGTCGATTGCGCGCTCGCGGTTGGCGCGCAACTGCACCAGATCGAGCAGTTGCCGCAACGCCAGCTTCCCCAATTCCACGCCACGATCCTGCAACAGGATGTGCAGTGCGTTATCAGAGCTCGATGGGTCGGCGTGGGCGCCCGCACGGAGGTTCCTTCGAAATCGATCCGCCGGCTGTCCCGCCACAGGTCTTCGGCCGGCAGCGCCGGGTCCAAGGACCGACTCAATACGGCGCGGTGTTGCGCGGCGATCTGGCGGAAGTGACGGGATTTCTGGAACGCTGCCGGATCTTCGCCCTGGCCGAAAGCCTGGGCGGGGTGGAGAGTTTGATCGAGCATCCGGCGATCATGACCCACGCTTCGGTGCCGCCGGAGGTGCGCCGGGAGCTGGGCATCGACGACGGGCTGGTGCGGCTGTCGGTGGGGATCGAGGCGGTCGCCGATCTGGTCGGCGATCTGGCGCAGGCGCTGGGGTGATCTTACCGAGCACGTTCAATCCGCCGCCAGCACGGTGCAGACCACCGTTCGGGTCGAGCGGGGACCGTCGAACTCGCAGAAAAAGATCCCCTGCCAGGTGGATAGCCCGAGCTTGCCGTCGATGATCGGGATGGTCTCGGACGGACCGACCAAACCCGCCTTGAGGTGAGCGTCGCCGTTGCCGTCCTGCTGGTCGTGCAGCCAGACGCCCGGCGGAATCAGCGTGCGCAGCAGGTTGACCACGTCGGCCGGTACGCTCGCATCCCAGTTTTCCTGAATCATCACGGCGGCGGTCGCGCCCTGAGCGTAGACGTTGAGCAGACCGTTGGCGACCCCGCTGTCGCGCACGACGGCGCGCACTTGTTCGGTGATGTCGAGCAGCTCCTGGGCTTGGCGGGTACTGAAGCGGAGCAGGTGATGCATGGAACAGGACCTCCGGTGATGATCGACGCTGATGGTTGTTTTGGCGGCGGTGGCGTGAAGATAATCGGGCTGCGGATTTTCGCGCGGGCGTGCTGGAAAAGAAGCGTGTCGGCAATGCTGGTCGCCCTTGAATTCCCTCAAATCACCGCCAGATTCATAGGGAAATTGTATTGTCACGGGAGTAAACGATCTATGAGAATGGACAAGCTGACCAGTAAATTCCAACTAGCCCTGAGCGACGCCCAGAGTCTGGCGGTGGGCCGCGATCACCAATTTATCGAACCCGCACATGTGATGGCGGCTCTGCTCGACCAGGACGGCGGCACGGTGCGACCGCTGCTCGCCCAAGCCGATGTCAACGTCAACCTGCTGCGTTCTCAGCTCGGCGAGGCGCTGGACCGCCTGCCGCGGGTGGAAGGCGCTGGCGGCGACGTACAGATTTCCAATGGTCTGTCGCGCCTGTTGAACATGACCGACAAAATGGCCCAGCAGCGCAAGGACGCCTACATCTCGTCCGAGCTGTTCGTGCTGGCGGCGCTGGAAGACAAGGGCGAACTGGGTACGTTGCTGCGCAAGGCCGGTGCGACCAAGAGCCTGATCGAGCGCGGCATCGAAGCCATGCGCGGCGGCCAGAAGGTCGAGGATCAAAACGCCGAGGATCAGCGTCAGGCGTTGGAGAAATACACCATCGACCTGACCGAGCGAGCCGAGCAGGGCAAGCTCGATCCGGTGATCGGCCGCGACGACGAAATCCGCCGCACCATCCAGGTGCTGGCCCGCCGCACCAAGAACAATCCGGTGCTGATCGGCGAGGCCGGCGTGGGCAAGACCGCCATCGTCGAAGGCTTGGCCCAGCGCATCGTCAACGGCGAGGTCCCGGAGGGCCTGAAGAACAGGCGGGTGCTGGCGCTGGACATGGGTTCGCTGATCGCCGGGACCAAGTTTCGCGGCGAGTTCGAGGAGCGGCTGAAGGCGGTGCTCAAGGATCTCGCCAAGCAGGAGGGGCGGATCATCCTGTTCATGGACGAGTTGCATACCATGGTCGGCGCCGGCAAGGCCGAAGGTTCGATGGATGCCGGCAACATGCTCAAGCCGGCGCTGGCGCGCGGCGAGCTGCACTGCATCGGCGC
>JAPUDV010000089.1 GCA_027492875.1 Candidatus Competibacteraceae bacterium | reverse complement strand
GATGTCATCGCTGTGGCTGTTGGGGGCCGCTGGGTTGCCGGATAGCGCCATGGCGGCGAATCTTTGCGCTACCACTGCGCCGACAACCCCGACGATCACCGGTGACACGATTATCAATACCTATTATCCCGGCACCACCGCCGCCGTGACCGCCAACACATCGAACACCACGATCGCGGTTGGCGCCAGGAGAGGCAACGGTGCATCGACCACCGACATCGTGGCGGGCGACCTGGTGCTGATTATTCAAATGCAGTGCGCCACTTTTACCAGCACAAATAACAGTAGTTACGGCGGCAGCGTAAATTACGCGCCGAACGGATGCGAAGCGGGGCGGTATGAGTATGTGATCGCCGATACGAGCACATCGATTAACTCTAGTGGTGGAACGCTGTACGTCAAAGGCACGGGGACCAACAATGGCACTCTTTATGACTACAAATCGTCCTCGGCCAGTACCACCCAAGGTCAATTTACTTATCAAGTCATTCGAGTGCCTATTTACAGCGGCGCCACGCTAGGCAATAGCTCGGCTGTCGGCCAAGTGCTCGCTCCAGCTTGGAACGGTGGCACCGGTGGCGTCGCGGTCATTGAGGACGTGGGTACACTGACATTTAGCGCGAGCAGTGGAGGCAGCAGCAATGGCAAAGTCAGCGCCTTCCAAACGGGCTTTCGCGGTGGTGGGGTCGTGGGTACGAATACTGGCGGCGGCAACACCAATCTCACTTCGGCCAACTACTGCAACACCGGCACGGGTACAGCCCCGGCGGGGCAGGGCGATGCGCTGAAAGGCGAGGGGGTGGGGGGGACACCCGACGGCTATCCATGCGCTAGCACATCATCGTCGAGCGCCCACGGACGTGGCGCGCCAGCCAATGCCGGCGGTGGCGGCTCCTCGGGTAGCGATGGTTCAGGTGGTCAAGCCCGCAAGGCGGGTGGGGGGGGAGGAAGCAATGGTAACACCGGCGGTGCCGGCGGCAATGGAAGTAAAAGCAACGGCACTGCTTTTGCCAATAATACTGGAGGTCGTCCAGGCGCGAGTTTTACTTCAAGCGCACCTGATCGGTTAATCATGGGCGGTGGCGGTGGTGCGGGACAGGATACGACTGCTGGCGGCACGACACCAAATCCCGGCGGTACGGGTGCAGGTATTATCATGATCCGCGCCCAAGCGATTGCAGGAAATGGGACGCTTCTTGCCTACGGCGATTTTGGGGCCATTATCTACAATCAAGCCGGCGGCGGCGGCGGCGGCGGCGGCGGCAGCGTTCGGTTGTGGGCCCAGAAAAGCAGTACTCCAACTCTCGCTATAATTGCCACTGGTGGCGCTGGCGCTACTCATTCGGACCCGAGTGATCTGGGCGGCGGCGGCGGCGGCGGCAGCGGCGGCTATGTTGTGTACTCCACAACTATTGATGATACTAACGTGCTTCCTTCTATCAATGTTGTTGGAGGTGCCCGCGGGACTTCGTTTAGCTCCTCTTCTATGTATGGTGCTGCTGGTTTGGATGGTGTTGTTATGTCCGGCGATCCCGCAGCCAACACGCCTCCACCCGGCGCCACCCCGCTGTCCATTTGCGGCAGTTCCACCGCAGCGACGATTTCCTCATTTAACGTCGGCAGCGACGGCATGGTGGAATGGGAAACGGCGGCGGAAACCGGCATCGCCGGCTTCAATGTGCTGCGTCAGGATCCGGCCAGCGGCCGGTGGGTCCGGGTCAACGACGCCCTGCTGCCCGCCGTGCTGAATGCCCCGCAAGGCGGCGTCTACCGCTATCCAGATCGCGCGGTTTCGGCTGGCCAGAGTGCTGTTTACCAAGTGGAAGAAGTCGAAGCCACCGGTCACATCCGCACTTACGGCCCCTTTGCCGTCACCGTCGGTTCAGGCAGATCGCTGGAACGCAAGGTCGCCGCCGCCGCAGATGCCCTCCCGCGCGCCGACGGCTTCGAAAGCCAAGCGCATGCTCTCGATGGCCGCACCTTGACCCGCGCCGAACGACAACTGACGACCAAAGCCTCTTCTTCCAAATCGGGAACGGCCGCCCGCATTCTGATCGAGCGGGAAGGGTTGTACGCCGTCACCGCCGACCAGATCGCCGCCGCGCTCGGCGTCGGCTCGGCGCAAGCGCAATCCTGGATCCAGAGTGGCAATCTCCGCCTCCAGAACAAGGGAAAAATGATCGACTGGCTGGCCGACGCGAACAACGGCCGACTGTATTTCTATGGCCAGGCCATCGACAGCGTCTACACTCGCCACAACGTCTACTGGCTCGACAATCAGCTTGGCTCCCAGATGAACGTCAAGAAGGGCAAGGGACCGAACACTGGCGCGAGCTGCTGCTTCCAGTCGGCGGCGCATGTCGAAGAAAACACCTTTGCCGCGCCTCCCATCGAGCAAAATCCCGATGCCGATTTCTGGTACTGGAAGGCCGTGCGGGGCGATGATCCCAACCCTAATCTGAGAGCCCCACAATTCGTGGTGCCCACGCCTGGCGCGGTCGCGACCGGAACCGTCACCCTCCGCGCTTACTTGCACGGGGCAACCAATCTAGCCTCCGGCAACGATCATCACGCCCGCGTGCTGGTCAACGGCTCCGAGGTCGGCGACGCCGCCTGGGACGGTATCGCCCCTTACACTCTGGATGCCAACTTCAGCGCCGGCCTGTTGCAAGACGGCGACAACACCTTCACGGTCAGCGGCGAACTCGATCCGGGCGTGACCTACAGCGTGTTTTACGTGAACGGCTTCGACCTGCGCTATCCGCGGGCCTATCAGGCATTCGACAACCGCTTGCGGCTACGCGGCGACGGTAACCCCGCCATCACCGTCGGCGGCTTCAACGACGCCACCATCGCGGTGCTCGACATCGACAACCCCCGCAAACCGAAATGGCTGACGGCCACCACCATCGGCCCGGCCAACGGCGGCTACGCCGTCAGCTTCGCCCCCGCCACCGCCACCACCGACTATCTGGCGGCGGTGGCGGCGGCGCCGGTGACCGTGGTCGGCGACACGCTCTCCACCCTGAAGACCGATAACGGCGGCGCCGAGTATCTGGTGCTTACGCCCAGCTCCCTGCGGGACGGGGCCGACGCGCTGGCGGCTTATCGCGGCGGCAAAGTGGTGGAGTTGCAGGATATCTACAACGCTTTCAACGACGGCATCGCCGATCCCAACGTCATCCGCGACTTCCTGAGCTACGCCTATCGTAAATGGCAACCGCGCCCGCGCTTCGTGGCGTTGCTGGGCAAGGGTACCTATGACGCAAAGGATTACTTGGGAAAAGGCACCAACCGGTTCCCGGTGTTGATGGCATCAACCCCAGACGGTTTGTTCGCGTCCGACAATCGTTATGCAGACCTCAATAACGATGGCATCCCCGAACTATGGGTTGGACGCATTCCGGCGCTGACCAACACCGACGCGCAAAACTACGTCGCCAAGCTGCAAAGCTACGCCGCCAGCAACGCCGCACTGGTGCTGGCGGACAATCCCGACAAGGCCGGCGACTTCATCGCCGACAGCCAAGTGGTCGCGCAGGCGCTTCAGGGCAAGGGTTTTTCCGTCACACCACTCTATTTCCAAACCGGGGTTGACCAGACCCGCCAGCAGATTATCGCCGATCTCAACGCGGGTGTCGGGGTGTTCAACTACGTGGGACATAGTGGAGTAACCCAACTCGCGGCCGAGGGGTTATTGCGTAAAGCAGACGTGAGCCAGCTCACTAACAGCCAGTTGCCACTGTTGCTGGCATTCACTTGCTATATGGGCAATGGTAGCCATCCGGGTGTCGATTCTCTGGCCGAAGCCTTGTTGTGGCGTCAAGGGGGCGGTATCATTTCTGCTTTCGTCCCCACTGGCCAGTCCGATAATAGCCAGGCACATCTTCTAAATCTAAGCGCCATCGATGCTCTGTTCGGCAACCGCGCCAAAACCACCTTGGGCGACGCCGCCGCTGCCGCTAAGGCGAATTTCGCCAGACAGGGGGGCGAACGCTACATGTTGGACATCTATCAGCTCATCGGCGACCCAGCGCTGGTGGTGAAACCGTAAACGCTGTTTCGATCATCTTCCCCATTCCCATTCCCTCTCTCCCGCAGATGGAGAGGGGGCAGGGGGCAGGGGGCAGGAAAGTAGAACCCTTTGGAGACCCCACAAAATGGCTGTCAACGAGCCCCATTGTCAAAACTCGCCCTCCTCCGGGGGAGGGTTTCGGAAACCTTACCAGCGCCCGCAAATTCTTTCACGGGAACTGCTGGAGGTCATGGCGGCGGCTTGCGCTGATTTCGGCAAGGCGGATGGGACTGGAAATTGCGCAACCAACCCTAACTCCTAGTACCGATTTCGGCCCGCATCTGGTTTCAATACAGGGTCAAGAGATCTTTCCTTGCCCCTGCCCCAGCGCTCGATCCAGCACGGAGCCGAGCAAATCCTCCACGTCGCGCGCATCGAAAATCCGCCCGGTTTTCATGGCCCCTGGACGGCGGGCTCATCCGCCGCCCGCCGGCGCAACTCCAGCAAGCGTCGGGCAGCGGGATACAACCGGGTCGGATCGCCCATCTCCTGCTCCGCCAGACCGGGGCAAAACCCAAACCCCGCGCCGTGCGGACTCATCGCCCGCTTTACCTCCACCGCCAGCCGGCGCACCTCAAGCAGTTCCCCGGACTGCCGCCAAATAGTCTGAATCGACTGCTCGTGCAGATTGCCCACCACCCGCCGCCACTGCACGCAGGGATAAACATTACCCGCCGGATCGACCGCCACCGTGGCCGAACCCACCCCGCAATGCTTGTCGATGGTCGGCTGGGCAGCGGGTGGCTCTCCGCTTGTCGCTGCCTGAACGGGTGTCCGCGCCGCCGCCCGCTGCCGCCGCAAGGCAACCAGGCGTGCCACCCCTTCGTCCGACGGCGTCACCTGCAAGGGGCCGGGATCGCCATCGTCGCGCGGCGTGATCTGCGGATCGATATTGATCGGCAATCCCCGCTCGTCCGCCAGCGCGAACAGCGCCTCGATCTCGCCCTCGTTCCAGCGCGTCAGCGGGGTATTGAACTTCACCCGCAGCCCCAGCGCCCGCATCTCGCCCAGATTGGCCATCAGCTTGCCGAAACTGCCCGGCACCCGGGTCTGGCGATCATGCGTTTCGGCGCGGGCGCCATGCAGGCTCACCTCGACCAGAAACGGATCCACCTCCTCCCGCAAGCGCCGCGCCAGCCGGCCGTTCAGCGCATGACCGTTGGACTTCACCCGCACCACGAAACCCAACTCGCGCGCCTGCCGTCCCAGCGCAAAAAAATCGGCATGGGCCAACGGCTCGCCACCGGAAAACGTCAGGTTCAGCGTCCCCAGCTCGCGCAGATCCTCGAAAAAGCGCAAGTACTGTTCCCGGCTCAGCGGCACGCCGCGCAGGTGAGGATCGTTGTAGCAAAAGAAGCAGTCCAGATTGCAGCGATAGGTCAACTCGACCAGCACCGAAAACAGAATATTGTCCCGCCAAGTGCGTTGTAGCGTATCGGTATACGTCATGGGGAAAACCTCGCCATCGGGGGTAAGCAAGCCATTCCTCCCCCTTTCCGAAGAGGGGGAGATGCCACAACCGGCATGGGAACGCCACGGACCGGGCGCCGCCTACCCCTCGAACCGCCGCAGCACCAGCGTGGCGTTGGTGCCGCCGAAACCGAAACTGTTGGACATCACCACCTTGAGGTCGGCGTTGTCCACCCGCTCGCGGACGATCGGGAAACCCTCCGCCGCCGGATCGAGGGTTTCGATGTTGGCCGAGGCGGCGATGAAGCGGTTGTCCATCATCAGCAGCGAGTAGATCGCCTCGTGCACGCCCGCCGCGCCCAGCGCGTGGCCGGTCAGCGACTTGGTGGCGCTGATCGGCGGAACGCGCTCGCCGAACACCTCGCGGATCGCCTCCAGCTCGCGGACGTCGCCGGCCGGCGTGCTGGTGCCGTGGGTGTTGATGTAATCCACCGGCTCGTTCACCCCTTCCAGCGCCTGCCGTATGCAGCGCAGCGCGCCCTCGCCGGAGGGTTGCACCATGTCGTGGCCGTCGGAGGTCGCCCCGTAGCCGATCAGTTCGGCGTAAATCCGCGCGCCGCGCCGCCGGGCGTGCTCCAACTCCTCCAGCACCACGATGCCGCCACCACCGGAGATCACGAAGCCGTCGCGGTGGGCGTCGTAGGGCCGCGAGGCGGTTTGCGGCGCGGCGTTGTACTTGGTGGACAGCGCGCCCATGGCGTCGAACAGATGGGTCAGGCTCCAGTGCAGCTCTTCGCCGCCGCCGGCGAACACCACATCCTGCTTGCCCCACTGGATCAGCTCGCCGCCGTGGCCGATGCAGTGCGCGCTGGTGGCGCAGGCGGAGCTGAGGCTGTAGTTCACGCCCTTGATTTTAAACGGCGTCGCCAGACAGGCGGTGGTGGTGCTGCTCATGGTGCGCGGCACCATGTACGGCCCGACCCGCTTCAGGCCCTTGTTGCGCAGCAGGTCGGCGGCTTCGACGATGTTCTGCGGGCTGCCGCCGCCGCTACCGGTGATCAGGCCGGTGCGCGGGTTCGAAACCACCGCCTCGCTTAATTTGGCGTCGGCGATGGCCTCGCGCAGGGCGATATAGTTGAAGGCGGCGGCATCGCCCATGAACCGCAGCACCTTGCGGTCGATCTGGGTCGCCAGATCCACCCGCAGCGGCCCGCGCACATGCGAGCGCAGGCCCTTTTCCTGGTAATCCGGCGCGAATTCCAGGCCGCTGCGGCCCTGCCGCAAGGATTCCAGCACTTCCCAGCGATCGTTGCCGATGCTGGATACGATACCGATACCCGTGACAACCACTCGTCTCATGGTCCTCATCCTCAAAAGCCGTCGGTCGAGGTGAAAAGTCCGACCCGCAAGTCCTTACCGAAGTAAATGGTCCGGCCGTCGACGTCCAGGGTCGCGTCGGCGAGGCCCATCACCAGTTTGCGCAGAATGACCCGCCGCATGTGAATGTGATAGGTCAGTTTGCGCGCCTCGGGGCGCACCTGACCGGTGAATTTAACCTCACCGCAGCCGAGCGCCCGCCCCCGCCCCTGGCCGCCCACCCAGCCCAGGAAAAATCCCACCAGTTGCCACATGGCGTCCAGCCCCAGGCAACCTGGCATCACCGGATCGCCGATAAAATGGCAGCCGAAAAACCATAGGTCGGGATGGATGTCCAATTCCGCGACGATTTCGCCCTTGCCGTACTGACCGCCTTCGGAGCCGATGTGGACGATGCGATCGACCATCAGCATGTTCGGCAGCGGCAGTTGGGCGTTGCCGGGGCCGAAGAGTTCGCCGCGGGCGCAGGCGAGCAGTTCTTCGCGAGTGTAGCTGGATTTTTTATTCACAACCGTGGGTACTCAGGGTAGCGCGACTGGGTCAAGCCGAAATTGAGCAAAATTGGAAGCGCGGAATTTTATAGGATTTCCACTGGCGGGTGGGGAAAATGAGTGGCCAACCTGCCCGGCCTCCCCGATCATCGACCTGATTGCAACGAGCGAGATAGGGATGAATGCCCCCGATGTTCTGGTTCTTGACGCCATGCGGCTGGCGGAATATGCCCACCGCCGGATTTCCCACCGGCGCAAGGCGCCGCCCGGCGAGGACCGCCCCGCCTATTTTCTGCATCTGACCGAGGTAGCCTGGCTGTTGATCGACACCGGCGTGCACGACGACGAACTGATCGCCGCCGCCTTTTTGCACGACATCATCGAAGACTGCGACTACCACGAGACCGAATTGGCCCAGATTATCGGCAATGCGCGGGTAGCCACATTGGTCGCAAACGTCTCGGAAACCGACAAAAGCCAGAGCTGGGAAGCGCGCCAGCAGCATTACCGCGAACGGCTGATCGCTCTCGACGATCCGGCGGTGCTGGCGCTGTCCTGCGCCGACAAGACCGCCAACCTGATGGATATCAATCGGCTGCTGGCCAAGGGCCACGGCGTCGGCAGCTTCACTCAACGGGGCTTCGATCCGCAAAAGGCCAAGTTCGAAGCGCTGGATGGCGTATTTCGGGACCATGTGCCGGATCGGCTGTACCAGCGCTTCCAGCAGGCGCTGGCGGACTTTCGGGAGCACGGCCGGCCGCCCGCATGAAGCCCGCATGAAGCCCGCCAGCACCGGGCCGCGCTTACGGCCGGTCGGCGCCGATCTTGTCCTCGGTGCCGGCCAGCAGATGGCGAATGTTGGAACGATGCCGCCAGACCAGCAGCGCCACCATGACCAGCACGGCGCCGAACGGGGCGCCAGGCACTCCGAATCCCCAGGCGAACAGCGGGGTCAGCGCGGCGGCGGTCAAGGCCGACAGCGAGGAAATGCGGACCACGAAGGCCATGAACAGCCAAGTGGCAAACGCCGCCAGCGCCACCGGATACGAGAGGCCGAGTATCGCCCCGAACGCGGTCGCCACGCCCTTGCCGCCCTCGAAGCCGAAAAAGACCGGATAGAGATGCCCCAGGAACGCCGCCAGCGCGGTTAGGGCCAACCCCGTTTCCTCCACACTCGCCCACCGCGCCAGCAGCACCGGCAGCAGTCCCTTGGCAAAATCCCCGGCCAGGGTCATGGCGGCGGCCTTCCTGCCGCCGAAACGCAATACGTTGGTGGCGCCGGGGTTGCGCGAACCTTCGCTGCGCGGGTCGGGCAGCCCCATCGCCCGACAGACCAGGATGGCGGTGGAAATCGAACCGGCCAGATAGCCGAACACGACAAACAACAGGTTTGTGAGCATAGAATATCGTCGCCAAGCACTGCGGAAAGCCGGCGCGGCGGCCGGCGGGGACCGGGACGGGATCGGAGCGGCGGTTATACGCCGGCTCGAAGCGAGATGGTTTCAAACTTCCGCCCGGCCGGATCAACTCTTACGGCTTAAAAAGATAATCCATCACCGGGAGCCCCGTCATGGACATTATTTTTATCCGCGAACTGCGTATAGATACCCTCATCGGCGTTCATCCCTGGGAACGCCAGACCCGCCGGAACCTGTTGCTGGATCTGGAGCTGGGAACCGATATTCGCCCGGCGGCCGAAAGCGACCGGCTCGCCGATACGTTCGACTACCAGGCCGTGGCGCAGCGGATCGCCGCGTTCGCCGCCGCCAGCGACTTCCAGTTGGTGGAAACTCTGGCCGAGCGCATCGCGCAACTGCTTCGGCGGGAATTCGCCGCGTCCTGGCTGCGGCTGACTCTGCGCAAGCCCGGCGCGCCGCCCGACGCCCGCGAGGCCGGCGTCGTCATCGAGCGCGGCAACCGGGGCTGAGGCGCGATGATCGAGGTTTACGTCGGCATCGGCAGCAACATCGAGCCGGAACGGCACATCCGCTCCGGGCTGGCCGCGCTGCGCCGGCGCTTTGGTTCGCTAACCTTGTCCACCATCTACGCCAGCGCGGCGGTCGGCTTCGCCGGCGATGATTTCCTCAACCTGGTGGCGGGCTTCGAAACCGAACTGGCGGTGCGCGCGGTGATCGCCGGACTGCGGGAGGTCGAAGCCGCCCACCAGCAGCGCGGCGGCGGCCCAAAACTCGCGCCGCGAGCGCTGGATTTGGACTTGCTGCTTTACGGCAACCTGGTCCTGCGCGAAGCGGGAACCCGTATTCCCCGCGACGAGATCGTCCGTCACGCCTTCGTGCTGCGGCCGCTGGCCGAGGTGGCCGGCGACCGCCGCCATCCGCTGCTGGGCTCCACCTTCGCCGAGCTATGGGCTGCCCACGACCAGTCGCGGGAAACGCTCACGCCGGTGATACTGGCGCTGGAGCACTAAGCCCTACCCAAAAATGCGGTTTCCCGGTCAACCCGGACTCCGATCCGGCCCCTGAGCCCTGCTCCCTACAACCGGCTCCATTGTTCGCGCCGCTGCTCCCGGATGCGCGGCATCATCACCGCCAGCAGCAGGCAAGCGCCCAGCAGCACCGCGCCCATCAGAAACCGGAGATTGTCGTTGTCGTCGCGTAGCGCCCGATTTTCCTGCTGGACCAGTTGCAGCTCCCGCTCCAGGGACACGGCCTGCTCCTGCAACACTCTGTTGCGCTCGTCGATCGCCACCGTATCGGCCGACACCTTGCGGTATTGCGCCAATTGCTGGCGCAATCGCAGCGCTTCTTCGTACAACTTCGGATAGCTGAGGTTCTCTTCTCCCGGCCTGCCGACAACCTCGTCCAGATGTTGTTTGAGATCCGCATGCCGGCTCTGCAACTGCTCCAGATTCTGGCGGACGCCGGCGAGTTGCTCCCGGCTGCTCGGGGTGTCGGTGACCTGGGCGCTCGGCAGCCAGCCCTTGACCCCGGTTGGCGTGCGAATCTGGGTATAGCCCTTGACCGCATCCACTTTTAGCACGTCGACGGCGGTACCACTGCGTACCGAACCGACGATCTTGTAGCGGTTGGAAGCACCCGCGCGCAGCGCGACGTCCAGCAAGTCGCTGACGTAGGCGGTGGGTCGCGCCTGATCCGCCGCTTGTGCTTGAGCCCGCGCTGTCACGGGGGCAACAACCATCAGAAGCGCGGCTAAAAAAAATAGGGTCGTGAGAGATTTCATCGGAAAAGGTTGCACGTCGGGAAATTCATCGGGGGGCAGGCATAATTTCGGGCGATTGTAGCCCGTTTGCAGCGCTGGTTTAATCCAGGTAAACACCATGATGCCCAAATAAAAAATCCGGCGGCAAGCCTGCGCCCGCCCCGGCGCCTGTGGTAAAAAAACATTCCGATACTTCCCCCAAAATCACCTCCATTCCACTGGCAACGCTCATGCTTCCAGCTTCCAACCCGCTCGACCGCCTGCCCGCGCCCGACCCCGCCGCCACCGCGCACAGCGCCCGGCTGCTCGACCGGATCCGCGCCGAAATCGCCGAGGCCGGCGGCGCCATCTCCTTTACCCGGTTCATGGATCTGGCGCTGTACGCCCCCGGCCTGGGCTATTACCGGGCCGGCGCCCGCAAGTTCGGCCCGGACGGCGATTTCGTCACCGCTCCGGAATTGTCGCCGCTGTTTTCGCGCTGTCTGGCCCGTCAGTGCCAGCCGATCCTGGAGGCGCTGGGGGGCGGCGCGCTGCTCGAACTCGGCGCCGGCACCGGCGTCATGGCCGCCGACCTGCTGCGGGAACTGCGCGCGTTGGACGCCCTGCCGGAGCGTTACGCCATCCTGGAATTGAGCGGCGAGTTGCGCCAGCGCCAGCGCCAGACCCTGGCGGAACGGGCGCCCGACCTCCTCGACCGCGTGGTCTGGCTGGACGCGCTGCCGGACCCGGGCCTGCGCGGCGTGGTGCTGGGTAACGAGGTGCTGGACGCGCTGCCGGTCGAACGCTTTCGCATCACCCCGGCGGGGCCGCGCCGGCTGGCGGTGACCTGGAACGAAACCGGGCTAGGCTGGGTCGAGGGCGATGAAGATGCCGAGGTGACCGCCGCCGTCGCTCGCATCGAACGCGATCCGAGCGGGCGCCTGCCGCCAGGCTACACCTCCGAATACGTTCCTCATCTGGACGCCTGGCTGCGCGCCATCGCCGGAACGCTGGCGGCGGGCGCGCTGCTGTTCATCGATTACGGCCATCCGCGCCGGGATTACTACCACCCCGAGCGCGCGGCCGGCACCCTGCTTTGCCACTACCGCCACCGCGTTCACGACGATCCGCTGATCCTGCCGGGCTTGCAGGATATCACCGCCAGCGTGGACTTCAGCGCCGTGGCCGACGCCGCGCTCGCCGCCGGCCTGGACGTGGCCGGCTACACCGCTCAGAACTACTTCCTGTTCGGCTGCGGCCTCATGGAACTGCTGGCCGAAGTGGACCCCGCCGACACGCTCCGCTACCTGGAGTTGAGCCGCCAGGTCAAGCTACTCACCCTGCCCGGCGAAATGGGCGAACGCTTCCAGGCCATCGCCCTGACGCGCGGCCTCGACCTGCCGTTGCGCGGTTTCGCCATGCGGGACGAGCGCGGACGGCTATAGTTTGCTTAGGCACACTGTTGGAGACGCCGCGCATGGGTCAGGAGATCTCCCAATCCGAATTTACCCACCGGGATTTTGACCGGTTTGGGGAGCGGCTGCACCGGGAAACGGCCATCCTGCACGACTGGTTTCGGGAACGGCGCTTCGCCCCGAACGGCGGCGTCGCCGGCTTCGAGGTCGAGGCGTGGCTGGTGGATCGGGCGGGCCAACCGGCGCCGCTCAACCAGGCATTTCTGGAGCGAATGGCCGATCCGCTGGTGGTGCCGGAATTGAGCGTGTTCAACATCGAACTCAACACTCCCCCACTGAGTCTATGCGGCGACGCGCTGCGACGGATGCACGGCAACCTCGAAAACCTGTGGCAGCGCTGCCAGCGAGTCGCGGCCGACCTGGGTGCCGCCGTGACGCTGATCGGCATCCTGCCGACCCTGCGCGATACGGATCTGACCATGGAGCACATGTCGGAGCAGGAGCGCTACCGGGCTATCAACGATCAAATTCTGCGGCGGCGCCACGGCCGACCGATGCAACTGGCCATCCACGGCGCGGAAACCCTGCATCTTTCCCACTCCGACGTAATGTTGGAAGCCGCCACCACCTCGTTTCAGGCGCACTTGCAAGTCGCGCCCGACCAGGCCGCCGCCTTCTTCAACGCGGCGCTGGCGCTATCTGCGCCGCTGGTGGCCGCCACCGCCAACTCACCGCTGCTGTTCGGCAAGGTTCTTTGGGAAGAAACCCGCATCCCGCTGTTCGAACAGGGCGTGGATCTAGCGGGCGGAGCCAGCGCCGACAATCCGGCCTACCGCCGGGTGACGTTCGGCAACGACTACATTCGGGACTCGCTGCTGGAACTGTTCGCGGAAAACCTGGCGCACTACCCGCCGCTGCTGCCGGTCGACCTGAGCGCAGAACCGGCCGAGCGACTGCCGCATCTGCGCCTGCACAACGGCACGATCTGGCGCTGGAACCGGCCATTGCTGGGCTTCGAGGCCGACGGCGCGCCGCACCTGCGCATCGAACACCGGGTGATGCCGGCCGGTCCCAGCATTCCCGACCTGATCGCCAACGCGGCACTGTACTACGGACTGGTCCACGCGCTGGCGCGGGCGACGCCGCCGGTCACGGCGGTACTACCTTTCGCCCTGAGCCGGGCGAATTTTTACGCGGCGGCGCGGGACGGACTGCGGGCCGAGGTGGTCTGGTTGAACGGCCGGCGCGCGCCGCTACGGCAACTGCTGCTGGAGGAACTGCTGCCGCTGGCCCGGCGGGGGCTGCGGGAACTGGAGATCGACGCGGCGGACGCGGAAGACTATCTGGGCATCATCGCCGCCCGGGTGGACAGCGGTCGCACCGGCTCGAACTGGCAGCGGTGCTTCCTCGCTCGCCACGGGCCGGACCTGAATGAACTGACTCTAGCGTATCTGGAGCGGCAGCGGAGTGGAAAGCCGGTGCACGAGTGGGCCGACTAGCCCTGCCTAGAACGCCAGCGCCAGCGCCAGACAGGCCGTTACCCCCGCCGTCAGTACCCGCCGCAATCGGCCGTACCAGGCCGGAAGCCAACCCATCGCCACTGCCCGCCGGTCCATCAGATACTGCACGGCAAAGCCGAGCAGCAGCAACGCCACGCCCTGGGGATGCGGCAGCAACAGCGCCACCCAGGCCAGCAGCGCCGGAATCACGCTCCAACCCATCGCCCGCCACAGCCGACTGGCATCGCTCTCCCGCAACGCGGCGCCCCAGCCGACAGCGCCGGTAAAGCCGAGGATGACGGCGGCGTAGGCATGCAGCGCCAGCCAGGCCAAATCCCGCCATCCCGCCGACCCCAGCCATAGCGCGGCGACCGGCGCGATGAAGGGAATCAGCCCCGCTCCGCCCAGCCACAATGCGGCGGTGGGAATGGCGGTCGCCGGGGCGGCGCCGGGCTTGCCGGGTGCGGTCGGATTCATGGTCGGTACCTCCAACGGATTAAGAACCTGTACAAAAATGACTCTAAGAAGCTGTCTAAAAACTAACTTTTTGATTAAAAAAAACAAAATAGCCAACGATGATCGGCCAAAATCGTCCGCAAGAAGGTTCCTACGTCAACAAGGCTTTGATTTTACACGGGCAGTTTTTCGACAGTCTCTAAAGCAGCTTCTCGCTGGCGGCGATGATCAACCGCGGCTTATCCGGGCGAGTCCGGGACGGAAATAGCGCCACCACCGCACGGTCACCCCTGGCTTGATGGGATCGCTGTTTTCAATGAAACCCTGTACTAATGTACAGATATAGTATAGATATACTGGAAATCACCTACGATAAAAATCTAATCGTACACTTTTTGTATAAATATACCCTGCAACCCACTCTGGACCGCGTCACGCGATGCGGGAGGCTCCCCGACGATGAAGGCGAACAACGGCACTCGCAACCTGCCCGACGAAGGACTGGTTCCCATCCGCACGGTTTCCAGTCTGACCGGCGTCAATTCGGTGACCTTGCGCGCCTGGGAACGCCGCTACGACCTCATCAAGCCGATCCGTACCCCCAAGGGCCATCGTCTCTATACCATGACCGACGTGGAGATGATCAACCAAGTGGTCGCACTGCTGGACAACGGCATGTCTATCGGCCAAGTGCGTCAGGTGCTGGAAACCGGCAAGGCACGCCTGGAAACGGCCGCCCAGCCGGATTTTGACCCCTGGCTGAATTATCAGCATCGGCTGCTGCAAGCGATTGTCGACTTCGACGACGGCGTGCTGAACGAGATCTACAGCGAAACGCTCTCGCTGTATCCCGTGGACATCGTGACCAGCCGGCTGATCGTGCCGCTGCTGCGGGAGTTGGGCGAACGGTGGGCACAAAACGAGGGCAGCGTTGCCGAGGAGCATTTCTTCAGCGTGTTCCTGCGCAACAAGTTGGGTGCCCGCTTCCATCATCTGAGCCGTGGCCAGCAGGGTCCGAAGCTGCTGGCCGCCTGCCTGCCAGGCGAGCAGCACGAAGTCGGTCTACTGCTATTCGCCCTGGCGGCGCTGGACTGGAATTATCGGGTGGTGCTGCTGGGTCCGAACACGCCGCTGGGGGAGCTGCCGCCGGTGGCGGCGCGCGCCGCCACCCAGGCCATCGTCCTGTCCGGCTCGGCGGAAGTCGCGGCGGCGGTGATCGAGCGCGACCTGCCGCAACTGTGCCGCGCGGTCTCGATCCCGGTTTTCGTCGGCGGCGAGGTTGCCGACCGCCATCCCGCCGCCATCCGCGCCGCCGGCGCCCTCCCGCTGGGCGACGACCTCAATCTGGCGTTGCGCGGGATCGATTCGACACTGACCCGCCGCTGACGCTGGCCCGCCACCGGGCGGGGAGTTCGATGATTTCCTCGTCCTCGGCGCCACCCTGAAACACATCGTTCCAGGCCACGTACAGCAGCACTCCCAGATAAACCGGCAGCGGCAGCGCCAGCACCTGGGCGGGGATAGAAAAAAAACCGAAAAACGGCAGTACCGCCAATACCAGGCCGGCCAGCCCCAGCACCGGAAACAGCCACGGATTGAGCTGCATGGCCAATGCGCTATGCCGCCAGCAAATCGCCAGCGGCAAATCACGGAACAATTTCAGGGGGATAGCAAACCAGGTCAGCAGCACCTGCAAAACCAGCAGCATGCTACCCAGTACGCTAAGCTGCGTTCCCAGCACGGTGCCGGCCACGCCAAACGTGGTCGGAGGCAGTCGAGGCGCACCGTCGGCCAGCGCGGCGAGATCCGCCGGCAACAGTTGGTCCCGCACCCAGTAGACCACCAGATAACCCTGCAACAGCAGCACGAACAGAAACAGGCTGGTCTGGCCCAGCGCCTTGAGAGCGGTCCGGTTGAACAGTTGCCGGGGCGCCGGCGCCTGTTTGCGGTTGGCGGCGCGGGCCAGGGCGCAGGCCAAAGTCACCGTCAGACTCAGCGGCAACCCATAGCAAAATAGAGTGGCGACCAGCGTGACCCAGGCACCCAGCGGCGGCAGCCACCATCGCCAGACCGGCAACGCCAGCAACAGGGCGCCGCCAGCCGGCGCGAACAGGGCCACGGCCACAAACAGCCATGGCCGCCGCCGCATCAACTGCCAGGCTTGTATCAGCCAGTCCCAACCGTCGCGCGGCGCCAGCGCCCGCGGCCCGAAACCTCGCATATCCATCGTCCCGTCGGAAAGTCAGCACGGCTAGTTTAGCGTGGACGATCCCGGCACACAGCATTCATGACGGTGGCCCCGCCGACGCGCGCGATCACCGCCTTTGATCCAGACCGGTTTCATGACATTATCCCCGAGCGCGCGATCGGGCCGCCGCCGGTTCTGCTCTGCCTGGCCCCGAACGTCGCGCCAATTTTCGCGGTCCAAACGACCGAGGTTTAGCATGAACGCCGGAACCCTGTACATCGTCGCCGCCCCATCCGGAGCCGGCAAAACCAGCTTGGTCAAAAGCCTGGTGGAAACCACGCCGGATATCGCCGTTTCGGTCTCGCACACCACCCGGCCCCCTCGTCCCGGCGAGCGCGATGGCGCGCACTACCACTTCGTGTCTCCCGACACCTTCGCGACGATGATCGCCGAGGATGCGTTCCTGGAACAGGCCCAGGTGTTCGGCCACCGCTACGGCACCAGCCGCGCCGCCGTTTCGACCTCGTTGCGGGCCGGGCGGGATGTCATCCTGGAAATCGACTGGCAGGGCGCCCGCCAAGTGCGGGCGCTGCTGCCGGATAGCGCGACGATTTTCATTCTGCCGCCTTCCCGGCACGCCTTGCGCGAGCGTCTCGCGGGGCGCGGCCAGGACGGCCCCGAAATCATCGAGCGACGCATGGCGGCGGCGCTGGACGAACTGTCGCACCATGCCGAGTTCGATTATCTGGTGGTCAACGACCAGTTCGCGGCGGCGCTGGACGCGCTGCGCGCCATCGTGATCGCCAACCGCCAGCGTCGGGCGGCGCAACTGGAGCGGCAGCGGGAACTGCTCCGGTCGCTATTGTCTTAATTAATTGTTTTAACTAGTATACTCGGTTCCCACTTCCGACATTGAACCCGGAGCAATAGCGTACATGGCTCGAATCACCGTTGAAGACTGTTTGGATCGGGTGGACAACCGCTTCGAACTGGTGCTGATCGCCGCGCGCCGCGCCCGCGATCTGGCGCTGGGCCGGGAAGCGCTGGTCCCCTGGGAAAACGACAAACCCACCGTCGTCGCCCTGCGGGAACTGGCCGAAGGCAAGATCGACCACCTGATCCAGGAAAAATACCGCCTGATGCACGCCGTTCCCGCACCCGAGCCGCAGCTTGCCACCCATGACGAACCTCCGCCCGAACCGGATTGACGGCGCCGGCTGCCGACCTTTCAGGAGACCCCGATCGTGATGAGCGCGACGTTGCGGGAAGTCCGGGACACCATCCAGCCGTTGCAAAAACTGGCTGTCGACGAGGAATGGCTGGATGATTTACATCTCCGCATCGACGACCTCTGCATCATCGCCAGCGAATACCTCGAACCGGATCAAGTCGAGCGCCTGCGCGACGCCTGCGGCTTCGCCGCCGAGGCGCACTCGGGCATCTACCGCAAGAGCGGCGAGCCGTACATCTTCCACCCGCTGGCGGTGGCCCGCATCCTCGCCAACGTCCGCTTCGACTCCATCACCCTGCAAGCGGCCCTGCTGCATGATGTCATCGAGGACACCCACTACAGCAAGGAGCAGATCAGCGCCCGTTTCGGACCGGAAGCCGCCGATCTGGTGGACGGCGTCAGCAAGCTGACCCAGATCCAGTTCAACTCCAAGCTGGAGGCGCAGGCCGAAAATTTCCGCAAGATGTTCCTGGCCATGGCCAAGGATCTGCGGGTGATCATGATCAAGCTGGCCGACCGCCTGCACAACATGCGCACCCTCGGCGCCATGCGTCCGGAATCGCGCCGCCGCATCGCCCGCGAAACGCTGGAAATCTTCGCGCCCATCGCCGGCCGGCTGGGCATGAACCACCTGCGCCAGGAATTGGAAAACCTCGGCTTCAGTCACCTGTATCCGCTGCGCTTCCGGGTGTTGCAGGATGCGGTGCGCAGGCTGAGCGGCAACCGCCGCGAGATCGTCGGCCAGCTCGAAAGCCGCATTCAAACCCGCCTCGAAGAAGAGGGCATTCAGGCCCGGGTCATGGGCCGCGGCAAGCATTTATGGGGCATCTATCGAAAGATGCACGGCAAGCGCCTGCCGTTCAAGGATGTTTACGACGTCTACGCGGTGCGGGTCGTGGTCGACACCGTGGATAACTGCTATCGCGTGCTGGGGGTAATGCACAACTTATACAAGCCGTACATGAACCGGTTCAAGGACTACATCGCCATCCCCAAGGCCAACGGCTACCAGTCGCTGCACACGGTGTTGTTCGGCCCCAACATCGTCCCGATCGAAGTGCAAATCCGCACCGAGGAAATGCACGTCATGGCCGAGGTCGGCGTCGCCGCGCACTGGCGCTACAAGTCCGGCGACGGCCAGGGCAGCCACACCCAGCAGCGCGCCCGCGAGTGGCTGCAAAAGCTGTTGGACATGCAACGTCGCGCCGGCAACCCGGTGGAATTTCTGGAAAGCGTCAAGGTGGATCTGTTCCCGGACGAGGTCTACGTATTCACCCCACGCGGCGAGATCGTCGAACTGCCGCGCGGCGCCACCGCGGTGGATTTCGCCTACGCCATCCACTCCGATGTGGGCAACACCTGCGTGGGCGCCAAGGTGGACCGGCGGCTGGCGCCGCTGCGCACGCCGCTGACCACCGGCCAAACCGTCGAGGTCATCATCACGCCCACCGCCCGCCCCAATCCCGCCTGGCTCAACTTCGTGGTCACCGCCAAGGCCCGCTCCAGCATCCGCCACTACCTCAAGCACTTGCAACGCGAGGAAGCGGTCCTGCTCGGCAAACGGCTGCTGGAAAAGGCGCTGGCCGGGCGTATCGGCGGGTTGGGCGAACTGCCGGCGGCGCAAGTCCAAACGCTTCTGCGGGAATTCAACTTAAGCCATATCAACGACCTGCTGGCCGATATCGGGCTGGGCAACCGGTTCGCGGCGCTGATCGCCAAGCGGCTGATGCCGGAGGGTGGCGAGGATGAAACTCGCCCGCCGCCGGAGGACGCCGACGCCCGGCCATTGCTGATCAAGGGCACCGAGGGCACGGTGGTCGGTTTTGGCAAGTGCTGCCGGCCGTTGCCGGGCGACGCCATCATCGGTTATCTCAACGCCGGGCGCGGGATCGTCATCCACCGGGACAACTGCAAAAACGTCGCCAGCTACAAGAAAAGTCCCGAGAAGTGGATCGAGGTGGAATGGGAACAACAACCCGGCGCCGACTTCAGCGCCGAACTGCGGCTTGAAGTGGTTAACAAACGTGGGGTGCTGGCCACCATCGCCGCCGCCATCTCCTCCACCGACACCAATATCGAGACCATCAACACCACGGAGCGGGACGGCAACACCACCACCGTTCATTTGCTGCTCAACGTCCGCGACCGGGCGCATCTGGCTCGGGTGATGCGCCGGTTGCGCACCCTGCCGGAAACGCTGAAGCTGGCCCGGCGCGGCTGATATAGCGCTCGTCAATGAGTTGTGGTCGTCTCAGGAGCGGAAATCCCCCCAACCCCCCTTTTACAAAGGGGGGCGCCGCGTCAGCGGCAGGGGGGATTGAGCTCGGTAGTCCACGCTTCCACAATTCAAAGAGGGTCGCTATAGCCCACGCCCGTCCTTCCCCGCAAGGGGGAGGGCGTTTCACTCGAATCCGCCCTCTGTTCGTGCCGGAGAACCTATCCAGGAACTGCCAAGTATGCCTCGTGAAATCATCAAGACCGATCAGGCTCCCGCCGCTATCGGCACCTATTCCCAGGCGGTCAAGATCGGCGGCGCCGTTTATCTGTCCGGCCAGATTCCGTTGGACCCGGCCACCATGCAACTGGTCGACGGCGACATGGAAGCGCACATCCGCCGGGTGTTCGACAACCTGGCGGCGGTGGCCCGCGCCGCCGGCGGCAGCTTGGCCGACACGGTCAAGCTCAACGTATTTCTGACCGATCTCGGCCATTTCGTCCTGGTCAACCAGATCATGGCCGAGTATTTCCAGGCGCCTTATCCAGCCCGGGCGGCAATCGGAGTCGCGGCCCTGCCGCGCGGCGCACAGGTGGAGATGGACGCGGTGCTGATGTTGGAAAATTAAGCACCTGTGCAAAAACGCCCCTCTCCCCGTGGGGGAGGTCTGGAGGTAATTATTATTTTTCAATATCTTAATCACAAAGAGGCCGTACAAAAACGCCTCTAAGAATAGGTTTGGCAGTGAGCGCCCTAAGCAAGGTTTCCGGCCAGCCCAATCAACCGGCGGGAAACCCGCTGTGTAAATTGATGTCGACGCGGTCATCCGGCCTCGCCTTATTAAAAGACGACGGCCGTTGTCCCTGCCGTCGCGACTGGTCTTGGCGTGTGACCTTCGCGCTGTGGCAAAACGCCCGTCAGGATGCGGCGCAGGTGCTGGAAGCAGAATGCCAGTTCCGGGTGAATAACATCGTCGACCGTATCGGGCGCCGCTTCGACGACTATCCGCATGTCTTGCCCGGCACCCTCGGTCGGTCCGATACCTCGGAAAATGAGCCGGGTCGCAACCGGCGAATGATTGCAGGCGATGCTGCGCCATGAACGCTTTCCAGACCATCCAGCTCATCTACCGGCCAAGGTCGCCCTGCGCTCCCCCGGCTCTGTCCAACCCGCTCCTGGTCGGCCCGCGACACACCACGCGCCGGTTTTCGGCCGGGTCATGGATGATAATCGCCTTCCTGTTCTTCCTGACAACCCGCGCAACGGCCATGGAAAAGGTATCGCTGCAATTGCGCTGGGACCATCAATTCCAATTCGCCGGTTACTAGGCAGCCCAATGGCAAAGGTATTACAAAGAGACGGGATTTGATGTCAAAATTCGCTCTACCATTACCTCGGATAGAAAAATCCTTAGCGCAACCCAAGAGGTTGCTGGTAATGCGGACTTCGGCGTGGGCACGGCGGATATTCTCATTGCCAGAGATCGCGGGATTCCATTAGTGGTGTTAACTTCCATTTTCCAGCAAAGCGCGGCGGAATTTTATGCTAAGGAAGGCACTCCACTCAAATCCCCCGCAGATCTACTGAATCTAAAGATGGTGCGAAAAGTCAACGACCTTATTGATATAGAACTACAAGCCATGATGCTGTCCGAGGGGATCGATCCAAAAAAATCACCCTATACTCTCATTCACCGGGCTTGGAGTATTTTATTTCGGGTCGCGTCGATGTCGTCCCCGGCCATCGAATCGCTCTACCTTATATCCTCGACCAGTTGGGAATACGATTTAAAGCTCTGCGCCCACTCAGTTATGGAGTTGATTTTTATGGGGATTCCCTGTTTATACCAAACGCGCCTGAAAACCAGCGGTTACTTTAATGACAAGATATTGTTTTTAATAGATATTATTTCGTATCGACCTGCGCATAATGAAGAATTCAAGAAGCATTTGGTATCACCAGCAGGGCGTTCAGGAGCGGCATGATTTTGAGTTTATTCGCAAGGATGGCAAAAAAATATATATCGCATTGAACACCAAGCCGAATTTCGATGGTCAGGGCAATTATATCGGCGCCTTTGCCGTAGCCACCGACATCACTAAACGCCAGCGGGCCGAGGACGAAATCCGCCGGCCGAATGTCGAACTGGAAGAGCGGGTCCACGAACGCACCACGCAACTGGAGGCGGTCAACAAGGAATTGGAAGCTTTCGCCTACTCGGTTTCGCATGATTTGAAAGCGCCACTGCGCGGCATCGATGGCTATAGCCGTCTGTTGCAGGAAGGCTACGCCGGTCGACTCGACGACGATGGCCGACTATTGTGCGCAACATCCAGCAAGGGACGCAGCGGATGCACGCACTGATCGACGGTCTGCTGGCCTATTCGCGCATGGAACGCCGGACCTTGCACCGCGACCCTCTGGATCTCCAGCGACTGGTGGAGAGCATGGTGGCCGAACAGGCCGGCGAGATCGCGAGACAGGGTGCGACGATACGCGTCGATCTACCGGCGGCGGGTACAGGCCGACGCGGAAGGGCTGGCGCAGGTGCTACGCAACCTGCTGGACAACGCCCTCAAATTCAACCGGCCCGGCATACCGGCGATCATCGAAATCGGCGGACAGCGGGCCGGAACCTCCGCCGCCCTGTGGATGAAGGACAACGGCATCGGTTTCGATCCCAAGTTCCACGACCGTATTTTCGAGATTTTCCAGCGCTTGCAACGCACCGAGGACTATCCGGGCACCGGAATCGGCCTGGCCATCGCCCGCAAGGCGATACAACGCATGGACGGACGGCTATGGGCCGAGAGCGCACCCGGCCAAGGCACGACTTTTTACCTGGAATTGCCGGTATGAACCCCGGGGAGCGCTGAGCCAGGATGGAATCCCAGGTGCGCGACGCGATGCGGCCGCCGACCCCTGAGGCGTTGCCGGTCACCGCGCTGAAGGGCGTCGGGCCGAAGCTGGCGGAACGGCTGCGGCGCCTGGGCCTGCACACCGCTGCCGACGTGCTGTTGCACCTGCCGCTGCGTTATCAGGATCGCGGCCGCGTCACCGCCATCGGTCAATTGCAGCCCGGCGCGGAAGCACAGGTTGAAGCGGTGGTGACCGGCAGCGAGGTCTCGGCGCGCGGCCGGCGCTTTCTGCTCTGCCATCTGACCGACGGCACGGGCGTTTTGACGCTGCGCTTTTTCCATTTCAGCCCCGCTCAGCGGCAATGGCTCGGCCAGCCGGACGCACGACTGCGCTGCTTTGGCGAGGTCCGCTCCAGTTACGGCGGCGGGCTGGAAATGATTCACCCCGAATGCCGCCGGATCGACGCGGACCCGCCGCCGGTGGAGAACCGGCCAACTCCCCTCTATCCCGCCACCGCCGGCCTACAGCAATTCACCCTGCGCGGCCTGGCCGAACAGGCACTGGAGCAGTTGGATTCGGCGGCGCTGCTGCCGGAATGGTTGCCACCGGTGTTGCTGACCCAACTGCAACTGCCACCCATCGCCGAAGCGGTGCGACTGTTGCACCAGCCGCCGGTGGGAACATCGGTCGCGGAACTGGAAAACGCTCGCCATCCGGCCCGGCGGCGGCTGGCCTTCGAGGAACTGCTGGCCCATCAGCTCAGCCTGCGCCGACTGCGCGAACGCACCCGCCGGCAGGCCGCGCCGCCGCTGGCCGGCGGTGGACTGTGCCAGCGCTTCGTGGAGCGGCTGCCGTTCGCCCTCACCGCCGCCCAGCAGCGGGTATTGGCGGAAATCGCCGCCGACCTGGCCCAGCCCCGACCCATGCTGCGGCTGTTGCAGGGCGATGTCGGTTCCGGCAAAACCGTGGTGGCCGCCGCCGCCGCGCTGCGGGCGGTGGAAAGCGGCGCCCAGGCGGCGCTGATGGCCCCCACGGAACTGCTGGCGGAACAGCATCACCGCAACTTGCGGACCTGGCTGGAACCGTTGGGGATCGAGGTGGCCTGGTTGACCGGGCGACTGACCGGCAAGGCGCGACGGCTGGCGCTGGAGCGGCTGGCCAGCGGCGCGGTTCAGGTCGCGGTCGGCACCCACGCGCTGTTTCAGGAGGCGGTCGTTTTCGCCGAGCTGGCCTTGGCGATCGTGGACGAACAGCACCGTTTCGGCGTCCATCAGCGCTTGGCCCTGCGCGAGAAGGGCCGCTTCGGCGGGCGTTGCCCGCACCAGTTGATCATGACCGCAACGCCGATCCCACGTACTCTTGCCATGAGCGCCTACGCCGATCTCGATACCTCGACCCTCGACGAATTGCCGCCGGGCCGCCTGCCGGTAACCACGGTGGCCGCGCCCGACAGCCGCCGCGACGAGGTGATCGAGCGTATCCGCCGAGCCTGCCGCGACGGCCGGCAAGCCTACTGGGTCTGCCCGCTGATCGAAGAATCCGAGGCGCTGCAAGGCCAGGCGGCGACGGTCACCGCCGAGCGACTGATGGAGCGACTGCCGGAATTGCGGGTCGGTCTGGCCCATGGCCGGCTGCCGGCGGCTGCCAAGGAAGCGGCGATGGCGGCGTTCAAGGCCGGCGAACTGGATTTACTGGTCGCCACCACGGTGATCGAGGTCGGCGTGGACGTACCCAACGCCAGCCTGATGATCATCGAGAACGCCGAACGCTTGGGCTTGGCGCAACTGCACCAGTTGCGCGGTCGGATCGGGCGCGGCGCGACCGCCAGCAGTTGCGTGCTGCTGTACCGGCCGCCGCTGTCGCAGGCCGCGCACGCCCGGTTGGCGGTGCTGCGGGAGTGCCACGACGGCTTCGAAATCGCCCGCCGCGATCTGGAGTTGCGCGGTCCCGGCGAGGTGCTCGGCACCCGCCAGACCGGCGAGCAAAGCCTGCGGGTGGCCGATCTGCTGCGCGATCAGGATCTGTTGAACGCCGCCCGCTACGCCGCCGACCGACTGCTGCGCGACCACCCCGAACGGGTGGAACCGTTGATCCGGCGCTGGATCGGCGCCGGCGCGCGCTACGGCGAGGTGTGAGGATGTACGCGGCGCACTTCGGCCTGCGCGAGCCGCCCTTCGCCATCACCCCCGACCCCGGCTACGTCTATCCGAGCCGCCACCATCAGGAAGCGCTGGCGCATCTGCTGTACGGCACCGGCGAGGACGGCGGCTTCGTCCAACTGACCGGCGAAGTCGGCACCGGCAAGACCACCCTGATCCGCGCGCTGCTGGAACAGCGGCTGGACGGGGTGGACATCGCGCTGTGCCTCAATCCCCGCCTGACGGTCGCGGAACTGCTGGCGACCGTGTGCG
Organism: Candidatus Competibacteraceae bacterium; assembly: GCA_027492875.1. Lineage (GTDB taxonomy): Bacteria > Pseudomonadota > Gammaproteobacteria > Competibacterales > Competibacteraceae > Competibacter. The sequence continues at coordinate 34,817 of JAPUDV010000089.1, read as the reverse complement.
ACGAATTGGATGCGCCCTACCCACGCGAGCACCAAACCCTCAAGCCGCTGCTGGACGCCCTCAACGCCCATCTGCTGCGCACCCATGCCATCGGCCATCGCACGGTGCTGATCGTCGATGAGGCGCAAAATCTGAGCCGCGAAGTGCTGGAACAGATCCGCCTGCTGACCAATCTGGAAACCGCCAAGCACAAACTGCTGCGGATCATCCTGGTCGGCCAGCCGGAACTGCGCCGGCTGCTGGCGCGGCCGGATTTACGGCAACTGGCCCAGCGCATCACCGCCCGCTACCACCTGCCGCCGCTGGATCGTCGCGAAACCGCCGCTTACATCGATCACCGCCTGCGGGTGGCCGGCGGGCGCGTGGATCTGTTCGCGACCGGGGCGCGGCGGGCGACATACCGCTATTCCGGCGGCATTCCACGCCTGATCAACGTCATCTGCGACCGCGCCCTGCTCGGCGCCTACGGCCAGGGCGCGTCGCGCGTCACCGCCGGCACGATCCGCCGGGCAGCCCGGGAAGCCCTGTGCGGCAGCGGCGCGGGCGGCCGGACGTTTGCTTTCTGCCCGGAGTTGCGGCGCCCGGCTCGCCCGGAGGCATCGAAACCCATGCCCGGCGGCACCCAACGACGGCGGATTCGACCCTGGTTGGCGCTGGGCGCGGGACTGGCGGGCTTGAGCCTGATCGGCTTTGGATTCTGGCTGTCGCACGCCAATCAAACGCTGGCCGTGCTCCAATCACCCAGCGCGGAAGCCGGCCCGATTTCATCCGGCCAGCAATCGCCCGGGGCAACGCCCGTCGGCCCGACCCCGTCTCCGCTCGTCGCCGACTCTCTCGATCTAGTCGATCTGTTGCGTCAGCCCCAGGGAGACGACGCCAACAATCGGCTGCTGGCGGCTTGGGGCATCACCCAAACGCCGGGCGCCAGAACCGCGTTCTGCGGATGGGTCAAAACCCAGAATCTGCGCTGCCTGGCGGGTCGCGACGACTGGGACACGCTGCGCCGCTTCAATCGCCCGGCCGTGCTTCGGCTGACCGTCGGCGGCATGCCGGCGGCGGCGCTGCTGCGGGTGCTGGAAAGAGATAACGCGATGCTGGAGATCGCCGGCCAAGCGGTGACCGTGCCGCTGGCGCAACTCGCGCCGTTGTGGAGCGGTCGATATCTGCTGTTGTGGCGCCCGCAAATCGACCTGCCCCTGATCGGCCCCGGCCATGCCGGCGAGGCGGTGCGCTGGCTGCGCCGGCGACTGGCGCTGGCGGCGGGACAGCCGGCGACCGAGCCGCTGTCCGCGACCTTCGATAACGCCCTGGGAGAGCAGTTGCGCGCCTTCCAGCGGGATAACGGCCTGCAACCTGACGGCCTGGCAGGCGGACGGACGCTGATGCTATTGAACAACCTGGCGCCCGACTCCGATACGCCCACGCTCGGCCAACCGGCTCGGGATCGCTGAGATGTCCTATATCCTCGATGCGCTGCGCAAGGCGGAACAGGAACGCCTTCTCGGCCAACCGCCAGCCCTGACCGCCGCGCCACCCCCGGCGGATCCCGCGCGGAACCGGTTCTGGCACGGTTTGACGGTTCTGGGGCTCGGGCTCAATGCCGTGCTGCTGGCCTTCTTCCTCGGCCGGTCCCCTCTGGTATCCGAACCTCCGTCCGCCACCCCGCCGATGGCCGTTCCATCCGCCCCGCTCGCGCCCCGTTCCCTTCCGGTCGCGTCAGAAGCATCGGAGAGAGATGGGCCGCCGGTCGCGCCCCGCCAGGAACCGGTCCGACCAACCGCGACGCCCGGCTCCGTGCCCCCCGCGCCCGTGCCGGAACCGGCCCCGCCGCTGGAAACGCTGTCCGCCGACCGCCGGCGCGACATGCCCGCCCTCAATCTCGATATTCACATCCACAGCGCCGATCCCGACAAACGCTTTGTGGTCATCAATGGCCGGCGCTATCGGGAAGGCGAACGGCTGAGCGAGGGGCCGGTGCTGGAAAGCGTAACCCGCGACGGCGCGATCCTGCGTCAGGACGGCCGGCGCTTCCGGCTGTCGGTGCGGCGCTAGCTTTCGGCGGACCGCTCAGCGCCTGCGGTCTTCCTCAATCTGTAAACGACCCTCGCCGGCAGCGCGCGGCGGTGATCGCCTGCTCTCCAATTTGATCCGCAGCCGCAAGTTGTTGGCGGAATCGGCGTGGCGGATGGCGGTCTCGTAGCTGATCTGGCTGGATTCGTACAGGTTGAACAGCGCGTCATCGAAGGTGACAATGCCCTGTTCGCTGGAGCGGGTCATCACGCTCTTGATCTCCTTGACCCGGCCCTGAAAGATCAGCTCGGCCATCAACGGGGTGTTGAGCAGGATCTCCACCGCCGGAACCAGCCCCGGCTGGTCCTCGCGCGGCAGCAGGCGCTGCGAAATGAACGCCTTTACATTGAAAGACAGGTCCATCAGCACCTGCGCCCGTTTCTCTTCGGAGAAAAAATTAATGATACGATCGAAGGCCTGATCGGTATTGTTGGCATGCAGCGTGGTCAGGCACAGATGGCCGGTTTCGGCGAAATTGATCGCGGCCTGCATAATCTCCCGATCCCGCACCTCGCCGATCAAAATCACGTTGGGCGCCTGACGCAGCGTGTTTTTCAGGGCTATTTCGTAGGACTCGGTGTCCGTGCCGACTTCGCGCTGGTCCACCAGGCATTGCTTGTGCTGATGGAAAAACTCGATGGGATCCTCGATGGTAACAATGTGCTCCTGGCACTGACTGTTGCGATGATCCACCATGGCCGCCATGGAGGTGGTCTTGCCGCAACCGGTGCCGCCGAGGAAAATCACCAGCCCGCGCTGGGTCATGGCGATGTCCTGGAGAATCGGTGGCAGGTGGAGTTCCTCGATGGTCGGGATCCGCTGCTGGATCAACCGTAGCACCATGCCAGCGCTACCGCGCTGGGTGAAGGCGCTGACGCGGAAGCGCGCGATATCGGGAAAATTCAAGGAAAAATTGACTTCGTGATGCTGGTCGAACTCGCGCGACTGCCGGTCGTTCAGGATCGAGCGCACCAGCAGCATGGTCTGCTGCGGCTTCAGTTTCTGGCCGCCGATCCGGTGCACCAACTGGTTGACCTTGAGCGCCGGCGGGCTGCCGGCGGTGACAAAAATATCCGATCCCCCCAACTCCAGTAATTTAAGCGCCAACTCGTAAAGGTACTGAGTCGCCTTCTCATGATCGTCCACCATCTGCTCCGAACCCTGTCCCATCTTCCGTCTCCCCTCGCTCAGTCAAGCACATCACGACAAGCCGTATCCGGCGGCGATGTCCGCTTCGGCCGCCCGATCCAGAGGAACGTCCACCCGCATCACCCCGTCCCCCGAGTATCGCCAACTATCGCATACCGCGCAAACCGCGCCGCGATCCGCTTTGACTGTCCCGGCAGCGCCAGCCTACCCCGGCGGCGTACCACCGCATTCCATCAACCCCAGGAGATGATCGCCGCCATGACCCGCCCCCGCCACCTGTTCCACGTGGTGCTTGCGCTGTCCCTGTGCTGGATGACCGCCGCGCCGGCCCGCACCGCCGCCGAGTCCCCCCTGCCGGATTTTCGCAAGCTGGTCAAACAAAACGAACCGACCGTCGTCAACATCAGCACCACCCAAATGCCCCGCCGCAAGCGCGCCACCCGCATCCCCAGCCTGCCGGAGCAACCGGGTGGCGATAACCCCTACCTGGAATTTTTCAAGCGCTTCTTTCAGGACCGCCCGGAACTGCCCAGCGAGCACCAGGCCAACTCGCTGGGATCGGGATTCATCCTCTCGCCGGATGGCTACATTTTGACCAATGCCCACGTCGCCCAGGACGCCGACAAGATCATCGTCCGGCTCAGCGACCAGCGGGAACGGCCGGCCAAGCTGATCGGCGTGGACGAAATGACCGATGTCGCCCTGTTGAAGATCGAGGACGAGAACCTGCAAGCCGTCAAGATCGGCGATTCCGATGCGCTGGAGGTCGGCGAATGGGTGCTGGCCATCGGCTCGCCCTTCGGTCTGGAGCGCACCGCCACCCAAGGCATCGTCAGCGCGGTCGGCCGCAATCTGCCCAGCGGCACCTACGTGCCGTTCATTCAAAGCGACGTCGCGGTCAACCCCGGCAGTTCCGGCGGTCCGCTGTTCAACCTGCGCGGCGAGGTGGTCGGGATCAACTCGCAGATCTACAGCAGCACTGGCGGTTACATGGGCCTGTCGTTCGCCATCCCCATCAAGCTGGCGATGCAGGTGGTCGAACAGATCAAGTCCACCGGCGAGGTCACCCGCGGCTGGCTGGGCGTACTGTTGCAAGCGGTCAACAACGATCTGGCCGACGCCTTCAAGCTGGACCGGCCGCGCGGCGCGCTGGTCGCACAGATCCTGCCGGATAGCCCGGCCGCCAGCGCCGGCTTCAAGCAGGGCGACATCATCCTGCGCTACGGCGGCGAACCGGTGGAGGATTCCTCGCAACTGCCGCGGATGATCGGGGTGACCCCGGTCGGCAAGACCGTGGCCATGTCGATCCTGCGCAACGGCGAACCGCTGGAAATCAAGGCCACCATCGCCCGGCTGGAGGCGGCGGAGGAAGCCGTCTCCACCATGGACGAACACAGCGATCCGCTGCTGCAAATCACCGTCGCCGATCTCAGCAACGAACAGCGCCGCGGCCTGGGCGCGGACGAGCGCGGCGTGCTGGTCGCCACGCTCGACGAAGGGCCGGCCGCGAACGCCGGTTTGTATCCGGACGACATCATCCTGGAGATCAATTACAAGCCGGTGAAAAGCGCCAGCCAGTTCGTGGAACTGGTCAAGGAGTTGCCCAAGGGCAAAGCGGTCTCGGTGCTGGTGCGGCGGGACAACGAATCGCTGTACCTGGCCGTGCGCGTGCCCGAGCAGGGCTGACCCCTCGAAAGGACGCCGATGAACCCGAACAACTGTCTGGACTTCGAACGGCCCATCGCCGAACTGGAGGCGATGCTCAAGGAGCTGCGGCATCTCAGCGCCGAGCAGGATCTGAACATCCACGACGAAATCGCCCGGCTGGAGGCCAAGAGCAAGGCGCTCACCGACTCCATCTTCGCCAGTCTGACGCCGTGGCAGATCTCGCAAATCGCCCGCCACCCGTTGCGGCCCTACACCCTGGACTACGTGGAACGGCTGTTCACCGACTTTCAGGAGTTGCACGGCGATCGCACTTTCGCCGACGACCATGCCATCGTTGGCGGGCTGGCGCGGCTGGACGGTCGGCCGGTGTTGGTGATCGGCCATCAGAAGGGCCGCGACACCAAGGAGAAAATTTACCGCAACTTCGGCATGCCGCGCCCGGAAGGCTATCGCAAGGCGCTGCGGCTGATGAAGCTGGCCGAACGCTTCCGGTTGCCGGTGCTGACCTTCATCGACACGCCAGGCGCCTATCCCGGCATCGGCGCCGAGGAGCGCGGGCAGAGCGAGGCCATCGCCCGCAACCTGTTCGAAATGAGCCGGCTGCGGGTGCCGGTGATCTGCGTGGTGATCGGCGAGGGCGGCTCCGGCGGGGCGCTGGCGGTCGGCGTCGGCGACCGGGTACTGATGCTGCAATACAGCACCTACTCGGTGATCTCGCCGGAAGGCTGCGCGGCGATTCTGTGGAAAAGCGCCGACAAGGCGCCCGACGCGGCCGAAGCCATGGGGCTGACCGCCGACAAGCTGCACAAGCTCGACCTGATCGACGCCATCATTCCCGAACCCCCCGGCGGCGCTCACCGCGACGTGGCGCAGATGGCGGAACATGTGCGCGCCGCGCTGCGGGCGAATCTGTTGCAGTTAAACGCACTGTCCGAGGACGAGTTGCTGGAGCAGCGCCACCAGCGCCTGATGGCTTACGGGGCGTTCAAGGAAGCCGCGCCGGTCACCTCGCTGCAATCGACCTGGCAAAGCAGCGTGGCCGCCCTGCTGGGGAAGGACAAAAGCGGGGAAGGATAATCCTGGGCCTCCATCAATCACCCCATCGAACCCATCGCGATAGCTTCGCCCAGTGAACGACGCCTGTCCGGGCCTTGCCCGCCTGCTGGATGGCCTTACCGCACTGCTAACCGCCCATCCCCACCTCCGTCGTCTGATCGTCGGCTACAGCGGCGGCCTGGATTCCCATGTGCTGTTGCACCTGCTGGCAACCCATCGCCATTGCTGGCCGGAGCGGACGCTGGCGGCGGCATACGTCGATCACGGCCTGCAAACCGTATCCGCCGCCTGGGGCGAACACTGCGCCGCAGTCTGCCGCGAACTGGACACCCCGTTCCAGGTACTGAAGATCGACGCTCGGCCCGCGCCGGGCGAAAGTCCCGAAGCCGCCGCCCGCCACGCCCGCTACGCTGCCCTGGCCGCCGGACTGGGGCCGGATGACGCCCTGCTGACCGCTCATCATCGCGACGATCAGGCCGAAACCCTGTTGCTGCAATTGCTGCGCGGCGCGGGTCCGCACGGTTTGGCGGCGATGCCGACCGCTAGCCGCCTCGGTCCGAGCTGGCTATTGCGCCCCCTGCTGGACGTGGACCGTTCCGAGTTGCTGGACTACGCCCTCGAACACGGCTTGCGCTGGATCGAGGATGTCAGCAACCAGGACGCCCGCTTCGACCGTAACTACCTGCGCCAGCGAATTCTGCCACTGCTGCGGGAACGCTGGCCGACGGTCGGTCGCAATCTGGCCCGTTCCGCCCAGTGGTGCGCCGAAACCGCCGACTGGCTGGACGCCGACGCCGACGCCGACCTCGCCCGCGTCGTCGCCCCGCGTCCCGACGTTCTGCACATCCCAACATTGCGGGCGCTGGGCGAGCCGCGCCAACGCAACGTGTTGCGGCGCTGGCTGCGACGGCTCGGCTTGCCGGTTCCCGATGCCCGGCAACTGCGGCACATCCTCCATGACGCCTTGACCGCCGCCCGCGATCGGCAACCGTGCATCCAGTGGCTCGGCGGCGAGGTGCGGCGCTACCGGGATAGACTGCACGCCATGCCGCCACTGCTCCCGCACGATGCGCGACAAACCCTTCTCTGGCGATCCGATACCCGCGATTATCCGCCGCTGGAACTGCCGGGACTGGGAACGCTGCGGCTGCGAGCGACGCTCGGCGAGGGGCTGCGTTCCGAGATGCTGGCCGGGGCCGTGCTCACCATCCGTTTCCGCCAGGGCGGCGAACGCTTCCGCCCGGTCGGTCGCACGCACAGCCAGGAATTGAAAAAACTTTTGCAGGAGGCCGGCATTCCGCCGTGGGAGCGAGATCGCTTGCCGCTGCTCTATCTCCCCCCCACGCCCACATTCCCCCGCGAGGGAGGAGGACACCAGGGTCTGTTGGCGGTCGTCGGGCTGGGTATCGCCGCCGAAGTCGTCGCCGGGCCCGGCGAGCCCGGCTTCCTACCCGTTTTGCAGTCGCCATCGGCGACAGGCTTTGGTATCTTGTAGCGTCTCTCGCCACCCCCCATCCCCCGCATGACCCGATTCATTTTCATCACCGGCGGCGTGGTGTCCTCCCTGGGCAAGGGCATCGCCGCCGCCTCGCTGGCGGCCGTGCTGGAAGCCCGGGGACTCAAGGTCACCCTGATCAAGCTCGACCCCTACATCAATGTCGATCCCGGCACCATGAGCCCGTTCCAGCACGGCGAGGTGTTCGTCACCAGCGACGGCGCCGAAACCGATCTCGATCTGGGCCATTACGAACGCTTCGCCTGCATGACCGCCACCCGGCGCAACAACTTCACCACCGGGCGCATCTACGAAAACGTGATCCGCAAGGAGCGGCGCGGCGACTATCTCGGTGGCACGGTGCAGGTAATCCCGCACATCACCGACGAGATCAAGCGCTGCATCCGCCTGGGCGCCGGCGAAGCCGACATCGCCCTGATCGAAATCGGCGGCACGGTGGGCGACATCGAATCGCTCCCTTTTCTGGAAGCTATCCGCCAGATGGGCGTGGAGTTGGGCCGCGAGCGTTCGCTGTTCATCCACCTGACCCTGGTGCCCTATATCAAATCCTCCGGCGAGCTCAAGACCAAGCCGACCCAGCACTCGGTCAAGGAACTGCGCTCCATCGGCATCCAGCCCGACATACTGCTGTGCCGTTCGGATCGGGAAGTGCCGGCCGGAGAGCGCCGCAAGATCGCGCTGTTCACCAACGTCGAACCCAAGGCGGTCATCAACGTCCCCGACGCCGACACCATCTACCGGATTCCGCTGCTGCTGCACGCCCAGGGCGTGGACGATATCGTCGCCCGCAAGCTGCACCTAACCGACCTGCCGCCCGCCCGACTGGCCGACTGGGAACGGGTGGTGCAAGCGATCGAGAACCCGACCACCACGGTGAACGTCGCCATGGTCGGCAAGTACGTGGATCTGACCGACGCCTACAAGTCGCTGAATGAAGCCTTGCTGCACGCCGGCATCCACACCCGCACCCAAGTCAACATCCATTACATCGACTCCGAACAGATCGAGCGGGACGGTCTGGCCTGTCTGGTCGGAATGGACGCCATCCTGGTGCCGGGCGGCTTCGGCGAGCGTGGTATCGAAGGCAAGATCGCCGCAGTGCGCCACGCCCGCGAGCGGCGGATTCCCTACCTGGGCATCTGCCTGGGCATGCAGGTGGCGGTGATCGAGTTCGCCCGCCACGTCGCCGGGCTGGCGGGGGCGCACAGCACCGAATTTCGCAAGGACACCCCGCATCCGGTCATCGCCCTGATCACCGAATGGATCGACGAAGACGGCACCGTCCAGCAACGCCGGGAAAACGGCGATCTTGGCGGCAGCATGCGCCTGGGCGCGCAACCCTGCCGGTTGGCGCCCAACTCGCTGGCCCGCGCCCTGTACGGCAAGGACGTGATCACCGAGCGCCACCGCCACCGCTACGAATTCAACAACCGTTACCGCGAACCGCTGCATGCCGCCGGCCTGGCCTTCTGCGGCCATTCGCTGGACGGGCGGCTGGCGGAAATGATCGAATTGCCCGATCATCCCTGGTTTCTCGGCTGCCAGTTCCACCCGGAATTCACCTCCACCCCGCGCTCCGGCCACCCGCTATTCCAGGGGTTTGTCGAAGCCGCGCTCCGGCAGTGCCAGCGCCGCCGCCAGGAGGTGAACCTCTCATGATGAAACTCTGCGGTTTCGAGGTCGGCCTGGACCGGCCGCTGTTTCTGATCGCCGGCCCTTGCGTGATCGAGTCCGAGCAACTGGCCCTGGACACCGCCGGCCGGCTGAAGGAGATCGCCGGTCGGCTCGGTATCCCCTTCATTTACAAGTCTTCGTTCGACAAGGCCAACCGCTCCTCGCACCAGAGCTATCGCGGCCCCGGCCCGGAGGAGGGGCTGAAAATCCTGGATACGGTCAAGCGCCAAATCGGCGTGCCGGTGCTGACCGACGTACACGAGTACACCCCACTGGCTGAGGTCGCCGCCGTGGCGGACGTGCTGCAAACGCCGGCCTTTTTGTGCCGTCAAACCGATTTCATCCAGAACGTCGCCCGCCAAGGCAAGCCGGTCAACATCAAAAAAGGCCAGTTTCTCGCCCCCTGGGACATGCGCAACGTGGTCGCCAAGGCGCGCGGCGCCGGCAACGCCCATATCATGGTCTGCGAACGCGGCGCTTCCTTTGGCTACAATAATCTGGTGTCCGACATGCGCGCCCTGACGGTGATGCGCGCCACCGGTTGCCCGGTGGTGTTCGACGCCACCCATTCGGTGCAGTTGCCGGGCGGTCAGGGCAGCGTGTCTGGCGGCCAGAGGGAATTCGTGCCGGTGCTGGCGCGGGCGGCGGTGGCGGCCGGCATCGCTGGGTTGTTCATGGAAACCCATCCCGACCCGGATCGGGCGCTGAGCGACGGCCCCAACGCCTGGCCGCTGGACCGGATGGAATCCCTGCTGGCCGTGCTGCAAGCCCTGGATGCGCTGGTCAAGCAGCAGGGTTTCCTGGAAACCGAACTGAATTTTTAACCCTTCATCTTCACGCACACCCAACCAGAGGAGTTTTACGAATGTCGAAAATCAAATCGGTTCATGGACGCGAGATTCTCGATTCACGTGGCAACCCGACCGTGGCGGTCGACGTGGTGCTGGAATCCGGCGCCAAAGGCACGGCCGGCGTCCCCTCCGGCGCCTCAACCGGTAGCCGCGAGGCGTTGGAACTGCGCGACGGCGACAAGAGCCGCTATCTGGGCAAGGGCGTGCTCAAGGCGGTCGCCAATGTCAACGGCGAACTGAGCGCGGCCCTGGTCGGCATGGAAGCGGCCGACAACCAGGCCGCCGTCGACCAGAAGATGATCGACCTGGACGGCACCCCCACCAAGAGCCGCCTGGGCGCCAACGCCCTGCTGGGCGTGTCGATGGCGACCGCCCACGCCGTCGCCGCCGAGAAAGGCGTGCCGCTGTACAAGTATCTGAACCCCACCGGCCCCTACCATCTGCCGGTGCCGATGATGAACATCCTCAACGGCGGCGCCCATGCCGACAACAGCGTGGACATGCAGGAATTCATGATCATGCCGGTCGGCGCCCCCAGCTTCCGCGAAGCCCTGCGCTGGGGTGCGGAGGTGTTCCATGCGCTGAAAGCCGTGCTGAAGAAGCAGGGCATGAACACCGCTGTCGGTGACGAGGGCGGCTTCGCCCCCAATCTGCCGTCCAACGAAGCCGCGCTGGACGTGGTGATGGAAGCCATTCGCAGCGCCGGCTATACCCCAGGCAAGGATCTGTACATCGCCCTGGACTGCGCCAGCTCCGAGTTCTACAAGAACGGCAAGTACGTGCTGGAAGCGGAAGGCAAATCCTTTACCGCCAACGAGTTCTCCGACAAGCTGGCCGATTGGGTCAATCGTTATCCCATCGTCTCCATCGAGGACGGCCTGGACGAGAGCGACTGGGCCGGCTGGGCCTATCTGACCCAGGTGCTGGGCAAGAAGGTGCAACTGGTCGGCGACGACCTGTTCGTCACCAACACGTCGATCCTCAAGCGCGGCATCGACGAAGGCATCGCCAACTCGATCCTGATCAAGGTCAACCAGATCGGCACCCTGACCGAAACCCTGGCGGCGATCAAGATGGCCGCCGCCGCCGGCTACACCTCGATCGCCTCGCACCGCTCCGGCGAAACCGAGGACAGCACCATCGCCGATCTGGCCGTGGCCACCGCCGCCAGCCAGATCAAGACCGGCTCGCTCAGCCGCTCCGATCGGGTCGCCAAGTACAACCGCTTGCTGGTGATCGAGGAAGAGCTGGGTTCCGCCGCCACCTATCCGGGCAAGGCCGCGTTCAACGTGTTCCACGGCTGAGCGGGACGCAAACGGCTATTTCGACTCCTCCCCTTCGAGCCAGAACCGCGGCTTCCGTGCCTCCTCGCCCCACACTGGGGGTCCGAGGGCGCGAGGAAGCCGCGATCTTCCCCGGCGATGCCGCAAGACCCAACCCCTCTTTTCACGATCCCCGAATCATGCAGATCCTGGTGGCGGCGCTCATCGCCGTGCTGGTTTTCCTACAATACCTGTTATGGGTCGCCGAGGACGGCGTCCGGCAAACCCACACCCTGAAAATCGCCGTCCAAGTACAGAGGGAGAATAACGCGGCGCTGGCCGAGCGCAACAGCGCGCTAACGGCCGAAGTCGAGGATCTGAAGCGCGGCTTGATGGCCATCGAGGAGCGGGCGCGCGCCGACATGGGTATGATCCGCAAGGATGAGACCTTCTATCGCCTGCTCGAACAGCCGCCGGAAGCGCCCCCGAGCCCATCCGGCCCGCCTGCCGATAAACCCTCTTCCAGGCGGCCACGTTGAGCGAAGACCGCCTCCCTTCTCCTCGTTCCGAGACACCCGCACCACCGGCTCCCCGGCATTGGGTGCTGATACCCGCCGCCGGCGCCGGCAACCGCATGGGTTCGGTCATCCCCAAGCAGTATCTGCCGCTGGCTGGACGGCCGGTCGTCGCCCACACCCTGGATATTTTCCTGCGGCACCCGCGCATCGCCGGCCTGATGGTGATCATCGGCGGCGAGGACGCGTGGTGGCCAGAGATAGCCGCGAACCTCGCGCCCGACAAACCGCCATGGGTGGTCGAAGGTGGTGCGGAACGCTGCCATTCGGTATTGAACGGGCTGGAGGCGTTGCGCGGGCACGCGCATCCCGACGACTGGGTTCTAGTCCACGACGCCGCCCGCCCCTGCTTGACCGACGCGGATCTGGACCGGCTGCTGGACGAACTGGCGGACGATCCGGTCGGCGGGCTGCTGGCCGTGCCGGTGCGCGACACCCTGAAACAGGCGGACGGGGACGGGCGGGTCGTGGCGACCGTGGATCGGTCGCGGCTCTGGCACGCCCTGACTCCACAGATGTTCCGGTTGAAGCTGCTACACGAGTCGTTGCGCGCGGCGCTGGCCCACGGTCTGCTGGTGACGGATGAAGCGGCGGCGCTGGAGGCGACCGGTTTCTCTCCCCGGCTGATCGAGGGCCGGGCGGACAATCTGAAAATTACCCGACCGGAAGATCTGGCCCTGGCCGAGTTTTATCTCACCAGGCGACAGGAGGCGAAGCACCGGGGACCGGAGACCGCGAAACCCCTTGTCGCCGACGCGCCATCCCCAGCATCCTCCACCGGGCGTTCCGAAGCGATGCGCATCGGCCACGGTTTCGACGTGCATGCTTTCGGACCGGGCGAATTCATCTCTCTGGGCGGAGTCCGCATTCCCCACGCTCGCGGACTGGTCGCCCATTCCGATGGCGACGTGCTGCTGCATGCGCTGTGCGACGCGTTGCTGGGCGCGGCTGGACTGGGCGACATCGGCCACCATTTTCCCGATAACAGAGCGGAGTTCAGGGGCATCGACAGCCGGATTTTGTTGCGGCGAGTGGCGGCGCTATTGTGGGAACACCATCTGACCGTCGGCAACGTGGACGCCACCATCGTCGCTCAAGCCCCCAAAATGGCCCCGCACATTCCCGCCATGCGGGAGTACATCGCCGCCGACCTGCGTATCGAGACCGGCCGGGTCAACGTCAAGGCCACCACCACCGAACGGCTGGGCTACGTCGGGCGCGGCGAAGGCATCGCCGTTCATGCGGTGGCGGCGCTGTTTTGACGGTGGATCTGCACGCGGACCCGGGTCGGCCCCACCATAAAGCCGGGGTGCCTCCACAGGCATGGGGTTTCCCGTTTGGGCTCGAACCCACAGGTCAAACCCGCCGACTGGAAAAGGAAGCAAAGCCACCTATACTACTGGGCTGACGTACTGATTTTTATGGACTTATCTGATTAAAGCACTTGTTTATCAGATAGATATCCTGACGTTACCAGTCAGGATCAATGCGTCAGTCCACGAGATGCATGGTGATTTGCTAGGTAATTCGATTTGCCTTGGGTCCGCCTTGTGCGCCTCGCAAAAAAACTCAAGCTTAAAATCAATTGCTTAACAACAAAACTCGCAAACTGTTCCTCAAGAAAGCATCAGAACCGACCGTCCAGGAGAAAAACCGTCATGATCAAGGTTCGCCGCAACTACTATGCCGACCTCGCCGCCGATTACTCATGCCCCGGTTTGGTGTCGGAAGCGCTTAAAGCCCAATTGATCGCCGCCGGGGAACGGTTCGTGGCCATGAAGGAAGCTACGCTACCGGCTATCGGTCCCGACTATCCCCCGAGCCAGATCGAACAGGAAAACCGGGAATGGTGGCCCACCCACTGCGAAGCATTGCGGCAGGGGCGCGGCGATATCCTGACCGGCGAGTACCGGGACGACTTGGTGTATTTCTGCCAGGATGGACCGTATTACGGCATCGAGCAGCAACAGGAGCGCGAAAAGCACTGGTGGGCGCTCATCGCTCAACCGGGCGTCACGATGACTTGGCCCATCGTTATGTTCCACGGCGAATTCGTGCATTTCGAGTGGGTCTGCATGGACGACAACACCCACGAAACCATCGCCAAAGGTAGCGTGTGCTGGGTGCGGCGCGGGCACCGCGGCGGCTGTCCCTTCAAAAGCGAACAATTGACCTTCTATCGCGATGTATTCGCCAGCGCCGAGTTGCTGGAGCTACTGAAGGCTTGAGCTTCTTCGAAGCGCTGCGGTACTCCTTTCCAGGGTTAAGCGGCGCTGGCGCATGAATCGCCTGATTCATTGGCTTTCCCGGCTTTTTATTTTCGCAAAACCTCTGTATTTCATTCTAAATCAATGTATTGCGTGGATTTATGCACCAGTGCTGGGTTGAGCGGGAGAACTTCTGATCATGACAAGCGAGCAAATGGTTGATGTGCTGGTTATCGGTAGCGGTTTCGGTGGCGCGGTGGCCTGCTACCGGTTGGCGCAGCGGGGCATCAAGGTAACCGTTCTGGAACGGGGTAAGTGGTGGCCGATCACCGCCGCCCAAGACACCTTCTGCACCTACCGAAAACCGGATGGCCGGGCGGCTTGGTTGAGCAACGAAACCGTTATGTTCGAACCCAAGCCGATCGACAAGTACACCGGTCTGCTGGAGCGGTTTATCGAGGACGGCATCACCGTCTGGTGTCCGGCTGGCGTGGGCGGCGGTTCCCTGGTCTATAACTGCGTGCTTTACCAGCCGACGCGCGCCAACTGGAACCGCGTGTTTCCGCCGGAGATTCCCTACGCTGAGATGGATCAGATCTACTATCCCCGCGTTCGGGAGATACTGCAGCCATCGCCGATTCCGGGCGACATTCTCGAGTCCGACTACTATCTCTCCAGCCGCGTCATAATCGAACAAGCGGCGATGGCCGGCATCAAGGCGCGATGCGCCGATCTGGCGGTGGATTGGAATGTGGTGCGACAGGAGATAGCCGGCGAAAAATTGCCGGCGGCCATTGCGGGAGAAATCTGGTACGGCATCAACAGCGGCGCCAAGCGCAGCCTGGACCACAATTACCTGGCGCAGGCGCAGGCGACCGGCAATGTGGATATCCTGGCCCTGCACCAGGTCACCCTGATCGAGGAAGCCGGCCAAGACCGCTACCGAGTCCGTTGCCAGCGCATCAGCGAGCAGGGCGAGGTACTTGAAACCAAAACCTTCCTGACCGACAAGCTATTCCTGGCGGCGGGTTCGATGAACACCTCAAAGTTGCTGGTCAAGGCCAAGGCTACCAACTGCTTGCCAGCGCTGAATGATTATGTCGGGCAGTTTTGGGGCAACAACGGCGATACCTTCGCCACCGGCAAGGCCGCCATTCGCAGCAATCCCGGACAGGGCGGCCCCGCCTCGATCATCCTGGAACATCACGACAATCCCATCCTGCCCCAGTCCATCATCGTATTTCCGGAATGGGACGCGCCGGAAGGCACTCTGACTACCCTGGGCATGACCCTGCCGGGCGACTTGGGGCATTTCCAATACGACCCGGCGAGTGGGGAAGCGCGGCTGATATGGCGACCCGACACCCCCGGCAACCTCAAGATGTTGGAATCCGCCAACCTCACCTATGCCCTGCTCGATGACAACAATCCCTACCAGATGCCCGTCGAAGGCAGTCTCAATTTCCAGGGGCACTATTTCTGCCCGATCAACGGCTTCCCGGAACGCGGCATGCGGACATCGATTCGCGACGAAACCCAGGCTAACGCCGGCATCACCGCGCACCCCTGCGGAGGGGCTATTTTGGGCAAGGCTTGCGATTATCACGGGCGGGTGCAAGGTTACCGCGGACTGTACGTGGTGGATGCCGCGTTGATCCCCGGCAGTACCGCCGCGACTAATCCGGCCCTCACCATCGCGGCGCTGGCGGAGCGCTGCATGGCGGACATCATAGCGAAGGACTTCTAGCCCCCGCACCGCACCCGAACGGGCACGGCCCCATCACCACCCTTCATCCCAGATTCCACCCGACTCAAGGAATTGTGCCATGACCGAAACCTCCACCCGCCCACCCCTGCGCGGTATCGTTGGCGAAGCGCGCAAGGGCAAAATCGGCGTCCTGATCGAAGAACATTTCGATATGACCGAGTTTCGTCGTTTCAATGAGCTGTTCCCCCTGCACGGCTATCAGGTGGTCTATCTCTCCCATTTGTGGGGCAACCCAACGCTCACCTTCGGTTCGAATCCCGACAACGGTTGGGTGGAAGAACATGTGGTGGTGGAAACCGAAATCGACTCGGCCAATCCGGCGGACTACAAGGGGGTCATCATCATCGGGGCCTACGCCAGCGACCGCATGCGCTATCAGGTCGCTCCCCGGAAAGGGGAACCCAACCAGGCCCCGGCGGTGGCCTTCATGCGTCAGGTATTCGCCACCCCCCCAACGAAGATCGGCACGATCTGCCACAGTCTGTGGCTGCTGTGCGCCGACCGCGCGCTCCTGGAAGGTCGCCGGGTCACCTGCGCCCATAACATTATCTGCGATGTGGAAAACGCCGGCGCGGAAGTGGTGTATGGCCCCGAAGGCACCGTCGATCTGGTGATCGATGGCCACCTCATCACCGGCAAGCACCCGGCGGTCACCGATCAGTTCATCGCCACCTTCCTGGCCGAGATCGAAAAGGTGAATTGAATCCGGCTTGTTCCGCGCCAGCACGCGCGGTTTCCCAATCCGGAGCGACCAAAACCACCCCTCGCAACGGGGTGGTTCGTTTCCGTGCATTCCGCCTGAAGGGTGTTTGATGCGCCCCCCGTTTTCCGTCGCAGAGAATTACGATCAATACTTTGCCAGTCAGCTCTACGACCAGCGCTATCCTGGCCCGAACCCGTCGAGTCTGGCCCTCATCGCGCGCGAAATACCCGGGAGGGGGGGGAGAATCCTGGACTTCGGTTGCGGCAACGGCCGCTATACCGTGCCACTGCTGGAACGCACCGACGCGACGGTCATCGCCTGCGACATCAGCCGGGCCGCGATTGACGAACTGTCCCTGCGCTGTGCCAGACATGTCGAGATGGGTCGACTGCGGCCGGTGCTCGGCGATCTGTCGGTCCTGGTCCACACCATTGGTCGGGACGAAGGGTTCGACCTGGTGATCCTGATGTTCGGGGTACTGGGGCACATTTTCTCCCGCGCGCTTCGCCAGGAAACACTCGCGACCCTCCGGGGCATGCTGCGGCCCGGGGGTCGGATCATCGTTACGGTTCCCAACGCCGCGCGCCGTTTTTTTAAGCGGCAGGCTATGGCGCGGCGCTTGGCGCGAGAGGGACATCTCGAACCGGGCGATATTTTTTACGAACGGATAGCCGATAATACGGTGGTAAAAATGTACTATCACCTATACGTTCTTGAAGAATTCGTGCGGGAACTCGAGCAGCAGGGATTCCGCCTGATCCGCGTGGGCGCCGAGAGCGTTCTGCCGGAAAGCAGCGTCGTCCGATCAACGCCGTTGTATTGGATCGACCGGCTGCTGGCGGCCATCATGCCGCTGCGCTGCGCCTACGGTTTTCTTGCCGTGGCGGAGGTTGCGTCCGAGCCGGAGCGGCTCACGCGGCCCCCTCATGCTCCCGATTCCGGCTTGTCGGGATAGGTCGAGAGGCCATGGGCCGCGGTCCGATATTCCGTATCGCGTGCGTGTTGGTGGTGCTCGCCATTCTGGGTAACCGGGAGGCGTTGGCCGACCGGCTCGACCTGATCCAGAAACGCGGAACCCTGGTCGTCGGCGTCAAATCCGACTATCCGCCGTTCGGCATGCTGAACGCCAGCGGTCATCTGGTCGGCTTCGAGCCGGATCTCGCCGCCGAACTCGCGCGCCGCCTTGGCGTCGGCGTGCAGCTCGTCGCCGTGAGTTCCACCAGCCGTCTGCAAAAGCTCGAGGAGGGCGCCATCGACGTGGTGATCGCCACCTTGGGCGACACCCCGCAACGCCGACAGATCGCCACTCTCATCGAGCCCAACTACTACGCCAGCGGCGTGACGGTCGTGGCGCCCTCCAGCAACCGGCTGTCCGGTTGGGCCGATCTGCGCGGCCAAAAAGTGTGCGCCACTCAAGGTTCCTACTTCAACCGACCGATGGCCCAGCGCTTTCTGCTCGACCTGCAAGTCTTCAACGGCACGCGCGACACCAAACTGGCCTTGCGCGATGGACGCTGCATCGCCTGGCTGTACGATGACACCGGCATCGCGGGTATCCTGAACGATCCGGAATGGGCGAACTACGGGACGCCGCTGCCTTCGACGATGATCTCGCCCTGGGCCATGGCCATCGCCGCCTCAGAACAGGGATCCCGACTCGAGCGCGCCCTCTCCGATGCGATCGCCGATTGGCATCGCGGCGGCTGGCTGATCGAGACCGAGAAGCATTGGGGCATCAAGCCGAGCCGGTTCCTGGCCGACACGCACGAACTCTGGACCCGCGTCCGTCCCGACGGCGGCCCGGTTTGCACCCGTCTGGCCCGCGGCGAATGGCCAGCCGAGTGCCGGAACAAACTCCTGCTGACCTCCACCGACGTCGCCGGTCTGTACCACGTCGGTCTGCTGATCAAGGAACAAACCGGACTCAACCTGACGATCCTCTACGATGCCTATGATCGCGACCTGTTCCTGTCCGGCCTCTGGATGACGCTGCACCTGATGATGGCCTCCATCGCGGGCAGTCTGCTCGTGGGCTGCCTCGGGGCGCTAGTGGCCGAATCGGGCATCCCTTTCCTCCGCGACTTGGTGCGGCTGTCGGCCGCCATCGGCCGGATGACGCCCCCCCTGCTGCTGATCTACCTGGTTTTTTTCGGTATTGGTCATATCGTTGTAACCCGTGTCGGGTGGACTTTCGACGGCTCCATAATCGCCATCTTCTGCCTTTCGACCTATACGGGATGCGCCATCGTGTTTGCCCTGCTCGAGGCAAGCGCCGTACTGAAACACCAGGAACCCGGCTTTGCGTTGGGTTGGCGCAACCTGCCACAGGTGCTGCGCCTCGCCTACGCATCGGTTGTTGCTTCGCTGGTCAACGTCGTGAAGGCGACCGGCATGGCTAGTGTCATTGCCGTACCGGAATTGGTCTCGGCTTCCACCGCCATCGTGGCCGAACAGGGCAACCCCGCCGTCATGATGAACGTGCTGATGATCACCTACTTCCTGCTGGTGATGGGCGTCGTCCGCATCTTCAACCACATCGAGCGCCGGTTGCACCAGCATGACGGCCGCTGAAATCGTGGCGATGTTGCTGGCGTGGACGCCGTTCCTGGCGGGCGGCTTCGCGTGGAACATCCTGATTTCGCTGGTATCCATGGCCATCGGCACCGTGCTCGGCGCGGTGCTGGCCCGGATGCGCATGTCCAGATGGAAGGTCATCGCAGGCGCGAGCCTCGCTCTCACCGAACTGGCGCGCAATATCCCGACCTTCGTGTTCCTGTTCTACCTGGCCTTTCTCATTCCGACCGAATTCGAGGCTGCCGGCCAGATCTACCTCTTTCCCGGTTGGCTCAAGGCCGCGCTGGCGCTCTCGGTCGCCGTGGTGGGGTTCGTCTCCGACAATCTCTTTGTCGCCTGGCAACACTGGCGTGTCCACAATCATGCGGCCGCGCTGCTGTTCATTCCAAGCTGGACCATGTACCTGCTGATCATCGTGATGGCATCGAGCACCGCTTCGGTCATCGGCGTGGGCGAGCTCGTATCGCGTTGCAACATCATTATTGCCGCAGTGGGCGGTGATGAAACCATGCTCTGGGTTTACGCTTACGCCATGGGCTATTTTCTTATATTTTGTTTTCCACTGAACTGGGCCATGGGTCATGTCAAGAAGCGCCTGCTGGCGCGCGTCAGCGCGGCGCCCTCGCAAAAAAGTGGCGACTAAAGGGGGAAACCTTGAAACAGATGGCCATGATTCTCCGCCGCTGCCTGCCACGCATGACCGTGGTGGCGATGCTGGCTTGCACCGCGCCTGGAACGGTATGGGCGGAGCACGTTCTCGACCGCATTAACAACACCGGTATCTTCAACGCCGGAACCCGCGCGGATACCATGCCCTTTGCCTACCGCGACAAAAAGGAAAAACTGGTCGGGTTCTCGGTCGACCTGCTCCGCGAAATCCACAAGCGGCTCGAGCAACGGCTCGGCCGCCCGATTGAAATGAAGCTGGTCCCGACCACGGCGAGCGACCGCATGGAACTGGTGACCAGCGCCGCCATCGATATCGAGTGCGGCATCACCACCCCGACGTGGGAGCGGGAAGCCCGCGTGGATTTCTCGATTCCGTTTTTTGGCAACGGCACCCGGATCATGACGCTGCGCGCCACCGCCGCCCAACTTGAGGATCTGCGCGGCAAGCGCATCGGCGTCGCCGCCGGCACCACGACCGCTGGCATTCTCGCCGAGCATGTACCCGACGTGGTGATCGTCGAAGTGCCCGACATGGATGTCGGCTTCGCCCTGTTCGAGCGCGGAGAGATCGACGGACTATCCAACATAGGCATCGTGCTGCGCGCCAAGGTGGAAAAAAGCCCGCTCAAGAGCAAGGTCGTCCTGTTGCCGCGGACCGAGGTGTTGTCCTACGAATCGATGGCATGCATCCTGCCTCAGGACGACTCCGAATGGCGCGACTTCGTCAACCGCACGTTCGCGGAACTCCTCGACGGGGTCGACGAGTTCCGGGGATCCTACATCGAGATCTACGAGCGCTGGTTCGGACCGCGCGGGCTCGTCTATTTCCCCCTGGACTATGCCGTGGCCCAGCGATTGGCCACCGCCATCATCTGGCTCAAGTAGGGTCACGCGCCATGACCCTGCGCCATCGGCTTTTCCTCCTCGTCATGCTGATCATCGCCATCGGTTTTCCGAGCGCCGCCGGGGTGTTTGCCTATATCTCCTGGCAGTCCGTCCTGGAGCGAACCGAGCGGGATGGCATGCTGGTAGCCCAGTTGCTCGCCCAGTCCATCAGCTTCATCCGGCAAGTACCGGCGGCCATCGAGGGAATCGTTGGCAATGACGTACAGGCCCAAGCCGATATAGTATCAAATTTAATACAAATCGCACGCCGGGGTAAAGCCTCGACGCGGGAAATCAATCGCGCCCTGCGCGGCATCGCGGCCCGCAATGAAATCCCGGAGATTTGGGTAACCGACACCCGCGGTATCCCGATCTTCTGGTCGCTCGATGATATCGATGCGGCCATCGCCGTGGATTCCGGTCTGACCCGGCAACCGGCCTTCCAAATGTTGTTGGGGGGACGAGAGTTCAACGTTTTCGCCGAAGGTCAGCACCGCCGGCGGGACGGTCGCCCATTGTACTATGGCGGGGTTGCTCTACCGGATCGCAGTGGCATGGTCCTGATCGCTCGCCTGCTCGACCACGACAGCCAGATTATCAAAAGTATCGGCCTCAAGCGGATGATGGAAACCGTCATGGCGGCGGCGCTGATCGACACGATCTGGGTGTTCGACGAAACCCTCAAGCCATTGGCTGTCACGTCCGCCGAGGGCGTCGATAAAGCCACGGCGCTGACCGCCGCCGAGCGCGGTATCGTCGAAAAGGTCATCAAGGACAGCGCGCCCGCCTCGTATCTCGAGAATAGCGGGGTCCATAACGTGCTGTTCAAGCATGCGCTGTTGTACGTCGCGGCGCCCATGTTCGGCACGGACGGTTTGCCCGATGGAGCGGCGCTCATGCGCCTGCCCGTCAACATGCGGACGGAACTCCATGCCTTGCTGACCATCGGTGGCGGATTGACCGTTCTGCTGCTGTTGCTGGGCATGGCGCTGGCGCTACCTTTCCTCAACCGGATGGTCAGGCCGCTGGCCCGCCTTACCGTACAGACCCGTCGGCTGGTGGAACGCAACTTCGACGCCGACCAGGAAATGCACGCGGAACTGCTCAAGGTCTCCGAGAACCGCAACGATGAAGTCGGCTACCTGGGCGGCGCGCTGTACTCGATGGTAACCACGCTGAAGGCGTATATCGTCGATCTCAAGACCACGACCGCCGCCAAGGAGCGCATCGAAGGCGAGCTGTCGGCGGCACGCGGCATCCAGATGGGCATGCTGCCCGACTCGTTCGTGTTGCCGGGGCATGCCGAGTGCGACCTGCACGCGGTGCTGGAACCGGCGAAGGCGGTGGGCGGCGACCTGTTCGATTTTTTCCTGCTCGACGAGCACCGCCTGTTCTTCCTGATCGGTGACGTATCGGACAAGGGCGTTCCGGCCGCGCTGTTCATGGCGGTCACCAAAACCTTGTTCACCGCAGAAGCGCGGCGCGACTCCGCTTCGGTCGGCCGCATCATGGAACGGGTCAACAAAGCCCTGTGCCAGAATAATCCGGAAGGCATGTTTGTCACGGTCTTCGCCGGTATTCTGGACCTGCGCACCGGCGAGATTACATGCAGCGACGGCGGCCACGAACTGCCGTTTGCGTTGCGGTGCAGCGGCGGCGCGGAAGCAATCGAGAAGAAAAAAGGTGGGCTGGTGCTCGGTTTCTTCGCCGATTCCATTTATCAGGAGGACGTCATCCGGCTGCTGCCTGGCGAAGGTCTGGTGGTTTACACCGACGGGGTTACCGAGGCGATGAACATCCGACACGAGATGTTTACGGCGACCCGCCTGAACGATGCCCTGGCTGCGGTATGCCGCGAGTGCTCCGCCCACACCATCATCGACGGCGTCATGAACTCGGTTCGATCCTTCGTGGACGGCTATCCGCAAAGCGATGACATCACCCTGTTGGCGCTGCGCTGGCGCGGTCCCGCCGGCGCCGAGGTTTCCTCGACGCCCGAAGTGACCGGCGAAACCGGCGCCACCGCCTGAAGTCGTAATCGGCAACCGCCAGCGGAGGCCGGGCCACCCACCCAGGGCACCGTTCAACCGGGAAGATGAATGATGCGCGGGGGGTGTCCGACCCCGTCGAGAAATTTCAGGAGATCGATGGCGGCGATCACGGTCGTGCGGTCGTTCCTGAGCGGGTGGCAGTTCAGAAGGTCGGCATCGAGCACGCGCCGATCGAAGACCACGCAGACCCGACCCTTTACATCGTTCGCGGCCGCGAACGGAGATACCGCTCCGGGAACGACGCCGAGGAACTGGCCGAGATCCTCCTCATTCGCGAACGAAAAGCGTGGCGCTTGCAGCAGGGACGCCGCAACCCGCAGGTCGACCCGTGTTTGCTCCAACGCGGTCAGCAGCCAGTATCCGCCTTTTTTATCTTTAAGAAACAGACTTTTGACATGTCCGCCCTTCAAATTGCCGCGCAAGCGCCGACTGTCCTCGATGGTGCGCAGCGGCGGATGTTCGACGGTCGCGGTCACGATGCCCAATTGGTCGAGCATGATCATGAATTGTTGGCTGTCAATAGACATGGCCACCCCTTAAACCGAGAGAGTCTCGTGGCAATCATCATGGTGGCCTGCATGCTGTAGCGCAATGCGGATTAACGATTAAAAATTAAAGCCACGCCTCGCGCTGCCCAGTTGACGGCTTGCCAACCCCATCTACACTTGATTCAGAGTGCTGGGATTATTGTGATCAAACCCAAATTTCACTGACGATGAGGATAACTAATGGAAGTACAAAGATATAGCTATTCAGACACCATTGCCGGCTACGTCACCCAGGTCGATCGCGCCGCTGGCAATTTCGAGATCAAAACCAGCGACGGCCGTGAATTCCGTATCTATCTTACTCCCACCACATACGCCCGCATTACCCAGAACCTCGAAGAGTCCTATCAGGACTGCACGGCGCGCATTCAGGACATGCTTCAACCGGGCCAGCAGGTTTACGCCTACTGCGTTTTTTATCCCCAGGCCGGAGCATTGCGGATCGAGGTCAAATCGATGGTCTTTCCGGGAGATGGTCCCGGTCACTACCGCCACGAGGAGCCGGATTGGTGGATCAAACAGATCCGTTCCATTGCCAACAGCTACCTGCGCTGGCAATTCAACTATCCCAACCAGTCCATCGACTATCGCAACTACCGCACCATTCTGCACTTGGCGGGCGGCAAGAAAGGCGATTACCTGCAGGAAACCGACACCATTTCCCGCATGGTTTACGGCATGGCCTCGGCCTACATGCTCACCGGCGAGGAAAGCTTTCTGGAAGCCGCCGAGAAAGGCACGAAATACCTGCGTGACCACATGCGCTTCTTCGACGCGGACGAAGACCTGATCTACTGGTATCACGGGGTCAAGGTTTCCGGCGACCGCGAACAAAAGCTGCTGACCTCGGAATTTGGGGACGACTTTGATTCACTGCCCATGTACGAGCAGATCTACGCCTTGGCCGGCCCGACTCAAACCTATCGCATCACCGGCGATCCGCGCATCCTGTACGACATCGAGAAAACCATCGAACTGTTCGACAAATACTATAAGGATAACGACAAAGGCGGGTATTTCTCCCACATCGACCCGATCGGCCTGGATCCCCGCTCGCCGTTGCTGGACAAAGGCAACAACCGGGCCAGAAAGAATTGGAACTCGGTGGGCGATCACGCCCCGGCTTACCTCATCAACCTTTGGCTGGCCACGGGCGAGGACAAATACGCCGATTTCCTGGCGTATACCGCCGACACCATCGTCAAGTACTTTCCGGACTACGAACACTCGCCCTTTGTCCAGGAACGGTTTCACGAGGACTGGAGCCACGATACCACCTGGGGCTGGCAGCAGAATCGCGCGGTGGTCGGGCACAATCTCAAGATTGCCTGGAACCTGATGCGCATCCACAGCATTCGTCCGAGCGCCGATTACGTGGTGCTGGCCGAGAAGATCGCCCAACTGATGCCCGCTGTCGGTTCCGATCAAGTCCGTAACGGTTGGTATGACGTGGTCGAGCGCGTGCTGGCTCCGGGCGAGGAAGCCCACCGCTTCGTCTGGCACGACCGCAAGGCCTGGTGGCAGCAGGAACAGGCAATTCTGGCCTATCTGATCCTGCAGGGCTGCCTGAGCGGCGAGGACTACCAGAAACACGGTCGCGAGGCGGCGGCTTTCTATAACGCCTTCTTCCTGGATCACGACGACGGAGGCGTTTACTTCAACGTGCTGGCCAACGGCCTGCCCTATCTGCTGGGCAACGAACGGCTCAAGGGCAGCCATTCGATGAGCGCCTATCACTCCACCGAGCTGTGCTACCTGTCGGCGGTCTACATCAACCTGCTGATCAACAAGCAGCCGATGACGCTCTACTTCAAGCCACGGCCCGACGGCTTTCCTGGCCGGATTCTGCGGGTGGCCCCGGATATCCTGCCCGAGGGGAGCGTGCGCCTGACCGCGGTCGAGATCGACGGACGGCCTCATGCCGCCTTCGACGCCGAAGGGCTGTCGATCCAACTGCCGGACTCGCGTCAAGACGTGCGCGTCAAGGCTACGCTCACTCCCGTGCGGTAGATCGACGCGCACCCCACCGAAGGATTCAAGCCTATGGCGATCAAGGTCGAGGTTTCCACCCGGGACGAAATCACGGTCGTGGCCGTGGCCGGCGAGGTGGATGGCAGTTCCGCGCCGGGGTTACAAACCCAGATCCTGCCTCTGTTGCAGCAGGAGGGCTCGTTGATCCTGGACTTGGGAGGCGTCACCTACATGTCCAGCGCCGGTCTGCGCATGCTGCTCCTGCTCTACCGTCAGGCCGTGGCGCGCAATGGCCGGGTCGCTTTGGCCAGGCTGGCGGAAACGCTCCAGGACACCATGGCGGTCACCGGGTTTCTCAAGTTTTTTACCGTGGCGGACAGCGTCGAACAGGCGCTGACGACCCTCAAGCAGGCCTGAGTATGGATACCCGTATCGATTTTTATCCGACTCACCAGCAGCAGGGTTACAAGCTCCGTCCGGGACGCGCTTTTCCCTTTGGGGCCACCCTGGTGCCGGGCGGAGTCAATTTCGCCATCTGCTCCCGCCACGCCACCTCCTGCACGCTGGTGCTCTTCGAAAAAGGCGCGCCGGCGCCGCTGGCGGAGATCCCTTTCCCCGATTCCTTTCGGGTAGGCAACACCTGGTGCATGGTGGTGTTCGACCTCGACTACGAGCGGATCGAGTACGGCTACCGCATGGACGGCCCCTGGGATCCGGCGGCCGGACATCGTTTCGACCGCTCCAAAATCCTGCTCGATCCCTACGCCAAGGCGATCGGCGGGCGTGAGATCTGGGGCGAACCGCCTGACTGGAACGATCCATACCCCCACCGGGCCCGACTGATCTTCGAGGATTTCGACTGGGAGGACGACCGTCCCCTGGAAAAGCCGCTCAAGGATCTGGTGATCTACGAGCTGCACGCGCGCAGCTTTACCCGCCACCCTTCCGCCGGAGTCAAGCATCCCGGCACCTATGCGGGCATCATGGCCAAGATTCCGTATCTCAAGGAGTTGGGGGTCAACTGCGTCGAACTAATGCCCATCTTCGAGTTCGACGAGTTCGAGAACAGTCGTCCCAATCCGGTCACCGGCGAGACCATGTACAACTACTGGGGCTACAGCACGGTGGGTTTCTTCGCGCCCAAGACCGGCTATGCCGCGACCGGGCCGCTCGGGATGCAGGTGGACGAGTTCAAGAACCTGGTCAAGGAGTTGCACCGCAACGGCATCGAAGTGATGCTCGATGTGGTGTTTAACCACACCGCCGAGGGCAACGAGCAGGGTCCGACCCTTTCCTTCCGGGGGATCGATAACCAGACCTACTATATGCTGACGCCCGAGGGGTACTACTTCAATTTCAGCGGCTGCGGCAATACGCTCAATTGCAATAACCCCGTGGTGCGGATGATGGTCCTCGACTGCCTGCGCTACTGGGCGGCGGAATACCATATCGATGGTTTTCGGTTCGACTTGGCCGCCATCCTGGGACGCGATCCTTGGGGCGCCCCGCTCCCTAACCCCCCGTTGCTGGAAAGCCTGGCCTTCGACCCCGTCTTGGCCAAGTGCAAGCTGATCGCCGAAGCCTGGGACGCCGGTGGTCTGTATCAGGTCGGCTCCTTTCCCGCTTACGGACGGTGGGCCGAGTGGAACGGCAAGTACCGCGACGACATCCGCCAGTTCCTGAAGGGAGACGCGGGAATGGTTCCCGTCCTTGCCGAACGCATCCAGGGCTCGCCGGATCTCTACGGCTGGAACAAACGGGGTCCCACCGCCTCGATCAACTTCATCACCTGCCACGACGGTTTCACGCTTTACGATCAATTCGCCTACAACGACAAACACAACGAAGCCAACGGCGAACAGAACCGCGATGGAGGCAACGATAACCATAGCTGGAATTGTGGGGTCGAGGGCGAAACCGACGACCCTGAAGTCAACGCCCTACGCAAGCGCATGATCAAGAATGCCTTGGCCATTCTGCTGATGAGCCATGGGGTGCCGATGATCCTGATGGGCGACGAAGTGGGCCGCACCCAGCGTGGCAACAACAATACCTACTGCCATGACAACGACCTGAACTGGTTCGACTGGACCCTGCTGGAACGCAACGCCGACCTGTTCAACTTTACCCGCCAGATGATCGCCTTGCGCGGAACCCATACCTTGTTGCGCACCCGGGATTTTTTCGGGACCGGCCCCACTCAGTCCGACATCATCTGGCATGGCACCCAAGCCTGGAATGCCGACTGGTCGCCGGGTTCGCGAACCCTGGCTTTCATGCTCCGCGAACGCCAAGCCGGACAAGCGGGTAACACCAGCTCGGTGCTTTACATGGCCCTGAACAGTTATTGGGATGCCCTACCCTTCCAGTTGCCCGAACTGCCGGTCGACTACCGCTGGCATTTATTCGCCAACACCGCTCTACCGGCGCCCCATGACATCCACGAACCCGGTCACGAGACTCCGTTGGAGCCGCATCAGCACAGTTTCCTGGTTGGAGGGCGGGCCATCGTGATCCTGATCGGGCACCCCTAAACTCAGTTATGACACTCCATTAATCTCTAGAGGGACAAAGGCATGGCATTCAGCGCGAATCTTGAAATGGTTGACTCCGAAGCTCGAATCACTCTCGAGGGGGAACTCGACGCCGCGGTGGCCGGGCAATTCCGTCAGGCCATCGAACAAGCGGTTCAACAGAAACCCCAGAAGCTTGTGCTGTTCATGAACAACCTGCAATTCATGGCCAGCGCCGGCTTGCGCGTGCTGGTGTTCGCCAAGCAACACATGGGGAGCGAGGTCGCCATTTATGTGATCGGCGCCATCGGACCTGTCCTCAATACATTGCAGATGAGTGGCTTCCAGCAAGCTGTTTATGTTCAGGAGAGCTATCCTTAGCCCAGCGAGCGTCCATCCATGGTACGGCAGAGCATTCCGGCCAACCTGGCGGCGCTTTCGGACATTCGCCGGCTGGTCCACCAGGGTTGCCAGGAGGTCGGGCTGGATCAAGCAGCCACCTATCGCCTGACCTTGGCGGTGGACGAAATTGCCACCAATATCATCACGCACGGCTATGAGGAATCGGGCCTGAGCGGTGATGTTGTGGTCTCCATCGAACGAACAGACCGGAACCTGATCGTGACCTTGGAGGATACAGGCATCGCTTACGATCCGCGTACCCGAGGCATGCCAACGGCTGAAGACCTCGACAAGCCGCTGGAGGATCGCGAGATCGGGGGTTTGGGAGTTTTCCTGGCTCTGCAAGACGTGGATCACTTCGACTATCAGCGGTGCAACAACGTCAATCGTAATATTTTTGGGATGAATCTGGCTTGACCCTGAGCAACCCAAGGCTCACCGAGCCGTCACTCCCCGATCTACCGCTGCGGGGATTCGGCTACGTCGAGCGTTCGTGGATTCCAACGCAAACCCATCCGGCTGACAAGAGCGCATCAGGGTATTTCCACTGAAGACGTCGACGATTTACAAAACCCTGCGCGGCATCTGCTTGCACCGTGCGGACAGTCAAGTCTTCGTAAAAATATTCCTTGAATTCGATCCCAACAAAATCATGAGGGAGGTCCAGGACATACAGAAGCCCTGCGCTGCAACAGCGAAGCGCGGATTCCAGACAGCCAGGTTGCCGTCGCCCTTGTCAAGTAGCTCCCAGCTAAACATGACCGGATGGATCGTTATGCATGCCGGTCTGATTGGCAATGGCATGAGACGACATCTTTCCCTCTCGGCCGTATGCGAGAATGGGTTCCCCAACCACTCTGGAGATTAACTCGATGAGTCAACAAGAGATTCAAGTAACGACAAAAGAATACAAAAACGCCGTTCTTGACGACGTAGAACTGCAGGATGCCTTGAAAGCATTAAACCCCAAGTATGGCGATTTTATAACTCGCGTGGGGGGGGAGGTTTGGGGGCTACCGCTCATTGACCAGAAAACCAAGGCCCTGATTGCGCTGGCTGCGGATGTGGTGAATCAAAACCATATGGGTCCAGGCAACCCCTTTAGCGCCCACGTCAAAATGGTGTTGCAGCTTGGAGGTACCCGCGAGGAAATCGAGGAACTCCTGCTGTTTATGTGCGTTTATGCGGGCTTCAACAAGGCGGTCGCCTGTTTCGGAAGGCTAAACGACCTTCTCGGGCCGCCGTCGTAATCCAGAAGGCCAAGCGAGGCAACGGTAGCGTCGCTCTCTGGCCGAAAAGGGCGCAACCGGTTGTTGCTAATAAACACCCCCGCAGCTTACTGCGGGGAATGGACCCGTACAGATTCACTCACTCGACTGCTTACGCTCGTCTGACACTCCCGAACCAGCAGAAGACGGTCAGCAACTTGTTCGTTCGAAATGTGTCTGTGGCGGGTAAAAGTTTTCGCCAAGGCCGGCTTGTCGAGTTCCGTGTGTTCGTTGAACGCTTATCGGAACCTTCGGATTGACATACCACGGCAATCCTTCGTCGCGTCCATCAGATCATGTTCAGTTCCAGCTTGGCGCGCATGGACATCCGCTCCGGCGTCCATGGCGGCTCCCAAACCAGTTCGACCTTGACCGATTCCAGCCCGGAGGCGTGGCGGGCGGCGTTTTCCACCCATTCCGGCATCGAGCCGGCGACCGGGCATCCTGGGGCGGTCAGCGTCATCTGAATGTCGACGTGATTGCCCAGCGGATCGACGTTCAGATCGTAGATCAAACCCAAATCGTAGATGTTGACCGGAATTTCGGGGTCGTACACGGTTTTCAGCGCCTCGATGATCCGGGCTTCCAATTCGCCGGCGTCGGGCAAATCCAGGGAGGTGGGCGTTACGCTCATATTCGGCCTCTTGCAGGTGAAGGAATTACTCGCTCGCCACCGATTCCTTGCGCTGTTCCAACGCGGCGCGCACCGCGTGCCAAGCCAAGGTGGCGCATTTGACCCGGCTCGGATAGTCGCGCACCCCGGCCAACACACCGAGCTTTCCCAACCCGCGCGGGCATTCGCAGTCGGTGGTCACCACGTTGTGGAAAGCTTCGAACAGATGTTCGACTTCGTTGACCGGCTTGCCCTTAAGCGCTTCGGTCATCAGCGAGGCCGAGGCACTGGAGATGGCGCAGCCGGCGCCCTGAAAGGCGATGTCCTTGATCATCCCGTCCTCGATATCCAGAAAGACGCTGATCCGGTCGCCACACAACGGGTTGACGCCGTTGGCGTGATGAGTCGGTTGCGGCAGGATTCGAAAATTGCGGGGCCGCTTGTTGTGGTCCAGGATCACTTCCTGGTAGAGATCGCGCAAGTCGCTCATTAGTCGAATAGTTCCTTCACTTTCCAAAGGGCCGCGACCAGGGCATCCACCTCGTCGCGGGTGTTGTAGACGGCAAACGACGCCCGCGCGGTGGCGGGCACGCCGTAGCGCTGCATGACCGGCTGGGCGCAGTGGTGGCCAGCGCGGATGGCGATCCCCTCGCGGTCGAGGATGGTGCCGATATCGTGGGGATGAACGCCCTGCAGGGTGAACGCCGCCAGCGCCGCCTTGTCGCGGGCCGTGCCCATGATCTTCAGGCCGGGAATTTCGGAGAGGCGGGCAGTGGCGTGCTCCAACAGCGCGTGCTCGTGCGCGGCGACCGCGTCCAGTCCGATGGCGTTCAGCCAGTCCAGCGCCGCGCCCAGTCCGATCACGCCGGCGATATTGGGGGTGCCGGCCTCGAATTTGTTGGGCAGATCGGCGTA
The DNA here is from genome assembly GCA_027492875.1 of Candidatus Competibacteraceae bacterium. GTDB lineage: Bacteria > Pseudomonadota > Gammaproteobacteria > Competibacterales > Competibacteraceae > Competibacter. The sequence continues at coordinate 3,909 of JAPUDV010000089.1, read as the reverse complement.
TTCGGTCTTTTCGAAGGTCACCATCTGAATCATGTCGCCGCCACCCTGATACGGCGGCATGGCCTCCAGCAGCGCCTTCTTGCCGTAGAGTACTCCGACCCCGCTGGGTCCGTAGATCTTGTGGCTGGAAAAGGCGTAGAAGTCGCAATCCAGCGCCCGCACGTCCACCGCCAGATGCGGGACCGATTGTGCCCCGTCCACCAGCACCGGGATGCCGCGGGCGTGCGCCAATTCGATCATCGTCTTAACCGGATTGATGGTGCCGAGGGCGTTGGACAGGTGCACGAACGCCACCAGCTTGACCCGCCCACTGTCCAGCAACCGTTCGTACTCCTCCAGGATCAACTCGCCGGCGTCGGTGAACGGCACGACTTTCAAGGTCGCGCCGCTGCGTTCGCACAGCAGTTGCCAGGGCACGATATTGGAGTGGTGCTCCATGCCGGTGATGACGATTTCGTCGCCGGCCTTGATCCGCTGGCCGCCGAAACTGCTGGCCACCAGGTTGATGCTTTCGGTGGCGTTGCGGGTGAAGATGATTTCCTGGACGCTGGCGGCGTTCAGGAAAGCCCGCACCTTGTCCCGCGCGCCTTCGTAGGCGGTGGTGGAGCGTTCCGACAGCAGATGGACGCCGCGATGGATGTTGGCGTAATAGCCGCCGTAACACTCGCCGATGGCGTCGATCACCGCCTTGGGTTTCTGCACCGAGGCGGCGTTGTCCAGATAGACCAGCGGCTTGCCGTGGACCCGTTGGCGCAAAATGGGAAAATCGGCGCGGATGCGGGCAAGATCCAGCTCCGACGCGGCAACCGGGGCGGCGGAAAGCGCGAGCGGGGCATTCATGTGTCACTGCTCCTCGATGTTGCCCAGCGCCAAACGGGCAGCCAGCGCGCTGGCCAGTCGTTCGCGCAGGGGCGTTAGCTGAATCCGGTTAAGGCTGTCGTTGGCGAAGGCATGCACCAGCAGGGTCCGTGCCTGCTCGGCGGGAATGCCGCGGGTGCGCAGGTAGAACAAGGCGTCGGGATTCAGAAAACCGGTGGTGGAGCCATGGCCGCACTTGACGTCGTCGGCCAGAATTTCCAGTCGCGGGTTGGCATTGGCCTGGGCCTGCTTGGACAGCAACAGGTTGCGGTTGGTCTGGCGGGCATCGGTCTTCTGTGCGTGCGGGCGGACATGGATCGTGCCGTCGAACATCGAACGCGCCCGACCGTCCAGCACGCTCTTGAACAGTTGTTCGCTGGTTCCATGCGGCTGGGCGTGCTCGACCCGGACATGGTAATCACCCATTTGCTGGTCGTTCGCCAGAATCAGACCGTTGAGAACGCAACTGGCGCCTTCGCCGTCCAACAATGCGTCCAGATCGGTGCGCGCCAGTTGGCCGCCGAACGACACCAGATGCAGATTCGCCTGACTGTCGCGATCCTGGCGGACCCGAACACCGCCGAGATGAAACGCCGACGACGCTTCTTCCTGGACCTGGTGGTAGTGCAGCACTGCGTCCGCGCCCAGTTGCAATTCGGCGACCGGGGCATTCAGGTAGCGGCCCTTGCCGCGATACTCGACCACCACCGTCGCCTGGGCACCCTCTTCCAGCACCAGCAGCAGGCGCGGATAAACGGCGATATCGTCACCGGTGACATGGAAGATCAGATGAAGCGGCGTTTCCACCACGGTTGCGCGCGGCAGATACACGAACGCGCCATCTTCCCAGAACGCGGCGTTGAGCGCGGCGAATGGGTGTTGGCTCAGGCCCGGCAGCCGTTCCAAATGCGGCTCGATCAATTCGGGATGGGTGAGCAGGGCCTGACCCAGGCTGGCGATCAGCGCCTGGCCGGGCAATTCCCGCAACCGCGACAAACCCGGCGCGAAACGGCCGTTGACGAAGGTCAGTTGGTGTGTCGGCAGGTCGAGCGCCGGCAGGACTCCGGCATCGACCAGCGCGTCGGTGGGCCGCTGCAAGTCGATCTGAGCGAGCGCGCCCAGATCGGTGAGGCGCCACGCTTCCTGCTGGCGGGTCGGCCAACCCAGGCTGGCAAACCGGTCAAGCCCCTCGCGGCGCAAGCGGGCGATGGCGTCCGGCTCGCGGCGGCCCGCCGCAAACGCGGTGAACTGCTGGCGGAACGGATTTTGAACGACGGGCGCGATATTCATATGGCCGACCTCACGCTGCGGCCCGGCGGGCACGACCGGGTTCTTCGTTGTACAGCGCGTAACCTTGCTCCTCCAATTCCAGCGCCAACTCCTTACCGCCGGAACGCACGATGCGGCCATTGAACAGTACATGCACATGATCCGGCACGATGTAATCCAACAGGCGCTGGTAGTGGGTGATGACCAGGAAGCCGCGCTCCGGGCTGCGCAGGGCGTTGACCCCGTCGGCGACGACTTTCAGGGCATCGATGTCCAAGCCGGAGTCGGTTTCGTCCATCACCGCGAAACGGGGTTGCAGAACGGCCATCTGGAACACTTCGTTGCGCTTCTTTTCGCCGCCGGAGAACCCTTCGTTGACCGAACGCTTGAGCATGGATTCATCCATTTTCACCAGTTCCATGCGCTCCTGCACCAGATCCCAGAAATCCATCGCATCCACCGACGGCTCGCCGCGATACTTGCGCACCGCGTTGACGGCGGCTTTCAGAAAATACAGATTGGCGACGCCAGGGATTTCCACCGGATATTGGAAGGCCAAGAACAGGCCCTCGCAGGCGCGAATCTCCGGGGCCATCTCCAACAGATTCTTGCCATCGAACAGGATCTCGCCCTCGGTGACTTCATAGCCTTCGCGGCCGGCGATCACGTTGGCCAAGGTACTCTTACCGGAACCGTTCGGCCCCATGATGGCGTGGGTTTCACCGGGGCGAACAACGAGGTCGATGCCCTTGAGGATTTCCCGGCCCTCGACCGTGGCGTGCAGATTGCGAATTTCCAGCATGGTTCGTGTTTTCCTGTAGCCAATAGCCTGTGATATTTACGTCAGGTAATGATTTTTACCTTGTGAGGAAACTCAGGGATCAAAATGGATGCTTTTAACTGCCCGTTTTCATCAAAAAAAGCCATGTTTCCGTTTTCATTGCAAACCCAGAATTCGATAGCACCCGCCGCAATATACAACGCTCTCTTTTCTTCCGTTTCGCTGCTCGTGTTACTGGATGAAAGCACTTCTATACAAACCTCCGGGGCGACGGAGCACTCCGCTTCCCGTTCGATCCTTGCGAACCTCTCCTCTGAGCACCAGGCAATGTCGGCGACCTTGGTTCCTTTTGAAGTTTTGATGGCACATTCAGCTAAAACAACGCCTTGCTTCGGTAATAATTGGGTAATTTTCCCCTGAAAAGCGGAGCGATAGACTTTTACAGGAGACATTAAAATTTGTCCCTTTTCGTTTAGCTCAATCTTAAAGGGCAAATCCTGCAAACTGGGATGTTCGCAAACTTCTTGCCATTGCATAAGATCATCTTTCCTTGCAGAATAGGCAGTTAAGTTGAGAAGTTGCAGTTGTAGGGTACGCCTTATGTACTTTGCTCTTGGCAACGCGGGGCCAGTTGTAAAATTAGTTAAGCTAATTCATTTAGTTGAGATTCAAAGACTTCCAAGAATAAGCTATTACTTAAAAGAAATCGACCCAATAAGGTATTGAGTCTTTTTCGCCGCTCTTCTTCAGGAAAATGATAGAGGGTTTTCATGTAGCCCTCCCATTCAATGTGTAAGAGTTTAACGCCATGTTGTTTACACCACAATTTTTTATAGTCATCGCGGGCCGTTATGTCGTTTTGATTGCCATATAGATTTGAATAATGAGTTGGCCCTTGAACTTCTATAGCTAGCTTGATGTCAGGAATTTGTAAGTCAAGCTCTAAAAGGCGTTGGTGCATAAATACTCTTCTGGACTGTCAAAGTCGTTAGGAATCCCCG
>JAPUDV010000088.1 GCA_027492875.1 Candidatus Competibacteraceae bacterium | reverse complement strand
TTTCCCACCCTTCTATCGCCCCTGCCCCGTGATGAGGAACTGATAGGTGGTAAGGGCTGGCATCTGACCAGTTGGATCGCCCGAAAAGTCTTGGCGTACACCCTGAATATCTTCATGAACCGGCAACTGGGTCGCTCCGACCTCCAGTTTGAGGGTCTGATTGCCTGAAAAGTCGAACATCGCATATACTAAGTATTGCCAACGTATATACGTCTAGGGTATTTTATGGGCAAGAAAAAAAAGAAATCGGATAAGAACGAAGATGTAAAGCTAGTGGTACGAATCGAAGCAGGATTGCGCGACGCATTTATCGAAGCCTGCCAAGAAATAGACACCACAGCATCAAGGGAAGTACGGCAATTCATCCGTGACTTCTTGGCACGCCTGGGAAAGACGGATGTCTGAGGTCCAGCAGGCCGCCACCCAGTTACTTTCAAGAACCTAATATACAGCGAGGTGAGTACCCATGATGCAACGCCCCTCCGCTATCGCTTCCCAAGAGCAGACTCGAGCGGCCATCACAGCCATGCACGCCTATTTCGACGCGACAGCGCGGGCCCGGCCCCGACGCGAACGCCAGCACCTGGCCCACGAATGGCTAGCGGCGATTCGCCGGCTGCGAACCACCGGTCGCTGACACCACCAACCACCAGCCGTTGCCGTCCCGCCAGCGGCTGTTTTTTACCTTCCACTACGCGTGCCTGAACCCGGCCACCACCGCCGAGACGACTCATGAAATCCATCCGCCAGCGGCTGCTGTTATGGTTGCTGGCCGGCTTGGCGCTGGTCTTGGCCGTATCGGGTTATGCCACCTACCGGCAGGCCCGCGCCGAAATCAACACCCTGTTCGACTACCAACTGGAGCAGACCGCGCGGGCGCTGCGCAACCAAAATCTGCTGGCCCTGGCGATGAGCGCCGATCCAAGCGAAAGTGAAAGTGATCTGCTGGTACAGATCTGGGATCGAAAGCGCGGCCTGCTCTACGTCTCGCATAAATCGTGGGAACTGCCGTTCGCAACTCAACCGGGCTTTACCGATCTGCTCTGGCGAAACGAAAGCTGGCGGCTATTCGCCCTGAATGCCGGCGACCGCATCGTGCAAGTCGCCCAAACGACCCGCGTGCGGCTGCGGATGAGCGCCGACGTCGCTCTGCGAAACCTGGCGCCGTTCCTGCTGCTGCTGCCGGGCATGGGAGGAGTGATCTGGTTCGGCGTCGGTGCGGGACTGCGACCGTTGCGCCAGCTTGCCGCCGAACTGCAAAGCCGCCGCGCCGACACCCTGGAGCCACTGCCGGCGATCCGGCCGCCGGCGGAGATCGTCCCGCTGGTTCGCGCCCTCAACGACCTGCTGGCGCGACAGGCCCGCACCCTCGATGCCCAAAGGCAATTCATCGCCGACGCCGCCCACGAGTTGCGCACCCCGCTGACCGCCGTCCGCCTGCAAGCCGATCTGGCGCGACAGGCCGCCCGCCCCGAAGATCGCACCGGAGCGCTGGAGGATCTGCGAGGTGGGCTGGAACGCGCCACCCACCTGATCGAACAACTGCTGGCCATGGCTCGGCTGGACGCCACGCCCGGCGCCGGGACTGTCGAACCGGTGGATCTGCGCGCCCTAGCCAAGACCGTCATCGCCGAGTTGGCCGCCATCGCCGACGCCCGCGACCTCGATCTTGGCCTGTTGCCCGGCGAAACCGCCTTCGTCGATGGCAATCCGGCCGAACTGCGCGCGATGCTCGGCAACCTAGTGGACAACGCCCTACGCTACACCCCCGGCGATGGCCGGGTGGATGTCGGCGTCCGGCGCGACCCTCACGAAGTCACGCTCGATGTACGCGATACCGGACCCGGCATTCCGGTGGAGGAGCGGTCCCGGGTGTTCGACCGCTTCTACCGCGGCGCCCGCGCCCGCGCGCCCGGCAGCGGCCTGGGTCTGGCGATCGTCAGACATATCGCCGACCGGCATCGCGCCCGTATCGAGCTGATCGAACCGGAAGAGGGTTCGGGCCTGCGGGTGACGGTGAGCTTCCCTCCGTCCCAAACGTGGCAGCCGACGGCCAGCCCCGACGCGCGGACACTGGATAGTGGAGTATAGTTAAACGGACATGACAGAAACCGCCCACAGGTACCCCCCATGCCGTTCGTTGACAAACTCGGGGAAGTGTTCATCGGCAAGCCGCGCGACCCGCTCCATCCCGAAACCCGCCACAACATGGCGTTGGTCGCATTCCTGGCCTGGATTGGTCTCGGCGCCGACGGCTTATCCTCCGCCTGCTACGGCCCAGAGGAAGCGTTTCTGGCACTGGGCCAGTACACCCACTTCGGCCTGTACTTGGCCGCCGCCACCTTCCTGACCGTATTCATCATCGCCTTGGCGTACAACCAGGTCATCGAGCTGTTTCCGAGCGGCGGTGGCGGTTACAAGGTGGCGACCCAGTTGCTGGGCTCCAAGGCCGGGCTGGTATCCGGCTCGGCCTTGCTGGTGGATTACATCCTCACTATCGCCATCTCCATCGCCGCTGGCGTGGACGCCCTGTTTAGCCTGCTGCCACCTAGCGCTCAACCCTACAAGCTCACCGCCGAAATGGCATTTGGCATCGTCCTGATCGTGCTCAATCTGCGCGGGATGAAGGAATCCATCCAGATCCTGCTGCCGATCTTTCTCGGTTTCTTTCTCACGCATACCTTCCTGATTCTCTACGGCGTCATCGCCCATGCCGAGGGTCTGCCTCACCTGATCCCGGATACCCTTAACGAGACCCAGCAACTCACCGACCATATGGGCTGGGCATTCGCTATTTCGCTGTTCCTGCGCGCCTATTCATTGGGTGGTGGCACCTATACCGGGCTGGAGGCGGTCTCCAACAACGTCAACATGCTCAGCGAGCCGCGGGTGCGCACCGGTACCTACACCATGCTATACATGGCCGGCTCGCTGAGCTTCACCGCCGGCGGCGTCATCCTGCTATACCTGCTCTGGAACGCGCAGCCCGTCGCCCATCAGACCCTGAACGCGGTAACCTTCAACGCTATCATCGGGAGCTGGAATCTCGACCCGGCGTTCGGCCATGGCCTGCTGGCGGTGGTGCTGCTGCTGGAAGCGGGGCTACTGTTCGTGGCCGCCAACACCGGCTTTCTCGGCGGCCCGACGGTGCTGGCGAACATGGCGGTGGATTCCTGGGTGCCGCGCCAATTCCGTAACCTGTCCGGCCGGCTGGTGACACAAAACGGCATTTTCCTGATGGGGTTGGGCGCCATCGGCATTTTGATATGGACGCAGGGCGATGTATCGGTGCTGGTGGTGCTATATAGCATCAACGTGTTCATCACCTTCTCGCTGTCGCTGCTCGGACTGTGCAAGCACTGGTGGGAAAGCCGCTACGACGAAGCTCACTGGAAGTCGCGGCTACTGCTAGCGCTGCTCGGTTTTTTGCTCACCGGAGGCATCCTGGTGGTGACGGTGGTGGAAAAATTCACCGAGGGCGGCTGGCTGACGCTGCTGATCACCAGCCTGTTCGTTGGCGTCTGCGCGCTGATCAAGAGCCACTACGAACAGGTCCGCCAGCAGTTGCGCACCATCGACGCGCTCTACGCGCCGCGCCCCAGTTGGGGTGAGGATCTGCCGGAGCCCCCACTGAACCCCGAACAGACGACCGTCATTTTTCTGGTCGGAAAAAATCGTGGTCTGGGCATGTACGCGCTCAAGTGGTTGAACGAAGTGTTTACCGGCCACTTCAAAAACTTCATCTTCGTCAGCGTCGGCGAGGTGGACGCGGAGAGCTACGGCGGCAAGGGGGCGCTGCGCTCCCTGCAATACCAGATCGAGAACTCGCTGCGCTACTACGTGAACTATTGCCACCATCAAGGCTGGGCGGCGGCGTCCTATGCCGCCTACGGCACCGACGCCGAAGCGGAGCTGGAAAAACTGACGGCCAGCGTGGTCGAGCGTTATCCCAACAGCGTCTGCCTGGCCAGCAAGCTCATCTTCAACAGCGAAAACTGGTTTATCTCCTGGCTGCACAATCACACGGCCATCGCCATGCAGCGCCGGCTGCACCTGCGGGAGATCCAGATGATCATCACCCCGATCAAGATCTAAAAAGCGGCGCTATTGGCTGGCAGGGACCGCCAGCACCGTTTCGACCAGCGCCGCCAGCCGATCCAACGCGCTCCCCTGGAAAAAATGGTCGGCCCCCGGCAGGATGTGGAGATGGCCGGCTGGCTGCCAGCGCGGCAACTGCTCCCGCAGCAAATCCAGCGGCGCGAAGCGGTCGCGATCGCCAGCCACCACCCGCAACGCCACCGATGGCGACGCCGACACCCCGTCAAACTCCAAATACGCCAGCGGTGGCGACACCAGTAATAACCGACGCACCCCGGCGGGCAGTGGATCGAGGCGCAGGTTGACCCAGGCGCCGAAGGAATAGCCGGCCAGATCGATCACCGTCTTGCCCGCCTCTTCCAGAAAGGCGGCCGCCGCGCGCACGTCGTCCCGCTCGCCTCGGCCATCGTCGTAATCCCCGCCGCTGGCGCCGACCCCACGGAAATTGAAACGCAGCGTGCTGTAACCCAGTCGCTGGTAGGCGCCGGCCAGCACCGTCACCACCGGGTTATCCAATTCGCCGCCGTACAGCGGATGAGGGTGGGTGATGACCGTGGCCCACGGGCCGGACGCCCGCCACAACCGGCCCTCCAACCGCAGCCGGCCGACGTTAAAAAAGACGGTTTCCTCGCTTGCCGACATGACGGGCGATCCTTGTTTGGGCTAAGGTTCGCTTCATTTTCCCATAGTATGGCCCCAATAATCAGGCGGCCACTTGCAAGGAACCGACTCCCCATGACCCCAGATGCCCTATTCGTTTTTGGCCTGCTGGCCGCCACCGTCGTGCTGTTCGCCAGCGACCGGCTGCGGCCGGACGTGGTGGCGCTGCTGGTGATTTTGGCGCTGATCCTGGGCGGGTCCCTGCCCGTGTCCGAAGCGGTGGCCGGCTTCGGCGACCCGCTGGTCCTGCTAATCGCCGGACTGTTCGTGGTCGGCGAGGGCTTGGTGCGAACCGGTGTCGCCTATCAGGTCGGCGTCTGGCTAACCCGACTGGCCGGCGCCAGCGAAACCCGGCTGCTGGTGCTGCTGATGCTGGCGGTGGCCGGGCTGGGCGCGTTCATGAGTTCCACCGGCGTGGTGGCGATCTTCATCCCGGTGGTGCTGGGCATCACCGCCCGGCTCGGCATCGGCCCGGGCCGACTGATGATGCCGCTGGCTTTCGCCGCCCTGCTCAGCGGCCTGCTGACCCTGATCGCTACCCCGCCCAACCTGGTGATCAACGACGCCCTGCGCGGCGCCGGTTTGCAACCGTTCGGCTTTTTCAGCATCACTCCGATCGGCCTGCTGGCGCTCGCGCTGGGCGTCGCCTACATGATGACCCTGGGCCGCCGGCTGCTGCCGGATCCTCCCCCGCAAACCAGTACCGCCGGTCACCGGCAGACCCTGATGGAACTGGCGGAAAGTTACAATCTGATGGGGCAGTTACACCGGCTGCGGCTCGATTCCGACTCGCCGCTGATCGGCCAGACCGTCGCCGGCGCGCAACTGCGCACCCGCTACGGCGTCACCCTCGTCGGCGTCGGGCGGCAGGAGCGCTTCACCGAAACGGTGTCGCCAGCGCTGGCCAATACCGAATTCCACCCCGCCGACGCGCTGTATGTGGTCGGGCCGGACGAAGCAGTCACCGCGCTCTGCCCCACCGAGCGACTCAGCCGCCTGCTGATCGCGGAAAGCCAGCAGCGCAACCTGGTCAACGAACTGGGCATGGTGGAAGTAATGCTGCCGCCGGATTCGGAATTGATCGGCCAAACCCTGCGGCAGGCCGCGTTTCGCAGCCATCACGGCCTGAGCGTGCTGGGCATCCGCCGCAACCGCCAGCCCCTGCCAGGCAATCTGATCGAGGAGAAGCTGGCCTTCGGCGACACCTTGCTGGTCGCCGGGGCCTGGAAGCAGATCGGCCTGCTCCAGGGCGAACAGAAACATTTTCTAGTGCTCGGCTTGCCGGCGGAGCTGAGCGACGTCGCTCCGGCTTACCGGCAGGCGCCGTTCGCCCTGGTGATCCTGCTAGCGATGGTGCTGGCAATGACCTTCGGGCTGGTGCCCAATGTAGCGGCGGTGTTGCTGGCCGCGCTGGCGATGGGTCTGTTTCGCTGCCTGCGCATGGAAGATGCTTATCGTTCGATCAACTGGCCCAGTCTGGTGGTGATCGCCGGCTTGCTGCCCCTGGCCAAGGCGCTGCAGCAAGCCGGCGGCGTGACGCTGATCGCCGACGGGCTGGTGGCCGGACTGGGCGGGTTCGGCCCGCTGGCGCTGCTGGCCGGCGTCTTCGTGCTGGCGGCGCTGATCGGCATGTTCATCTCCAACACCGCGACGGCGGTGCTGATCGCACCGGTCGCCATCGCCGCCGCCCAGAAGCTCGGGGTATCGCCCTACCCCTTCGCCATGACCGTGGCGGTAGCGGCGTCGGCGGCATTCGTCACCCCGGTATCCTCGCCGGTCAACACCCTGGTGCTGGCGCCCGGCGGCTATCGCTTCAACGACTTCGTGCAGGTGGGACTGCCACTGCTGCTGCTGGTGATGGGGCTCACTCTCCTGGTGACGCCCCTGCTGCTGCCGCTCTGATCCGATCCTGGAGCAACAATTTCTGGAATTCTTCCAGCGGCAGCGGATGGCCGAAATAGAAGCCCTGGCCCTCGTCGCAGCCGTGCGCCTGCAGGAATGCAAGCTGCTCCACGGTTTCCACGCCTTCCGCCACCACATCCAATCGCAGACCGTGCCCCAGGGTGACAATCGCATCGACAATGGCGGCGCTGCTGGTGCTGGCCGGCAGGTGCATGACGAAAGAACGGTCGATCTTGAGTACGTCCACGGGAAACCGTTGCAGGTAGCTCAGCGACGAGTAGCCCGTTCCGAAATCGTCGATGGCCAGACGCAAGCCCATGCTTTTAAAACCTTTCAACGTCGATAAGTTATCATCGGTGTGATGCATCAGGATGCTTTCGGTCAGCTCCAGTTCCAAGCGGGTCGGATCAAAACTGTTCTTGGACAACACCTCGTGCACCAAACCGACCAGGCCGGACTGATGGAACTGACGACCCGACAGATTGACCGCCACCCGCAACCCAGGGAAACCCCGGCGATGCAGTTGACCGATCTCGCGCACGGTTTCGCGCAACACCCACTCACCGACGGACAGGACCAGGCCGCTGTCCTCGGCAATCGGAATGAAGCGGGCGGGGGACAGCAGACCGAATTGGGGGTGGTCCCAACGGATCAGCGCTTCGGCGCCGGTGATGGCCCTGACGTGAAAATCCCATTTCGGCTGGTAGTACATCACCAACTGCCGCCGGTCCACGGCGTGCCGCAGGCTGTTCTCCAAATCCAGTCGCTCGCGGGCCAGCACGGTGGCGCCCGACAGGTAAAACTGATAGTTGTTGCGCCCCATGTCCTTGGCCCGGTACAGGGCAATATCGGCGTTTTTCAGCAAGGTCTCCGCGCCGCGGCCATCGCGTGGAAACACGCTCACCCCGATGCTGCACCCGGCATGTAATTCGTTCCCGTCGAGCCGGCAGGGCCGCGCCACCGTGCTCAGAATCCGCTGCGCGATGCGGGCGGCATCGTCGCTGGCGTTCGTCAGATCGGGCAGGATAACGGCGAACTCATCGCCACCCTGGCGCGATACGGCGTCGCCCGGCCGCACGCATTCCTGCAAGCGCACCGCCACCTCCCGCAGCAACTGGTCCCCGACCGAATGGCCCAGGGTATCGTTGATGCGCTTGAACAGGTCGAGGTCCACCAGCAGAACCCCGACTTGAGTGTGGTCGCGGTCGGCCCGCGCCACCGCCTGCTGCAATCGGTCGGTCAACAATTCCCGGTTCAGCAAACCGGTCAGCGCGTCGTGGTAGGCCAGTTGCTGGATGCGTTCCTCCGCCTGCTTGCGCTCGGTGATGTCCTGCACCACGGTCACGAAATGATCCACCATCCCGTTCGACCGGCGCACGCAGCGACTCGAAACGCTGGCGTAAACCAGCGCGCCATCGGGGCGCAGGAAGCGCTTTTCGAGCGAGTAGCCATCGATGCGCCGGGCCATCACCCGTTCGAACTGGGCGATATCGGCATCCAGATCCCCCAGGTGAGTCAGCTCGGCCCAGCTCAGCCTAAGCAGTTGTTCCCGCCGGTAGCCGAGGATCTCGCACAGCCGGTCGTTGACTTCCCACCAGCGCTTGTCCGGACCGGTCAGCGCCACGCCGATCAGCGACAGTTCGAAGTAGCCGCGGAAGCGGGCTTCGCTGGCGCGCAGGGTTTCCTCGGTGCGCTTGAGACCGGCGACATCCGCGTTGACGCCCAGATATAGCACGATCCGGCTGGCGCGGTCGCGCAGTGGCACCACGCGGGTATCCAGCCATGTGACCCGGCCCGAGGGGCCGCGGAAGCGGTGGTCGGCGACGAACTCGGATTCCTGATCGACCGCCGTCCGCCAATCCCGCAGCACCTGCTCGCGCTCGTCGGGATGCACGAACTGCGTCCACGGCTGCCCGGCCGCCTGCTCGGCGGTCAGGCCGGTCATCTGGCACCAACGTTCGTTGACGTACTGGCAGCGGCCCTCGATATCGACCAGGAAAACTCCGACCGGAAGCTGCTGGTTCAGATTGCGAAACTTGTTTTCGCTGTCGCGCAGGGTCGCGACAACCTGACGCTGGCGCTCGATTTCCGCTTCCAGCTCCTTCTGGCGACGCTCGCCGTTCAGTTGCTGGTTTTCAAGGCGGGTTTCCAGCGCCCCCCGCTGGCTTTCCAGAGCGACGATCCGTCCCTCCAGATGATCTCGCGCCACCTTGAACCGGCGGTGCTGGCCGATGAGCACCACGGCCGGCGCTCCGATCAGCCCCAGCAGGATCAACGCGCCGGCGACCCACAAACCGACCCCGTCGTAATCGGCCACGGCGGGACCGGTCTCGGTCGCCGCGCGCAGGACTGGCGGCCAGACACAAATCGAGCACGCCAGCAACAGGCCCGACAGCCGGACGCCACCCCTGGAACCGGCGGGCGGCGCAGCTCCCACTCTCGCATTACAGCTTGGCCGACTCCTCAGCGGATGCATTCGCTCCCCCTTTGGTTTGAACCCCAGGATACCGTCACTTAAGAGGACACTCCTTCACTCTTTAGAGACGGCACAGGCCGTTAGCTCTCCTTCATCTATCGCTCCGATTAGCCGATCGCGGGCAAAAACCCGGAAATGACTTTCCACGATCTTACTGTTCAGGCCGCTCTTGCGGTACAGGCCGAGGATGAGCCGCGCCTCGAAGCCGTCGCCGCGCTCCAGCCGGGCGATGTAATCCCGCTCCAGCGCCGACCGCGCTACCGGGGTCAGGCGCTCCAGCGCCGCCTGCAACCGCTCCGCCACAAGTTGGGTGCGCAAGCGATCAAGCCGCGCCGCCGCCGGCTCGGCGGTCTTCTCGACCGCATCGGCGGGTCCGGGTTCCAGCGCCGACCGGTAGTCTTCGCGCAGCGCCGCCAGCAGATAGGCGGGCAAGTTCCGCACCTTTCCGGCGGCCAGATCGTGCTCGACCACGATGAGGTTGTCTTCCAGATAGGCTGGCGAGTAGCTGGCCAGCGCCATGCGGATCTGGCGGGCGTTCAGACCGAACGCGACCAGTTTGCCGCGCAGGCGCCAGGCCCGTTCTGCGGTGTCGCCCGGATCCGCTCCGGCCGCTTCCTCCTCGGCGGAGGCGGCGAGCTCGGCCTGGCGCTGGGCGAACAACAGCATTTGCGGATTGTCGTTGACGCGGAAGCGCACCGCCTTGATCTTGCGGCGGTCGCGCTGGTACTCGATCTCCAGGAACAGATCCGACGTTTCGTTGACCTGCCGCGCCGCCGGCTTGATCACTTTGTCGTTGAATTTACGGAAGTCCTGGTAGTAGGCATCCGTCTCGCCGATGCCCAGCAACCGCTTGAGGTTGTCCAGCGGGATCCAGCCGGTGGTGCCGACCCGGCGGTAGCGCAGGCAGTTCTCGTACAGGGCCAAGGCATAGCCGCTGCTGAACTTGCGCTGGATGCTGAGATTGAGCAGCGCATAAATCTCCGGCCGGTAGAGCTTTTCGCACAAATCCGGGCTGTAGGCATAGATGCAGTAGCCGTTCTTGATCACCGCCTGCGCCAGCAGCGTGGTGGCGCCCCATTCCTCGTGGGCGCCGTTTTCATCGAGAATGTTCCATTCCAGCACGGTTCGCGCCAGCGTCTTGAGCGCTTCCTTGAGCGGCTCCAGGTTGTTGGTGTTGAAGCCGATCGCCTCGGCCAGATCCTTGACCCGAATGCGGTGAACGCGCGCCGTCAGCAGACTTTCGTAGGCGTTGTACAGCAGTACGTTCGACGCCTTGCGCTGAGTGAGCGTCAGCCGGTTGTTGATGTGGATGGCGGCGATGTGCTTTTTGAGATTCTGGTCGGCCAGATCGGTCAAAACCATCTTGCGAGCGCTATCCGCCTCTCCATGTCTGTCTTTCTGTTCTCGCGGACTCGAAGTCGTCATATCGTGTCAGCGTAGCAAAAATGTCCCCGCATCCCAAGAATTTTATGGGGACAATTCATGCCTGCTGGCTCATCCCATAAACGGGGACATTTCCGAGCGTCGATCGGGAAATTCAGCCTGTGGATAAATTTACCACGTCAAAATAACTAGCTGATTATAAAATCTTTCGCGTCGATTCTCGTCGCGGGTCGGCGAAATGTCCCCATCAATGGGTTATTTTGGGGTTTCATCCCATAAACGGGGACATTACATCCCATAAACGGGGACATTACATCCCATAAA
>JAPUDV010000087.1 GCA_027492875.1 Candidatus Competibacteraceae bacterium | reverse complement strand
TGTTCTCGCTGGAAGGCCCGGAGGGCGTGCGCTTCCTGACCCGTTCGCGGTTGTTTACGGATGAAGAACAGGCGGCGCTGAATACAGAGATGCGTTAGTAGTCACCGTCAATACGCCCAATACGCCTAATAAAAATGATCGATTCCACCAAAGAGGTTTAACACCGTGCCCAAATATCTGATCGAACGCGAGCTGCCCGGTGCGGGCAAGCTGTCTCCAGCCGACCTGAAAGCTATTTCGCAAAAATCCTGCGGTGTGCTGAGCACGCTGGGTCCACAGATCCAGTGGGTACAGAGTTACGTGACCGACGACAAAATTTACTGTGTCTACATCGCCCCCAATGCCGGGATGGTGAAGCAGCATGCGGAACAGGGCGGGTTTCCAGCCAATCGCATCTCGGAAATCAGGGCGGGTATTGACCCCACCACCGCCGAAGCGTGATTGCCCGTACCACCGTACCGTTCGAAGGGGTAAGCGATGAGCTATGAAATCTTTCGGCAGGGTCTGGACGCACCAATCTGCCTAACCTGGGAAATCACCTACGCCTGCAACCTGCACTGCGTGCATTGTCTGTCCTCATCCGGCAAGCGGCGGCCCGATGAACTCACTACCGCCGAAGCCAAACGATTGATCGACGAATGGGCGGAAATGAAGGTGTTTTACATCAACGTCGGCGGCGGCGAGCCGATGAGCCGGAAGGATTTTCCTGAGTTGATGGACTATGCGCTGGCGCGCGGGATCGGCGTCAAGTTCAGCACCAATGGCACCCTGATCGACGATGATGCGGCGGCGTGGATTGCCTCGCGGGACTATTTGGACGTGCAGATCAGCATCGATGGAGCAACGGCTGACACCAGTGATCCCATCCGTGGCGAAGGCTCCTACGATCGCGCCCGGCAAGCGATGGAGCGACTGGCCAAACAGCAATTTCCGTTTAAGATCAACACGACCGTCACCCGCCATAACTATCCGCAAATCGATGATTTGTACGCCCTGGCTCAAGGCTACGGGGCGGAGTTGCGCTTGACGCGGCTGCGTCCCACCGGTCGTGGCGGCTCGGTATGGCAAGACCTGCGCCCAACCCACGAGCAGAATCGCGGGTTGTACGAGTGGCTGTTGAACCATCGGGACGTGCTCACGGGAGACTCGTTTTTCCATCTGTCGGCCTACGGTCAACCGATGGATGGGCTGAATCTGTGCGGCGCCGGACGCATCGTCTGTTGCGTGGACCCGGTCGGCGAGGTGTACGCCTGCCCGTTCATGCTGGCGCCGGAGTTTTCC
This sequence comes from Candidatus Competibacteraceae bacterium, assembly GCA_027492875.1. Classification (GTDB taxonomy): domain Bacteria; phylum Pseudomonadota; class Gammaproteobacteria; order Competibacterales; family Competibacteraceae; genus Competibacter. Next base: position 59,779 of record JAPUDV010000087.1, on the reverse strand, counting down.
GGCGGCAACGTGCGCCAGCCGGGTGGATTTGCCGATATCTGGCGCAACTCGCCGCTGTTCGGCCACCTGCGAGAATGGCAGGTGGGTGGCAGTTGCCAGACCTGTAATGCCTACGACCAATGCCACGGCGGCTGCATGGCCGTCAAACACTTCACGAACCTTCCCCTGGATGCCCCCGATCCGGACTGCGTGTTCCAGAACCCGGCGCCTTTTCCGATACCGGTCAAGGCCGCGTCGCAACTGGCGAGCATCGCATCACCATGAAGCCGATCCAGGCAATACGTGAAATCCGTAGCGCGTGAGGCAAAGCCATGAGCAAGCCGCAAGATCACCATACCGGGCTTTTCGCCCCATTGCCGCTGGGTGGCAAGACGGCGCCGAACCGCTTCGTGTTCGCCACTCATCAAACAAACTTCGCCACTCACAACCGCTTCGCCGAGCGCCACGCCGCCTACTACGAAGCCCGCGCGGCGGGAGGCGCGGGGGTGATCGTCCTGGAAGGCAGCGTGGTGCATCCCTCGGACTGGCCTTACGAGTACGCGATATTCGGCTACGCCGCCGCCGTGGTGGACGGTTATCGCCAAGTCGTGGACGCCGTGCATCGGCATGGTGCATTGGCGCTGGGGCACTTGACCCATAGCGGGATGCAGGGCAGCAGTCATTATTCCCAACTGTCGCTGTGGGCGCCGTCGCCGGTGCCGGAAGTCAACAGCCGCGAATTGCCGCAGGCCATGGATCCCGAAGACATCGCCGCCGTGATCGAAAGCTTCCGGCAGGCGGCGCGTTACGCCAGCGACGGCGGCTTGGATGGTGTCGAATTGAATGCCGGTCAAGACAGCCTGATCCGCCAGTTCCTGTCGCCACTGACCAACCAGCGCAGCGACGAGTACGGTGGTTCGCTGGAAAATCGGCTGCGCTTCGCCCGTCAGGTGATCAAAGCGGTGCGGGACGAAGTCGGCCGTAACGCCATCGTCGGTCTGCGCCTGGTCGGCGATGAATATGCGCCTTGGGCCGGAATCAAGCCCGAGGATGCCGCCGAGATTGCCCAGCACTTGGCGGACGACGCTCTGTTCGACTTCATCAGTGTCACCAGCGGCAGCATCTACACCGGCCATATCACCCGACCCGGTCTGTATCAACCACCCGGCTTCGCCGTTCATCTGGCGGCGCTGGTCAAGGCTGCGGTCAAGCTACCGGTCTTCGCCCAGGGCAGCATCGTCGATCCCGAAATGGCGGCAACGCTGTTGGCCGAGGGTAAAGCCGATGCGGTGGAAATGACCCGGGCGTTGATCGCCGACCCGGAATTGCCGACCAAGCTGCGTCAGGGCCGGGCCGACGACATCCGTCCGTGCCTGCTCGCTAATCAGGACAACATTATCAGCCTGGTGCAAAACCCACGTCTGAGCTGCGCCAATAATCCGGTCGCCGGTTACGAAAGGGAAGCGGAGTTTGCCCCGCTGAAGCCTGCCCGAGTTCCTCATCGGGTGCTGGTCGTGGGGGGCGGACCGGCCGGTCTGGAGGCGGCGCGGGTCGCGGCGCTGCGTGGTCACCGGGTCACCCTGTACGAACGCGATTCGCAACTCGGCGGTGCGATCCGGTTGGCCGCCGCCGCGCCCGGTCGAGAACGGTTGGTATTGGCGGTGGACTGGCTGGAACGGCAAGTCCGCATGCTGGAAGTGGAGGTTCATACCGGGGTGACAATGACCGCCGAACGGGTTGGCCAGGAAACGCCCGATGCGGTGATCGTGGCGGTGGGTGGGATGCCCGGTCGTCAAGCCAGTGTACGTTTCCACGAGACTGCGCCAGTGGTCAATCCCCGTCAGGTGCTGAGTGGCGACGTGCCCACGCAAGCGGGACGCGCTGTAATCCTCGATACCCTGGGCGATCCGGTCGGCATGGCCGTCACCGAATGGCTGGTTGAGCGTGGCTGGCAGGTCGAGGTGGTCACCAGCGACATGTTCGTCGGCCAGCGCTTGACCGCATCACTGGAGTTGACCGCCTGGAACCAGCGGGCCGCCGCTCGCGGCATCGCCTTCCGACCGCAATTCGATGCGCTGGAAGTCACCGACCACAGCGTGATCGGCGTTGACCATTTCGATCACCGGGAAATCCGCCTCGACGCGATTGACCTGGTGGTGGACGTGTCGCCGGAAGTGCCCGATGAAACCCTGTACTTCGCCCTCAAAGAGAGCGGCCTGCGGCTGTTCCGGGCCGGCGACTGCGTTGCGCCGCGCTACCTCAGCCACGCCATTCTGGAAGGCTATCGGGCCGGACGGGAGGCCTAAGTCATGAGCAATCGTTCACGACTGCTGTTTACCCCCTTCAAGATCGGCAGCATCACGGTCAAGAACCGGATCGTGTTCTCGGCGCACTTGACCAACTACGCCGAAGATTTCATGCCCAGCGAGCGGCATCTTTATTACTACCGGGAGCGGGCGCGCGGCGGCACCGGGCTGATCATCACCGAAGAGCAATCCACCCATCCTACCGATCACCCCTACGAAAAGCTGATCCACGCTTTTCATCGCCGGGTCATTCCTCACTACCAGCGCATCACCGGAGCGGTTCACGCGGAAGGGGTGCCGATCCTGGCCCAGATCAACCATAACGGCGGACAGGGCAGCGGTATGTTCACCCGGTTACCCGCCTGGGCGCCGTCGGCGCTGGCCGATCCGTTGTTCCGCGAAGTCGCCAAGGCGGTGGAGCACGATGATATTCTTGAGATTATCCAGGGCTATGCGCGAGTGGCCGCCTACACCCGCGAAGGCGGCTTCGACGGGGTGGAACTGCAATGCTCCCATTCCTCCATCGTTCGCCAATTTTTATCGCGCAACACCAACCACCGCAACGACGAATATGGCGGCAGTCTGGAGAACCGTGCCCGGCTGCTGCGCGAGATCGTCGCCGCGATTCGCAACGAGGTGGGCCGCGATTACGTGATCAGCGTGCGGTTGTGCGGCGACGAACTGATCCGTGACGGCATCACTCTCGACGAGGCGGTCGCGGTCGCCCGGATTCTGGAAGCGGACGGCCTGATCGACCTGATCAACACCAGCATCGGCACCGCGACTCAGACCTTGTACATGATCGAAGCCTCGATGCGGATTCGTCCGGATTACGCTCTGTTCATTCCCTCGGCTATCCGCAAGGCGGTGCGCTTGCCAGTGATCGGCGTGGGTCGCATCAAGGACCCGATTCAGGCGGAACGGATTCTCAGCGAAGGCCATGCCGACTTGGTCGGTATCGTGCGCGGCCAAATCGCCGATCCCGAATTCGCCCGCAAGGCGCGGGAAAACCGGGCTGACGACATCCGCCTGTGCCTGTCCTGCAACCAGGAATGCGTGGGACGGATGGGACTCAATCGCTGGATGGGTTGTATCGAAACTCCGGCGACCGGTCAGGAGAAAAAATATGGGGTCGAAACTCTGCAAGCCGTCACTGAACCCAAACGGGTGCTGGTGATCGGCGGCGGTCCCGCTGGACTGAAAGCGGCGACTGTCGCTGCCCGCCGAGGGCATCGGGTCACGTTGCTGGAAAAGGAAGCCCGGCTGGGCGGGCAGGTGGTGTGGGCGGTGCGGGTGGCCGGACGCGCGGAGTTCGGCGATATCGTCCGCAACCTGTTGCACGAGGTTGAACAACTGGGCGTTGAGGTGCAAACCGGCGTCACCGCGACCCTGGATTCGGTATTGGCCGCCAAGCCGGATGCGGTCATTGTAGCGACCGGCTCGGTTGCTAATCGCAGCGCCATTCCGGGCGGCGATAGCCCCGGAGTGGCCGACGTGGTAGATATTCTGTCGGGCAAAATCACGCCGGGCCGAAAAGCGCTGATCGTGGATCGGCTGGGTTTCCACGAGGCGACCAGCGTGGCCGAGTTTCTGGCGGAACAGGGCTGCGAGGTGGAAGTGGTGACACCCACCCTGTACGTCGGTCAGGATTTGGGGGTAACGCTGGATCTGGAAAACTGGTATCGCCAGGCCCGGCGGCTGGGCATTCGCTGTACTCCAAATCATTCGGTACTCAGCATCGATAACGGCGTGGTCATGGCGCTGCACAACTACAGCGGCCAGATGGTGCATTTCCCCAGAGTCGATACGGTGGTGCTGGCGGTGCATCGCCAGGCCGATGACGGTCTGTATCAGGCGCTGAAAGCCGAAAATGCGCGCGCGAACAACAGGCTTTCCCAGGTCCGTCAAGTAGACCAAGACCTGTACGAGAGTTTGAAAGGGCGAGTGCCGACTCTCTACCGGATCGGCGACTGCGTGGCTCCACGCCGGGCGCACGCCGCGATCATCGAAGGCGAACGAGCCGGGAGGGCGGTGTAGATGGACAAGTTCGTAGTGGTGATCGCCGAGAGCGAACACGGCGAATTGACGCTGGCCAGCCTGGAATGCGTGGAAGAAGGACGCGAGGTGGCCGATCAGTTGGGCGCACGGGTGCAAGTCATCCTGTGCGGCAGCGAAGTCGCGCCGCTGGCCGAAGCGCTGGCGGCGCACGGGGCGGATCGGGTCACGGTGGTGGAACATGAAGCCCTGGCTCTCTTCAGCGCCGATGGCTGGTTGCAAGCGCTAGCCCCGATGTTGCTCTATACCCATCCGTTGCTGTTGCTGGCTCCAGACAGCGGGCAAATTCGCGCTTGGCTACCCCGCTTGGCGGTACGCTGGCGATTGCCGCTGGTGGGCTGCTGCATGCGCATCGGCATCGTCGGCGACGGTTACCCGGAGATCATTCGCCATACCTACGGCGGGGCCTGCCAGGAACGGCTGGTCTGGCCTTATGCGACCCTGGTGTGCGCCATGCTGACCCCCGGCGTGCGCGGGGTGGGCGCGCCTCAACCCGGTCGTCAGGCCGAAATCACGGTCGTGCGCCCGGAACTCGACCCCGCCAGTTTCCGCGACCGCACCTTGCAGACCCTGCCCGCCGATCCACGCACGGTGGGTTTGAATGAGGCCGAGCGGATTGTCTCCGGTGGTTTTGGCGCGGGCGGGCCGGAGGGCATGGCGCTGGTCAAGCAACTGGCCGACCAGATCGGCGCGGCGCTGGGGGGAACCCGGGTCGCGGCGGATCGCGGCTGGTTGGCGGTGGAACGCTTCATCGGCTCGACCGGCCAGATCGTCGCCCCGAAACTGTATATGGCTTTCGGCGTGTCCGGGGCCGGTCAGCATCTATCCGGCATGACCGGCAGTGAGGTGGTGATTGCCGTCAACAGCGACCGCACCGCACCGATGCTGAAGCGGGCGGATCTGGGCGTGGTGGGCGACCTCCATCAAATTTTGCCGATCCTGATCAGCAAGCTCACGGAAATCCTGCAATGACCACAGCCCCCGCCAAAGAACAGTTCGATGTCATCATCGTCGGCGCCGGACCCGCCGGCAGCGTCGCCGCCCTGCTCAGCGCCCGCGCGGGTCTCAAGGTACTGTTGCTGGAACGCGGCGAATATCCCGGAGCCAAAAACGTGTCCGGGGCAGTGTTTTACGGCAGCGCCATCCTCAATCAACTGATTCCCAACTGGTGGGAACAAGCACCAGTCGAACGCTATATCTGTCGGCGCGATATTGCTTTCATGTCCCCGACCACCGCGGTCGCGCTCGACTTTCGCAGCGCGGGCGCCGGTTATGCCACCGCGCCGTATAACGGCTTCACCGTGCTCCGGCCGAAGTTCGATCGCTGGCTGGCGGCTCAGGCCGAGGCGGCGGGCGCCTTTCTGCTGACCTCGGCCGTGGTGGACGATGTGCTGCGGGAAAATGGACGCATCGTTGGCGTGCGGGTCCGCCGCGAACAGGGCGAGATCTACGCTAAGGTGGTGATTGCCTGCGATGGGGTCAACTCCTTCCTGGCCAAGAAAGCCGGCTTGCAGCGGGAATTTCACTCCCATGAACTGTCGCTGGGGGTCAAGGAAGTCCTGGGGCTGGACCCCGCGATTATTCAGGATCGCTTTCACCTCAGCGGTAATGAGGGAATCGCGTTTGAATACCTGGGGGCCATTACCGAAGACGTTCATGGCGGCGCGTTTCTCTACACCAACCACGATTCGCTGTCGCTGGGGGTGATCGGCCAAGTCTCATCACTGGTGGAACGGCGCAAGCGCTCCTATGAACTGCTGGAGGGCTTCAAGGCACACCCGGCGGTCGCGCCGCTGGTGCGGGGCGGTAAGTTGCGCGAGTACTCGGCCCACTTGATCCCGGAAAGCGGTTGGTCGATGCAGCCGAAGCTGTACACCGGCGGCATGCTGGTCGCTGGCGATGCCGCCGGGTTCTGTCTGGCCGCCGGCCTGTATCTGGAAGGGATGAACTACGCCATGCAGTCCGGGTTGGCGGCGGCGGAAACTGCAATTGTCGCCTGCCAGCGCGGTAATTTCTCCGCCCGCACCCTGGCGATTTATCGAAAATATCTGAAACAGCGCCATGTCTCCACCGATTTTCGGGCCTATCGCCATGCGCCGTCCTTCGTCAACGGGCCGCGCCTACAGAATCTCTATCCCGAGATGGTCGCACGGGGCATGGAGCAGATCTTCCGGGTGGATGGCGCGCCCAAGCAGAAGATTCTGCCGCTGGCCTACCGGATGGTGCGCCAGTCTTCGATCAAGCCTGGGCAATTACTCCACGATGTCTATCAGGTTGCGAGGGCTTACCTATGGTGATGACCACCCACGAAGAAAAGATGCGCACGGTGCGGTTCCGGGTGGCGGCGACGCCGCATATCGTCGTGAACTCGGAGATCTGCCGCAATGAATGCTCGGTCCATGCCTGCGTCTACGTCTGTCCGGCCAACCTGTTCGTCCCGCTGGACGACGGCGGTATTTTGTTCAACTACGAACAATGTTTCGAGTGCGGCACCTGCTATATCGCCTGCAACCAGGAAGGCGCCATTCGCTGGTCCTACCCGGACGGCGGTTATGGGGTCACTTTCCGGGAATCCTGAGCACCCCCGAACCTGCTGAGGAGAGTGCGCCCATGCACATCGCGGTTTGCCTTAAATACGTCCCCGATCCCAGTACTATCGAGGTCGACCCGTTGACCGGGATGATTGATACCGGTCGAATGCTGTACATGATGAATCCGGCTGATGAAAGCGCGCTGGAACTGGCGTTGCGGCTGCGACCGCCCACGGGAACCGTGACCGTGTTCAGCGTGGGGCCGGTCGAGGCGGATCGCCTGTTGCAGGATGCGCTGGCGGCGGGCGCCGATGCGGCGGTGCGGGTGTGGGATGACTCGCTGGGCAGCCTCAAACCCACCGTGACCACGATTCTGCTGGCGGCGGCGTTGCGGGTGAAGGAAGCGCCCGATCTGGTGCTGTGCGGCGGGCACAGCGTGGATCGCGGATCGGGTACGGTGCCCGCTCTGTTGGCCGAGCATTTGGACTGGCCGGTCGTCACCGATGTCACTCAGTTCGAGATACAGGCCGGGCGGATACAGGTGCAGCGGCGGCTGGCGCGCGGGGCACGGGCCGAGAGCGAAGTTGCCTTGCCTGCAATTCTGGGTCTGGAGACCGGGCTGGTGCATTTGCGTCAAGCCAGCCTGCCGAACCTGATGCGGGTCAAACACACGCCAATCCCGCTGTATGGATTGGAGGAATTGGGCTTATCGCCGCAGGATTTGTACTTTCCGGCAATGACGCTGCATGAGGTCATGCCGCCGCGCCCACGGGCACGGATCATGTTTAGCCCCGATCCCTCCGCTTCGGTCCAGGACCGGGTTGCCCAGATCATGTCCGCCGGAGTGGCCGGCAAGGCGGGAAAAATCATGGACAGCGGTACGCCGGAACAGCAGGCCGATGCCATCATCGAGTTTTTGCGCCAACGCGGTTTTTTGGAACAACCGACTTGAACGCCCAGCGACTGGCCGAATTGAGTTGGCCGGAGGTGGCGCAAGCGGTCGCTGCCGGCATCACGACGGTGATTCTGCCGTTGGGCGCCACCGAGCAACATGGCCCACATTTGCCCCTGGGAACCGACACCTGGCGGGCGGTCGCCCTGGCCGAGCGGCTGGCCGAGCGGTTGCCGGTACTGGTCGCGCCGGCGATACCCATCGGCTGTTCCGACGAACACGGCGGCTTTGCGGGTCTGCTGAGTCTGGAGGCGGAAACGCTGGCGGCGGTGATCGTGGATTGCGCCCGACGCATGGTCGCCTGGGGCGTGCAACGCCTGATGGTGCTATCGGCGCATGGTGGCAACGGTCGGGCGCTGGCGTTGGCGGAGATGCGCTTGCGGCAGGAATTACCAGCGTTGGCGGTGTGGATTCCCGACGCCATGACGATCTGCGGCGAGGCGGTGCGGGCAATAGCGGCGGAGGCCGATATCCCGTTCAACGTGGTCGGCTTGCACGCCGGCGAATGGGAAACCTCGGAATTGCTGTGCCTGCATCCGGAACAGGTGTGCATGGATCAGGCCGCGCCCGGTCATACCGGAGAGATGGACGCAGCGCTGGCAACCCTGGTCGCAAAGGGAACGCGGGCGCTGACGTCGACCGGCGTGGTGGGCGACCCCCGACCGGCAAACGCGAACCGGGGCGAGCGTTATCTGGCGGCGCAGGCCGCATGTTACGAGGCAGCGTTGCCGCAATGGCTCATCCAAACCAACACAGCGTAAAACGGACGGAATGGCGCGGTGATTCCGGCGCGGTCGCCGTCGCGCCGCTGCCTGCTCCGCCATCGGTCCAACCGGCGCGCTACGGCTTGCAGCCCAATCTGTCCGTCGTGGCCGATGAACGGGGTGGAACCCTGCTTTGCCTGCGCCCGCTGCTGGCGCTGCGTTTGAACCGACAGGCCACGGCGTTGCTCGGCGCGCTGCGGCAACCCCGCAGCATCGCCGAACTGGTGACCCAGCTTCCCGGAATGACGCCGGCAGCGATCACCGCTTTCCTGGACCCGCTGTTGCGCCGTCGACTGCTGACCCGGCAGCCGGCGGAGATGACGGTCTGGCCACAAGTCTCGATCATCATTCCGGCGCACGGACGCGCCGAGGCCACCCGCCGCTGCGTGCAGTCCTTGCTGGCGCTGGACTATCCCGCCGACCGACTTGAAATTATCGTGGTCGATGATGCGTCCACGCCGCCATTGGCCGAGGCGCTGCGCGACCTGCCGATCCAGCTTTTACGCCAGGAACGCAATATCGGTCAGTCCGCCGCCCGCAATCTGGCAGCGACGCTGGCCAGTGGCGCGATACTGGCGTTTATCGACAATGACTGTGTAGCCGAACCCGATTGGCTGCGCCGCCTGTTGCCTTATCTGGACGATCCGGCGGTGGCGATTGTGGGCGGTCGGGTTACTGCCCCGCCGGCGCGGGGTGCGGTGGCCGCCTTCGAGGCGGTGCGCTCGCCGCTGGACATGGGCGCGATGGAGACGGAAGTTACTCCGAATGCTGCCGTGTCTTATCTGCCGACCTGCAACCTGCTGGTGCGGCGCGACGTGCTGCGGGCGCACGACGGTTTTGATGCGACGCTGCGGGTCGGCGAGGATGTTGATTTCATCTGGCGCACTTTGCGGAGTGGACATCGCGCTTGGTATATCCCGGCTGGCCAAGTCGTACATGATCATCGGGTGCGCTGGGGCGACTGGCTGCGTCGCCGCGCCGACTACGGTTCTTCGGAAGCCGATTTACAACAACGCTACCCCGAAGGTCGGCGATTGATGCACTTGCCGCGAATCAGCCTGTTATTGCTGCTGACCGTCGCGCTGACCCCGTGGGTCGGATTCTGGGGACTGGGGCCAGCAGCGGTCGCCGCAGCCCTGTTCGGCGCGGAGCTGATGGAGAAGCAGCAGGAGCTGCGGCGGATTGGGGTCGCGCTGTCCATCGGTCGGGTTGCCGTCGCGCTGGGCCGGGAACATGCGGCGGCCTTTTATCACCTGAGCGCCAATGTCGTGCGCTATTACAGCCTACCGCTACTCGTCATCGGTGGGATACAGCCGCATTGCTTACCCGCTCTCTTCCTGTTGCTCATCGTCGCACCGCTGACCGATCACCGGCGGCTGCGACCCCAACTTACGCTGCCGGTTTTTATCGGCCTTTATGGATTGGAGTTGGCCGCGTATCAAATTGGACTCTGGCGCGGCTGTCGGCAACGACGCACCTTGCGTCCGCTGCTGCCGCGCCTGATCTGGCGGAGATGATCGGTCATGGTTCATCCCCGTCGTGTTCTACCCTTGCAGTATCCCGGTTTATCAACCAGAAGGAGATCATCTCGATGTTTATCCCCGTCGAACAACGCCCCGAAACGCCCACTCTCCATGCGACGCCCATTGCGGAAGTGACGCCGATTGCAGAGAGGGTGGCCCGGCAGCCTGAGCCATCGCTAGAACTGCCGGAGGTCACGGAAGAGTTGCTGATCGAAGAGGTCAGCATCGACGGTATGTGCGGCGTTTATTGAAGCCAGTACCGACTGGTCCCCGGCGGGATCAGTCGGTCATGCGGTCGCCGCAGATGTTATCAGCGGCGCGGAAGCGGGCTCGCCTAAACCTGGAGATGCGGTGCACATGGGCAAACTGGAAGGCAAAGTAGCATTCATTACCGGCGCCGGGCGCGGCCAGGGCCGGGCCCATGCGGTGTTAATGGCGCGTGAGGGAGCCGATATCGCGGCGCTGGATATCTGTCGCGATCTGCCTTATCCGCGCTATTCGCTGGCGGTGCGCGACGATCTGGCGGAAACCGCCCGGCAGGTGCGGACATGTGGTCGCCAGGCGTTGGAACTGGTCGCCGACGTGCGGAATAGCGCGGCGATGGCCGCCGCCGTTGCCGAAACGGTCGCCACCTTCGGGCATATCGACATTCTGGTCTGTAATGCGGGCATTGCCGACATGGCCTTGACTTGGGACATTACCGAGGAGTGGTGGGACATGATGATCGATGTCAATCTCAAGGGCTACTGGCTGGCGACGAAATACGTCGTTCCACAAATGCTGGCGCAAAAGACCGGTGGCAGCATCGTAATGACCTCTTCCGTGGCCGGATTGCGCGGCGAACCCGGCATGGCCCACTATTGTGCCTCGAAATGGGGTGTCGTCGGACTGGCCAACTCGCTGGCGCAGGAGCTGGCGCCGCACCACATCACCGTTAACACGCTGCATCCCACCGCCGTCAATACCGACATTATCGCGGGCATGGCCAAGGCTGCCGACATGGCGACCGAGGATCTGGTCGAATTTATCCGCCACGGCAATGCGTTACCGGTCAAGTTGATCGAAGCCGAGGATGTTGCCAATGCCGCGCTCTGGCTGGTATCGGACGAAGCGCGTTATGTGACCGGGCAAAAACTCAATATCGACGCAGGGAGAATGCTGAAATGAGCACAACGGTCGAACTTGCCACCTGTTACCGGTTAGCTCCGGGAGTCGCGATCCGTCCGGAGCGCTTCGGCGGTCTGGTTTACCGTTACGACAACCGCCGCCTCTATTTCCTGCATTCTCATCAGGCCGTCGAGTTCGTAAACCGTTTGGATGGCAGCCGCTCCTTGCGGGAAACCCTGGATGAGTTTTTGGCCTCCCAGGCAATGCCTCCGTCCGCCCGTGAAACGCTGGTTAAAACGGTCGCACGACTGGAGCAATTGGGTATTTTGACGCAGACGGGGTAAAACCGGATTTTCCTTGCACCCCGGCGCTCGAACGCCCTACCGGCGTAGTTTACGGTACCGGGTATTCGCGCGGTTGGATGCCATGCTTGTGCATCTTGCGGTAAAGGGTATTGCGACTGAAACCCAGGTGGGCGGCGGTGTTGGTGATATTCCAGTTATGATGGTCCAATTCGTGCAACAAGACTTCCCGCTCGGCTTGGGCGAGACCACCCGTGGCATTGGATGTCGCCGTGCCGTAGCCCGAGGCGCGTTGCGCCGGGCAGTGTGGGGATAAACCGGCGATTTCCGTTGGCAAGTCCTCCAGCCGGATGATCCGGTCTTCGCACAGTGCCGCCGCGGTACGCAGCACATTGCGAAGCTGGCGGATATTGCCGGGCCAGGAGTACCCGTTCAGCGTCGCAAAGGCGTCTTCGGCAATGCGGATGTTGACGCCGTCGCTTTCCGCCGCCAGCAAGCTGCGAATCAGCAATGGACGGTCGTTGCGTTCGCGCAGGGCGGGCAATTTCAGTTCCAGGCCGTTCAATCGATAATACAGGTCTTCCCGAAATACCCCGGTCGCGATGTGCTCCTGCAAGTTGCGGTGAGTGGCGCTGATCAGATATACGTCCACCGGCACCGGCGTATCGCTGCCGAGCGGCAGCACCTCCTTCTCCTCCAGCACCCGCAACAGCCGGGTTTGCAAGGGCGGCGGCATGTCGCCGATCTCGTCCAGAAACAAGGTGCCACCGTGGGCTTGCAGGATCTTGCCGCGACGACCCTCCTGGCGCGCGCCGGTGAACGCGCCGTATTTATAGCCAAACAACTCGCTTTCGATCAGGCTTTCCGGGATCGAGGCGCAATTCACCGCGACGAAGGGTTTGCTGGCCCGGGCGCTGGCCTCATGAATGGCCTTGGTGAAGGCCTCCTTGCCGGTACCGGTTTCACCCGTCAACAGGATGTTGACCCGCTTGTTCATGACCCGCCGGGCACACTGGACGTTGTACGTCATCAGCGGATCCTTGCCCGACAAGCCGTCCAGGGTTTTCATGGGCGGCGGCATCGGCTCGGCCTCAATGACGCCCACATTCGGCCGAGCGCTGGAAGGCGGCTGTTCGGCCCCATGCAACAACACAAAAAACTGATCCTTGACGGTATTGCGAATCGGTTTCAGCGTGATGAATTGACTGCGGCCACGTCCCAGCAGGGTATCCAGATTGACGGCGAATAGCGCGTCGACCCGTTGGCCGACGAACTGATGGCGCGGCTGCTGGAGCTGATCCGCCGCGATCTGGTTGGCGGCCAGAATACGGCCACCGTCATCAAAAGCCAGCAGCCCCTCGCTGCCTTGGCCCATGAATTCAGGCCGGTGATGGAAGCGCAACACCGACTGTTTGCGAAACGCCCGCAGGAAAAAACAGTGTTCGATCATTTTGGCGCTCAAGACGGCCAGCGCGAGGGTATGCAACTGACTTTGCCGGGAGTCCTGACACTTGACCGAGGAAATATCCAGCACCGCCAGCAACTGACCCTGGGGATCGAAGATCGGTGCGGCCGAACAGGTCAGATGGGTATACCGACTACGGAAATGCTCGTTGCTGTGAACAGTCAAGGCTTGCTGTTCGATCAGGGCGGTGCCGATGCCGTTGGTCCCTTCGTTTTCCTCGTTCCAGATCGCGCCCAGCCATAGGCCGGTCTGCTCGAACGGCTTGCTTAAGCTGGCATCACCGGTCCAGTTGATAATCACGCCGTCGCGGTCGGTCAGGATAATGGCGAAGCCCGAACCGGCAATCCGCTGATAGAGGCTTTTAATTTCGATTTGGGCGATATCAAACAAGTCATCCAACCGTTCCCGATGTTCGCGCAAACCCATCTGTTCGAGTACCTGGGTCTGATGGGAGCGAAGGGGATCGAGGCCGAAGTTGTTGACGCAGCGAAGCCAGGAGCGGGCGATCCGGGCCTCTGGCGAAGGGCCGGGCCGGGTTCCCTGCACCACGGATTGAATATGCGCCGCGTGGGCGGTGGTTTCCTGCAACATGAGCTTCTCCTTACATACTCAGCTCTCTTTGTAAAGTGGAGCAGACCATCGAGCATCGAACGGGGCGTCGCTCACAGTCGATGAACACCCTGCGGGCATTTGCGCAAGACGTGGCAATTCGCAGGGTCAATAGAGGGTAAGACGGGATTTGGCCTGCGCGACGGCGCTTTTTTGCCGGACGCGAATTAAAGTGTAGAGCGCCGTAAGGCGATTGATAGCAATCCAGGCTAAATAAACCGGATACGGTCGGCCGTTCCACGATGCCAAGGGTTCGGGGCTGGCGATGATTGCGACGAGCGGCGACCTGAATCCGGAACCAGCCAAACGCCGGCGCGTGCTGTCGGGAGAAGCGTTCGAGAACGATCTCGGCGCGAAGACCGACCTCGGGACGTTACCCGTAAAAGTCAATCAGGCGGACTCGCCGCCTCCAGCCGTCGTCGCACGGAATCCGGCGGCAGCAGGGCCAGAACCCGCGCCAGTTCCGGGCCATGGGTTTCGCCGGTCAGCGCCGCCCGCAGCGGCATGAACAGGTTTTTACCCTTGGCGCCGGTGCGCCGCTTCAAATCTTCAATCAAAGGTTGATAGGCCGCGCCGTGCTCGGCATACGCGGCCAATGCCTGGGCAAAATACGTCGGCCCCGCCGCTGCGATCACCGTCCGGCTGTCGTCGCCCGGCGTCGGATCCTCGCCGAACAACCGTTCCGCCCAGAAGGCCGCGTCGGCGGGAAAGCGGGTGTTGGGCCGAACCGCCGCGATAAATTCCTCCCGCTGGCCGGGCGGCACCCGTTCGCCGACCGCCGGACCCATCCAGGTCCACAACCGTTCTGGCGCCGCACGCCCCACGGCCTCGGCTTGCCAGTGCAGCAATTGCGCCTCGTCGTAGCGGGCCGGCGCGCGGCCCAGGTGCTCCACGGCGAACCCGGCGGCCAGTTCCGCCGGCTCCATCCACCCATCGTGTTCGTAGCGGTGGCCGAGCCGGGCGAGATAGTTCAACAACGCCTCCGGCAGATAACCGGCGGCGCGCAACTCGCGAACGCTGAGGTCGTTCTCGCGCTTGGACAACGGTCCGCCAGCGGACCCGACGATCAAGGCCATGTGGCCGTACCGCGGCGCCGGCAGATCCAACGCTTCCAGCAACAGCAACTGGCGGGGGGTGTTGGTCAGATGGTCCTCGCCGCGCAGCACATGAGTGATCTCCATCAGCGCATCATCCACGGCGTTGACGAAGAAGAACTGGGCGCCGCCATCGGCCCGGCGGATCACGAAGTCGCCGATGTCGTTGCTGGCGAAACGTTGCGGGCCGCGAACCAGATCGGTGAATTCCACCGTCCGCCCCGGCGGCACCCGAAAGCGCAGGGTCGGTTGTAAACCCCGCGCCCGCCGCGCCCGCCGCTCGGCTTCGTTCAGGTGGGCGCAGGCACCCGCATAGCGCGGTGGCTGGCCGGCGGCCTGTTGCACCTTGCGGCTCAGCGCCAGCTCGGCCGGGGTGCAAAAACAGGGATAGGTCTGGCTCGAGACTTCCAGTCGCTCGTAGTATTCGGCGTAAACGGCCGTTCGCTCCGACTGGGCATAAGGCGGGTGTGGGCCGCCCATTTCCGGCCCCTCCCTCCAGTCCAGCCCCAGCCAGCGCAGATCGTCCAGTAGCGCCGCGATGTATTCCGGACAGCTGCGTTCCCGGTCGGTATCCTCGATCCGCAGCACGAACCGCCCGCCCCAGCGCCGGGCTAGCAGGGCATTGAACAGGGCCGTGCGGATGTTGCCCAAGTGCAGGTAACCGGTCGGACTGGGCGCAAAGCGCGTTTTGACGGTCTGGGTGGTCATAGTGAAATCATGGTACCGGAAAGCGCCGGCAGCCGCCAAATCTGGCGGTGCGCCCACCGGCCGATTATTATGATCCTGTCATCCCCGCAACCTGGCGATTACTTCATGCACAAACGACTTACGTTAGCGGCCGCCGCCATCTTCGGTTTGGTCACCGCCGCCCAAGCCGGCACCCAAGTTCGGCTGAACACCAGCATGGGGCCCATTACTCTGGAATTGGCCGATGAAAAGGCCCCCAAATCGGTGGAAAATTTTCTCGCCTACGCCCGCGACGGTTTCTACAACGGCACGATCTTCCACCGGGTCATCGACGGCTTCATGATCCAGGGCGGCGGCTTTACCCCCGACTTTCAGCAGAAACCGACCCGCCCCCCGGTGCCGAACGAGGCCAACAACGGGCTTAGGAACCGGCGCGGCACGGTGGCCATGGCGCGCACCTCCGATCCTCATTCCGCCACCGCCCAGTTTTTCATCAACGTCAAGGACAACGACTTTTTGGACCACCGCGCGCCGACCCCGCAAGGCTGGGGCTATACGGTGTTCGGCCAGGTCGTCGACGGTATGGCCGTGGTGGACAAGATCCGCCAGATACCCACCGGAACCGGCGGTCCCGGCGGCCGGTTCAGCGACGTGCCGACGACTCCAGTGATCATCGAATCCGTCACGCTGCTGGCCAGTCCGCCGCCCGCGCCGTCCTCGGTTGCGCCGAACCCAACCCCCGCGCCGTCCGCCGCGCCCGAACCCACCAAACAGTGAGGTACCCGCCATGGTTAATTTGCACACCCGATTCGGCATCATCAGCATCGAACTCGACCACGCCCGCGCCCCGGCGACGGCCGCCAATTTTCTGCAGTACGCCCGCGATGGATTTTACGAAGGCACCCTGTTCCATCGGGTGATTCCCAACTTCATGGTTCAGGGCGGCGGCCTCGAAGCGGACATGAACCAGAAGCCGACCCGTCCCCCCATTCGCAACGAGGCCGAAAACGGCCTGAAAAACCAGGTGGGCACCGTCGCCATGGCGCGCACGTCCGACCCGCACTCCGCCACCGCCCAATTTTTCATCAACGTCAAGGATAACGACTTTCTCGACCACCGCAGTCCGACCAGCCAGGGCTGGGGCTACTGCGTGTTTGGGCGGGTCGTGGCCGGCACGGATGTGGTCGATGCGATCACCGCCGCGCCGACCGCCAACCGGCGTGGCCACCAGAACGTGCCGGTCGAGGACATCACAATCACCAAAGTTGAAGTGGTCGGCGAATAAGCCTCATGGCCACGTTGTTCATCTCCGACCTGCATCTGGACCGGACCCGGCCCGCCATCGTCTCACTGTTCCTGGATTTCCTGGAACAGTACGCTCGGCGGGCCGATGCTCTGTATATCCTGGGCGATCTGTTCGAGGCCTGGATCGGCGATGACGACGATGCGGAGCTCGGGCATACCGTCGCCGGCGCGCTGCGCGCATGGGTCGAATCCGGTGTGTCGGCGTACTTGCTGCACGGCAACCGGGATTTCCTGATCGGCCAAGTTTTCGCATCGGCGGGTAAAGTCCAGCTATTGCCGGAGAGCGTGGTGATCGAGCTGGCCGGCGAGTCCGTGCTGCTGCTGCACGGCGACACGCTCTGCACCGATGATGTCGAATATCAGGCGTTTCGCGCCCAAGTCCGCGATCCGGCCTGGCAGGCCGGTTTGCTGGCGCAATCGCTGGCGCAACGGCGGGCCTTGGCCAGCCAGTTACGCGAGACCAGCCGGCAGGCCACCCAGTTGAAAGGTACCGAAATTACCGACGTCAACCCCGTGGCGGTGGAGCGCGCGCTACGCACGCACGGCGTTGACAGTCTGATCCACGGCCACACCCACCGGCCCGCCATCCACCGATGGATGCTGGACGGGCGGTCCGCGCGGCGGGCGGTGCTGGGCGACTGGTACGAGCAGGGCAGCGTGCTGTGTTGCGACAGGGCTGGCTGGCGCTTGGAATCCCTGCCCCTGCCCGGCGCGTAGGCTCATGATCCTGCTTCGCTCCCCCCAGACCGAACTGCGCGCGCACGACACGCCGGGTAACTTTGCGGCGCTGATGGATCTGTACGAACGGAACTACATCAATCTGCGCCGGCTGCTGCCGATCATGCCGCCCGCGCTGGCCGCCCGCGTCTCGCGAGTAGCCGGGAGCCTGGATCTGCACCTGCGCGTCCTCGAGCGCAGCCGCTACACCAGCGACCTGACTTTAACGTACCAATTTCGCCAAAACGATGGCACGAGCACCGCCGAACCCGACCTGCGCATCCGGATCTACCACGATGCGCGGATGGCCGAGGTGATGGCCGCGCACTTGCGGCATCGCGCCACCTTCGCCACCGGGTTCCACCCCCGCCCCCAGGCGGATGGCGCACACCTCCACGCCCGCTGGCGGACCAACCGTTTTCTTTTCAAATGGCTTGCCTACTGCCTGCGTCAAGGCCATCGATTTACCGGGCAACCCACCCACTCCGCCTGAAACCCCCGCGATTATTGGAACGCCCGAAGCATCATTTTGCTGAATTAGTTGACTAAGCTAATAGGTTAATATAGTTTCCTTACTGAATAGTCAGGAATTAACCTCACAGTACAGCCCAATCGCGGGGTAATACGTATGAAACTGTCGACCAAAGGCCGCTATGCGGTTACCGCCATGATGCATCTGGCCATTCACGACAAATACGGTCCGGTCACGCTGGCCGAGATTTCCCAATGCCAAGGCATATCGCTGTCCTATTTGGAGCAGTTGTTCGCCAAATTGCGCAAGCGCAGCCTGGTGGAAGGCGTGCGCGGTCCGGGTGGCGGTTATCGGCTGGCGAGTTCGCCCGATCAGGTCACGGTCGCCGACATCATCAGCGCGGTCGACGAACGGATGGACGCCACCCGCTGCTTCGGTCATGAGAACTGCCAGGAAGGCCGGCGCTGCCTGACGCACGAATTGTGGACCGACCTTAGTCGGCAGATTTTCGCCTTCCTGGAAGGTATCACGCTGGCGCAGTTCGTCGAGCGTCCGGCGGTTTGCGAAGTGGTGCGCCGCCAGAACGGCTCGCGCCGGCGCGACCGCTCTAGCGAGCGAGTTCCAGCTCCAGCTTCGGCCGTGGCCTGATCGACTTTCCCATGCCGTGATGCGGTTGCCGGTTTATCTGGATTACGCGGCGACTACCCCGGCGGACCTACGGGTTGCCGTCGTCCTGAACCAGCATCTGGGCCAGGACGGCATCTTCGGCAACCCTTCTTCCAACACTCACGCTTTCGGTCGGGCGGCGGCCCGGGTGGTCGAAACCGCCCGGACGCAGGTCGCTGCCCTGCTCGATGCCGATCCCAGCGAAATCGTCTGGACTTCCGGCGCAACCGAGGCTAACAACCTCGCTTTGTTTGGCGTCATGCGTGCTTATGTCCGCAAGGGCCGGCATTTGGTCACCAGCAAGGCCGAACATAAGGCCGTGCTCGATGTTTGCCGGCGGCTGGAACGCGAAGCTTGTGCAATCACCTACCTCGACCCGAATCCGGACGGGTTGATTCCGTTGGAGCGGGTTGCGGCGGCGCTGCGACCCGATACCGTGTTGGTCTCGCTAATGCATGCCAACAACGAAACCGGCGTGGTGCAGGATCTGGCCGGGCTCGGTGCACTGGTTCGAAGCCATGGCGCGCTGCTGCATGTGGATGCCGCCCAGAGCGTCGGCAAGCTGCCGCTCGATCTGCAAGCCCTGCCGGTGGACCTGTTGAGCCTCAGCGCGCACAAGCTGTACGGTCCCAAGGGCATCGGCGCGCTGGTCGTGCGCCAGCGCCCGGTTCGAGTGCGGCTGGAGCCGCTGCTGTATGGCGGTGGTCAGGAACGCGGATTACGGGCCGGCACGTTGCCCACTCACCAAATCGCGGCGATGGGTGAAGCGTTTCGCATCGCCGGAGAGACTATGGCCGCCGAACAGGCCCGGATTCGGGAATTGCGCCATCGGCTGTGGCAAGGGTTGGCGGCTTTGGGCGCGGTGGGATTGAACGGCCATTCCGAGCAAAACGTAGCCGGTATCCTCAATGTCAGCTTTGTCGGCATCGCCGCCGAGGCGTTGCTGGGCGCGCTGCCGGAGATCGCCTTTTCCACCGGATCCGCCTGCAACTCCGCCAGCCGCGAAGCCTCGCATGTGCTGCGGGCAATGGGCCGCGATGCGTTCAGCATGCGCGGCGCGGTCCGCTTCAGCCTGGGGCGCTTCACCACCGCCGAGGAAATCGAATACACCATTGACGCGGTGACGGCGGCGGTCACCCGGCTGCGGGAACTATCCCCGATATGGGAGGCGCGCCAGGGAGGATGGAGGCCTTGCGCGGTGGATTGGGCGGCGCCATGAACGGGCAGGACAGGCGATGAACCTTCAGGATCAGCGCTTGATGGTCAACCTGATCCGCGCCCGGCGCTGGGCGGCTCTCGCGACCCAGGGTCCAGATGGACCGGAGGCATCCTGGGTCGCCTATGTCCCGGAATCGGATTGCGGCGGTTTCCTGCTGCACCTCAGCACGCTGTCCGCCCACACCCGCAACCTTTTGGCCGATCCACGCGCCGGCTTGGCGATCGGCGAACCGGAACGGGACGGTGAAGATCCGCAGACGCTGGCCCGGGTGACGGTACAAGGCGAGATCGCGCTCATTCCCCGCGACCGCGTGGACTACCGGTCGGCGGCGCTGCGCTATCAGGAACGGTTGCCCGATGCGGTGCCGCGCTTCGAGTTCGGCGATTTTCTGCTGCTGCGTCTGACCCCAATCCGTATCCGCTTTATCGGCGGCTTCGCCCGCGCCTACACGCTGGACTACGACGGGTTGCGGGCGGCCGCTCAATGCACCAGCTGATTGAGATCGAAGATCGGCAGCAGGATCGCCAACACGATCACCAGCACCACGCCGCCCATCACCAGAATCAGCATGGGTTCGAAAATCCCCAGCAGCGCGGCGATCAGAGTTTCGGTCTCCCGCTCCTGCTGCACCGCCGCCCGCTCCAGCATATTCTCCAAGCGGCCGCTGGCCTCGCCGCTGGCAATGAGTTGCACGGTCATCGGCGGGAAATAGCCGCTGGCGCTGACCGCCTTGTACAGGCTGGCGCCTTCCTTGACCCGTACCGCCGCCTGTTCCACCGCTTCCCGCATCGGCAGGTTGCTAAGCACCTGCGAGGAAATTCGCAAGGCCTCCAGCACCGGTACGCCGCTCGCCATCAGGATGCTGAAGGTGCGGGCAAAACGGGCGGTATTGGTTCCCCGGATCAAGCGCGCCAGCAGCGGCAAACGCAGCAGCACGCGATGCACTCGCCGCCGGAAGCCAATCCGGCGCAGCGCGTAGATCCAAGCGACCGCGCCGGCCGCCAGCGCGAGCAGCACCAGCCAGCCGTATTGGCGCAGGAAATCGCTCAGGGCGATCAGACCGCGGGTCAGCGCCGGCAACTGCTGGTTGAGGCTGCTAAATACCTGCACCACTTGCGGTACTACATAGGTCAGCAGGCCGGCGACGATCAGGATGGCGACGCCGGTCAGCAGCAAAGGATAGAACAACGCCAGCCCGACCTTCTGGCGCATCTGCTGGCGGGCCTCGGTGTAATCGGCCAGCCGCTCGAACACCACCTCCAGATGGCCGGACTGTTCGCCTGCGGCGACGGTGGCCCGGTACAATTCCGGAAATACCTGCGGAAAATCGCCGAGCGCGGTCGCCAGGGTGTGGCCTTCCAGCACCCGGGTGCGCACCGCCAGCAGCAAACCGCTCAACCGCGCCCGATCGGCCTGCTGGGCCACCCCGCCCAGCGCCTCTTCCAGCGGCAGACCGGAACCGACCAAAGTCGCCAGTTGCCGGGTAATCAAGGCCAGATCGGTGGCGCTGATCCGAACCCGCCCGCTCCACCAGTGGCTGCCGCGCCGGCGCTCGCGACTGGTCACCTCCTCGACTCCCAATGGATTCAAGCCACGCTCGCGCATCGCCTGCCGGGCCAGCCGGGGGGTATCGGCCTCGATCAGGCCCTTGCGCTGGCGGCCTTTGAGGTCGAGCGCGCTGTACTGAAACGCCGGCACCTAGTCCTCCTTGGTCACCCGAATGAGCTCCGACAATGCGGTATCGCCCGCCAGCACCCGGCGGCGGCCATCGTCGCGGATACTGGGGCTGGACAATCGGGCGTGGCGCTCCAGTTCCTGCTCGCCCTTGCCTTCATGAATCAGGGTTTGCATCGCCTCGTCCAATACCACCAACTCGAAAATCCCGCTGCGCCCCCGGAATCCGGACTGGTTGCACTGGCCGCAACCGACCGGAACATAGAGCGTCGGCAGTACGGCGGGAGCGACACACAGCACATCGCAATCGGCCGGGGTGGCGACATGCGGCTGCTTGCAGTGGGGGCACAGCTTGCGCACCAGGCGCTGAGCCAGCACGCCGACCAGCGATGAGGACAACAGAAACGGTTCCACGCCCATGTCGCGCAGCCGGGTGATGGCGCCGACCGCGCTGTTGGTATGGAGAGTGGACAACACCAGATGGCCGGTCAACGACGCCTGCACCGCAATTTCGGCCGTTTCCAGATCGCGGATTTCGCCGACCATGACCACATCCGGATCCTGGCGCAGGATGGCGCGCAAGCCGCGAGCGAAGGTCATCTCGACCTTGGTATTGACCTGAGTCTGACTGATCCCATCCAGATAATACTCGATGGGGTCCTCGACAGTCATGATGTTGCGCTTGCGGTCGTTGAGCTGGGTCAGCCCGGCGTAGAGGGTAGTGGTCTTGCCGGAACCGGTTGGACCGGTGACCAGCAAGATGCCGTGCGGGCGATGGATCACCTTCAACAGCCGCAGTTCGTCGTGCGCCTGCATGCCGAGATGGCGCAAATCCAAGCGGCCTTCACGCTTGTCCAGCAGGCGCAGCACCACCCGTTCGCCGTGGCCGGTCGGCAGGGTCGAAACCCGCACGTCCACCGGGCGGCCGGCCACCTTGAGCGAAATCCGCCCGTCCTGTGGCAGGCGCTTTTCGGCGATGTCGAGATGGGCCATGACCTTGACCCGTGACACTAGCAGCGGCCCCAGCGCCCGCGGCGGTTGCAGGGCCTCGCGCAGCACGCCGTCCACTCGGAACCGGACCAGCAACCGATTTTCGAAGGTTTCGATATGGATATCCGAGGCGCTCTCCTTGATGGCCCCGGTCAGCAACGCGTTGATCAGCCGGATGATCGGCGCGTCGTCGGCGCTTTCCAGCAAATCCTCCGGCTCGGGCAGGCTCTGCGCGACCTGATTGAGGTCCATCTCGTCGCCGAGATCCTCCATCATGCGGGCCGCGCCGTCGCTGTCGCCTTCGTAGCTTTCCTGCAACATCCGTTCGAAATGCTCGGCCGGCACCAGCACCGGCCGCAGCGGGGCCTTCAGAAAGCGGCGCAATTCCGCCAGGCAGCGCGTGCTGACGCCCTGCCGGCAGGCAACGGTCACCCTGCCGTCCTCCTGGTCCACCACCAGCACGCCATGACGTTTGGCAAATGCGTAAGACAACGCGGGATGTGCGCCCAAGGTCTCGCCCGGGCTGGCCGGCAAGGATTCGACGCGGGCGGGCGGGCTCATCGGTTGTTGAATCCGGCGGCCGCCGGTTCTGCGGCGGGCGGAGCGGCGGGCGGAGGCTCCGGTTTTTCCACCGGCGCCGTGTTGAGAATCGTCCCCTGCGTCTTTACGTCCTCCTCGGGTTTGAGCAACGGCGATTGCACGTCGGGCAACAGGTAAACGCCCTTGTCCCGGGCCGCCTGTTGCTCCTGACGGACGTAGCTGTACTTGCTGCTGGTGTACAGGCTGCCCTGCGCCGGATCCCGCAGGATCACCGGATGCAGAAACACCATCAGGTTGCGTTTGAGCTTGGCGGTATTACGGTAGCGAAACAGGTTGCCCAACAGCGGGATGTCGCCCAGCAGCGGTATTTTTTGCGCGGTCTCGTTCAACTGGTCGTCGATCAGCCCGCCCAGAACCAGGATCTGCCCATCCTCGACCAGCACGTTGGTCTTGATGTTGCGCGTATTCAAGGTCGGTCCTTGGGTCGCGGCATTGGCGGAAGGCACCACGTTGGATACTTCCTGGGAAATTTCCAGCTTGACGGCATTGCCTTCATTGATTTGTGGCTTGACCTTGAGCTTGATGCCGACATCGTTGCGTTGGATAGTCTGGAAAGGGCCACCCGACTGCAAACCACCGTTACTCGTCGACGAACTGCTGGTCGAGGTGGTGTAGGTGCCGGTTACGAACGGCACGTTTTGACCGACGATGATCTCGGCTTCTTCGTTATCCAGCGTCACCACGGTCGGCGTGGACAGCACGTTGGCATCGGCATCCTTGGCCAGGGCGCTGATCAGGGCGCCGAAGCGATTGTTGCCGGTAAAGTCGCCGACGCCAATTTGCATGCCGTTGGGGACGCGTGCCGCATCGATCGCGGGCGTCGTGGTGCTTGTACTGCTGCCACTGTTGGCGTTGATGATTTGATTCGCCAGACCGGCCACATTAGCCAAGCTGGAAGTGCCGGCATCGAAATTGGTAAAGCCCACCGCTCCGTTGGCGTCAATCAGCCACTGCACGCCGAGTTCAGCGGTTTTCTCTGCGGAAATTTCGGCGATGACCGCCTCCACCAAGACCTGGGCGCGGCGTATGTCCAGTTGTGCGATCACCGAGCGCAGGGAACGGATGAGTTCCGGCGGCGCGGTGATCACCAGGGAGTTGGTCGCCTCGTCGGCCTGGATGTCCACCAGGCTGGTCGCGCTGCTACTGCCGCTACCGCCCGGCGGCGCGGGTTGTCCTCCGGATATCGGCGCGTTGCGCGTGGCCTCGCTGCTCAAATTCTTGCTGACGCCTTGCAGCACCGTCACCAAATTCTTGGCCTTGGCGTAGCGCAGGTAGATAACCTGGGTGTTGCCGCCGCTTTCCACCGGGGTATCCAGGTGGGCGATCAGGGTTCGCAGTCGCAACCGCGACAGATTGTCCCCGCTCAACAAAATGCTGTTGGTGCGCTCGTCCGCCACCATGCGCGGCGGCGTGCCGACGGCGGCGGCCGGATCGTTGCGGGCCTTGCCCTGTTCCAGAGCGGTGAGCACCCGCACCACCTCCATGGCCGAGGCGTGCCGCAACGCCACGATCTCGACGTCCTCGTTGCTGGCCAAGTCGATCCGGCTGATGATGCTAGCGATGCGTTCGACGTTGGCGGCACTGTCGGAAACGATCAGGACGTTGGTCGGCGTGTAGGCCGCCAGATGCCCCTGCGGCGGGATCAGCGGGCGCAGGATCGGCACGATCTGGGCGGCGGAGACGTTCTGGACCTGGATGATCCGGGTGACGACCTGGTCCGGCTCGGCACCCGCTTGCCCGTCCACGGTGGGAATGCTTTCCTGCTTGGCCCCCGCCGCCGGCACGATCTTGATCACCTTGCCGCTGGGCACGGCGGCGAAGCCATGCACGCCCAGCACCGCCAGAAACACCTCGTAGAGTTCCTTTTCGTCCATCGGTTTGGCGGAGATAATCGTCACCCGGCCCTTGACCCGGGGATCGATGATGAAGTTTTTGCCGGTCAGCACCGACATGCTCTCCACCAGGGCGTTGATATCGGCATCCTTGAGATTCAAGGTCACCGGCGCGGCCCACGCCGGCGCGGCGAGCAGCAGGCCCAGCAGTAACGCACCCAGGGTCCGGCGATGCGGGAGCCGCCCGCGAGATATCGATGGTCTGTCGGGCCGGTGGATCGTCGTCGTCATAATGGGGTCCGATCGTTGGGCGCCAACTCCCTGGCTATCAGGGAACTGGTCCGTTCATGGAAAAAGTCAGGGGGATTTCGGCGCCACCGCGCAGCACCCGTACATTGATCTGATCGGCACCCAGCACTTCCTGCAAAATGGCGAAACCCTGGATGGGATTGTTGATGCGAATGCCGTTGACCTCGGTAATCACATCACCGCTGTTCAGACTGAGTTGTCGCATCAGCCGCCGGTCCCGCCCCGGCCGCAGCCGGAACCCGATGAATTGGCCGTTTTGCATGTAGGGGCTGGCGAAGGCGATATTTTCCAGAACTTGCGGCCGAACCGTCGCCTCGTCGCGCAATTGCCGCGCCACGGCGGTTGCATCGATCACTTGGGGACCACCGGCGCCGGCGGGCTCGGGTTCCGGTTCGGGCATGGACTCCAGGGGCGGATCTTCCGAAATGGAGGACGATGCATGGACGGCCTCGTCCAGCTTGGGGAGATTGAGCACTTCCTGTCGGCCCTGGCGGGACACGACTACATGGTCGCGCTGGATCCGCTCCAGTCGGGCACCACCAGGCAAGAGATCGCCGATGCGATAGCCGCGCTCCAAGCCGTTGCCTTCGGCGATCAGCGCCAAGGCCCGGCCGTCACCCCGTTCGACGAAAAATACCCCGACCAGACGCAGATTCAGCGGGGTTATCGAAATAACGGGAGGCGGCGCTTCCACCGGCTGGCTCGTTTCCACCCGCCCGAACAGATGCCAGGCGGCGATGGCGGCGTAATCAGCCTGTCCGATGAGATTCGCGGGTTTGGCGGCGGACGAACCTGGCGCCGGCGCTGGCCGAACCGCCGGCGCCAGTCGTCCGGACAGGATGGCCAGCGTCAGTTGCGCTAGAGAACCGGCCAGCAGGACGACCAGCACGGTGTTGACCGCCCGCACGGCGACCGGCAGCCAGATCTTCGGGCGCGGCAAGGTCGGCCACATGCGTCTTTTTACCGCCAGCACGGCGCGTTGTACGAAATCGGTCAAGAGGGGGTTTTGGATGCAAACGGGGTTCCGACACGCATTGAGAATAACAAAGATCCGCTGCCAACCCTGAATTTTTCGCTTCAGACCCCGCTCCAGATCCCACGCTCGCGTCGCATGACCCGCCATGGCGGATCATCGACCGATAGCGGCAAACCCTTTCTGAGAGGAATTTTTGCGCGGCCTCTGGGGACTTAAGATGTTGAAAAAAATCTCCCCTCCAACCCCTCTCCCATGAGGCGAGGGGAGTTTTCGTACAGCCTCTGAATCCATTCCCACCGCCATGCTTGTGGAATCGCTTCCGGAACCCGCCGGGACATCCACAACCACGGCGCGGCGAAACTTGGCTCCACCAGGATGTTCCAGTCCGGCCGGGGCGGCCCCCCGTTCAATCATCATAATAGCGGCGGTGATGCTTGTAGTGTCCGCGGTGCTGGCCAGGGTGCCGGTAGTAGGATGGCGGGCCGTAGTCGCGATAAACGGGACGGTCCACGTAGATGACCTCGGGCCGGCGGTAGCGTCTGGTGGTCACCGCAGTTCCGGCCGCGCCGCCCAGCGCGCCGCCCAGGATCGCGCCTTCGCGCCCGCCCAGTTCGGAGCCCACACCCGCACCCAGCGCGCCACCCAGCGCACCGCCCAGCATCGCATCGGCCGTCGGACCGGCCCACAACATCGACGGCGCACCGAGCATGGCCGCAACCAACAAAGACGGTATCGCCCTATTCATGACATTAGTCCCCTCGGATGGATAAACTCTGCTACCAACCATCGTATTCGGGAAAAACTGAACGCGCGCTGACCGATCCAGACAGGCGCGCGCCTGAGTCAGTCAGCGGGACAACCAGCGCAGCGTCGGCGTTTCGAGTTGACTGGTCGGCATCTTGGCCCGTACTCCCATCACCCGGCCCGACTGCGGCGGCGGCGGCAACTGGATGTGGGCGGTCATCAACGCGCTCAAGCGGTCCAGCACCGGCAACGGCATCGCCGTGCTGCGCCGCTCCACCATGTCGACGTGGATCACCATCAGTTCGGTAGTGGCGGAGACGAACCCCCTGTCGGCGTGGTACAAACGGTGGAAGTGGTGAATGCGCTTGCTGTCGAAGCCGAGCAGTTGGGTGGTCACGCGCATCGAGTCGCCGGCCACCAATTCACGCTGGTAATTCACATGGGTTTCCACGACAAAGGCCGAGCACCCCCGGCTGTCGCGGTAATTTTGTCCCATGCCCAGATAATCCGTGAACGCATCGGTGGCATGGTCGAACGCCAGGACGTAATAGGCGACGTTCATGTGGCCGTTGTAGTCGATCCACTCGGGCGGCACTACGCCGGTATACAGGCACAGGGGGGATTCAATCCGCATGATGGGCTATCGCATCGTCGCTGTCCGTGGGGAAGCGCGGTACGCTACCTATTTTTGCCACGTTGCGCAATTGCTACCGCACCGGGCGGTAATGCCGCACAATGCCGCCGCCATCGACACCGTGATTGGGGTGCTGAACGCTGCGCCCGATTTCCACCAGGGTCCGCGCGGCGTTGCAAACCCTTCCCCAGCGACAATGGTGGCTTGGCGGATCGCCACGACCGGCGAGTCCCGTCGCGCACATATCGCAAGCATCCACGCGGATCCAAGAAGCCCACCGTAAAACGGACGCACGATCCGTCACCGACGCTCATCTACGAGCGTTCCTAAATCAGTTGTGAAATCTCCCCGCCTCGGCCAAGGCGGGGTGGCGTGCAGCACCGGGGTGGCTCGAAACGGCGATTCCACAACTCGGGGAGGAGCGCTATATCCGTCGTCCGCTAACCGGCGCGGGACACTTTCAGAGGCTGTACGCAAACTCCCTTCGCCTCGTGGGAGAGGGGTCGGGGGTGAATGTTGTTTTTCAACGCCCCAAGTCATCAGAGGCGGTATAAAAACGCCTCTCAAAGTTTGGGGTATAAAATTCAAGGTCAGGCATCGCCGCCCCGATCCGCTCCCTTTTGGTAAAGAGCCCGGTCCATGGGCTTGTCGCGCTGATAGATGTCATCACGGAAATGGAGCAAGCCCTCTTCATCGACCCAAGCCGTCCAGTACAACAGGTACACCGGGATTTCCTCCGGTAAATGGACGACCTGCTGCTTGCCGCTGGCGGCGGCGGTCTTGATGGTGTCCTTGTTCCACTTCGGGTCATGCTTGAGCAGGTAATTAGCCAGTTCCACCGGATTGGAGATACGGATGCAACCCGAGCTATAAGTCCGCTGGTTGCGACTGAACAACTCCCGCGACGGCGTGTCGTGCAAATAAATGCTGTAGGGGTTCGGGAACATGAACTTGATCCCGCCCAGCGCGTTGCGGGGTCCGGCATCCTGGCGCAACTGGTAACGGAAGTTGCCGGCGCTGACCCCGCTCCAGTTAATCGAGCCGGGGTCGATTTCCTGGCCAGCGCTGTTGTAGATCCGAATCCTCTGCCCTTTGAGCGCGTAGGGGTTGCGCTTGAGCTGCGGCAGCTTGTCCTTCACCGCAATGGAGCGCGGCACGTACCACTTCGGACTCAGCACCAGGTAAGCCATGTTGGCGGTGAAGGTCGGCGTCTGCCGTTCCTGGCGACCCACCACCACTTTCGATTCCATCACCTGTTTGCCGTTCTCGAACACCTTCATCTTGAAGCTGGGGATGTTGACCAGAATGTAACGCGGCCCGAAATCGTCCGGCAACCAGCGCCAGCGCTCCATGTTCAGTTCCACCTGGCGGATTCGCTCCGACACCGATACGTTCAGGGCGGCCAGCGTGGCAGCGTTGACGATGCCGGTTTCCTGCAAGCCGTGCCGTTTCTGAAAACGGCGCAGCGCGTCGGCAACCGACTTGTCGTAGGCGGCGCTCTTGCCCGACGGCTCCTGTCCCCCGCGGCGCAGGTCGCCGCTGGCCTGCAGCCGGGCGCGCAACCGCCCCGCCTGCGGGCCTTGCGCCCCCTGCACGGAGCCGATGACGGGCCAACCGCCCGCCCGTTCGACCGCCCGAAAGTGCTGCAGTACGTCCCGCAAATCGGCGTAGCCTTTGCCCTGCGGCGTCAGGGATTGCAGCGACTCAAGCACGGCGTCGTTGGCCATCGCCCGCTCCAGCACCTCGGCCAAATCGCGGGAACGCGGCTTGATCGCCCAGTCGGGATCGACCTTGCCGGGCGGCAGTCGGCCGGACAACAGATGGGAACCGTAGGTCAGAAACGTGTCGGTGAAAAGCAGGTCGAAGTCGGCCAACCGATCGGCGCTCGGCGAGGCGGTTTCCTGCTGGAGCGCATCATGCAGCTTGCGCAAGCGGTCTTGGGGATAATCGGTGGATCGTAGTCCTTCGCGCTCGGCCTGACCCAGAGCCCGTAACAGATGATCCGCTGCCGGCAACGGTTTACCGCTGGTGTCGAGCCAGGCGGCTTGGTAGTCGCGCCGGGCGTAGAAGGGAATCAGATACTCCAGCGAGCGCAGCGCCAGCTTATCGACCTTCAGGCTGGTCGGCGGAGGTTCGGTCCGCACCTGCTGACAGATGCGGGCGGCGACCTGATCCCCCAGCTCGCCGCCGCCGGACGGACAAGGCGGCAGCGGCGGTGGCCCCGCCGCCGCCGGATTCGCCGCTGGCGTTGGCGCGCTGACCGGCGCCGGCTCGGCCTTATCGGCGCTCTCGAAGCTCTGGCCGACGTGCAGGCTGGCTACCGACGGCATCGCGGCCACCCCGACCGCACCGTTGCCAGCACTCTGGATTTCGGGAACCTGGCCGCCGGCCACCTGCGCCACCACCGGCCAAGTGTTGAACGCGCAAGCACCCAACAACATGCAAAACCATACAGGAAAAACGATCCGTTTGGACATGGAAACGACTGCCCCAATGCATTGAAGTAGCATACTGTGTCGTATCATCATACCAACAAAGTATCAAAGTGGCCACGCCCAGACGACACAAAGCAACAGGTATCGACTGCTCGACAATTCCTTGCCATTAGAGGGTGGAAATCTCCGATGATTCCGGGCTTACCAGTGCGAAATTTCCCGTAATTCCAGCAGGATTTCGTTCAGGGGCGCATCGGCGCCATCCACGGTGCAGACCAGGTTGCCGACGCCGCAGACCGACTGCGTCGCGCCCCGAACCACCCAACCGCGCGGCGGGGTCCAACCGCGCATGCCGGTGAACATGGCGAGCTGGTCGGCGTTGCCCTGAATCATGCGCCGGTAATCGTGCGCGAACTGTGCCAGCCGAGCCATGTCGTCGCGCCCCATCAGGCCGTAGCCTTCGAGCAAGTAGCCATCGTCGCGGAAATGGCAGACCACGTTGACCCCGTCCAAAGCCAGAATGCGCCGGATCATGCTCATGGAACCGGCTCCTGTCGTTCCAGGATCGCGAACGCCGCCTCATAGTCGGCCTTTTCGTTGCCCAGCACCACACCCATGAACGGAGGCAGGCTGGTCTTGCCCTGGCTCTTGGACTGTTCCCGATGAAGGCCGCTCACCACCACCGACCAGTCGAAGCCGACCAGGGTGAATTCCTGGATCGGATAAAACCCCTTCATGGTTGTCACTTTTTCCCAGCCGCGGGCTTGCATGGTGGCGATGCATATATTGGCCGCGCACATGTGGGCCAACAGATCGAGCGTGGTTTCGCTGATGCGATCAGGATAGGCAATGCGTTGGTCCAGCAGCTCGCCGCTGCCCCGGAATTCGAAGGCCGCCATCGCCCCTGGCAGTCGCATCAGTTGGTCGAGTGTCGCCATCGGTCGCTTCTCCTTATTCCCTACGGTGGATTTATCAAACGGGTTCAAATCAGATCGGAAGGCGTCTTGGCCATGGCTTGGCGCATGAATCCGACGATGTCGTTGATCGAACCTCGAGCGTTGTCAAGCATGCAAAATACATTAGCCATGACGCACACGGTATAGTCGGGACCATGCACCACCCAGCCGCGCGGAGGGCTGCATCCGCTGCGCGGCTGGAAGACTTCAAGCATTCTGCTCTCCATGTTTACGCCCATGGTGGTGGCGCGGCACATGATGGAAGCCATGCGAGCATGTTCTTCGGTAAGGGCTCCGCGGTAGGAAAATCGGTCGCCCCGGTAGGCATATTCGCCGGCAGCAACAACGCCGGGCCTGGCCAGCAGATCGGTCACAATGCTCATCCGCAAATATCCTCGGGTGGTGGCTGGCGTTATGATGAGGTGGGCTGGCGCTCGCTCACGCGACGGACCCGAACCACAATATTTCGATAAAACAATAGTCAAGCCGGCTCGCAAATGCACGCTGGGGCGATCACGGAAAATAGCGCCAGAACGGCCTCCACCACCTTACATCGAATCAATCCACGCTCGTGGCTTCACCTAACTCCGAATTCACGGCACTGCCCATCGAACCGGCGTTGCCGGCGATCCGCGCCGCGCTGCGCGATTCCGCCGCCCTAGTGCTGCAAGCGCCGCCGGGCGCCGGCAAGACTACCCGGGTACCGCTGGCGCTGCTCGATGAACCCTGGCTGGAAGACCGCGCCATCCTGCTGCTGGAACCGCGGCGACTGGCGGCGCGGGCGGCGGCGGCACGCATGGCCGCGCAACGGGGCGAACCGGTCGGCCGCACCGTCGGCTACCGTATCCGCTTCGACCGCCAAGTCTCGCGCCAGACCCGTATCGAAGTACTGACCGAGGGTATCCTGACCCGTCGCCTGCAACGCGATCCGGCGCTCGACGGCGTGGGATTGGTGATCTTCGACGAATTCCACGAACGCAGCCTGCATGCCGACCTGGCGCTGGCGCTGTGTCTGGACAGCCAGCACGGACTGCGTCCGGACCTGCGGCTGCTGGTCATGTCGGCCACTCTGGACGGCGCGGCGGTGGCCCGACTGCTGGGCCATGCGCCCATCGTGACCAGCGCGGGCCGCGCTCATCCCGTAACTCGGCACTATCTACCGCGCGACCCCGATGGCCTGGATCTCAACACCGTGGTTCGGGCGGTCCTGGCCGCGCTGGACCGGGAACGCGGTGACCTGCTGGTGTTCCTGCCGGGCAGCGGCGAAATCCGGCAAATTCTGCGCCGCTTGCAAGTGGAACCGGTCTGCGCCGGTCTGGCGCTGGCGCCGCTGTACGGCGACCTGCCGGGCGAGGCGCAGCAACGCGCGCTCCAGCCCGACCCCGGCGGCCGACGCAAAGTCGTACTCGCCACGCCCATTGCCGAAACCAGCCTGACCATCGAAGGCGTGAGCGTGGTGGTGGATGCCGGCTGGACCCGCATCCCGCGTTTCGATCCACGCAGCGGCCTGAGCCGGCTGGAAACGGTGCGGGTGTCGGCCGACGCCGCCGAACAGCGCGCCGGCCGCGCCGGCCGGCTGGGTCCAGGGAGTTGTTACCGACTGTGGAGCGAGGCCGCTCAAAGCCGGCTCCGCCCCCAGCGCATCCCAGAGATTTTGGAAGCCGATCTGGCGCCGCTGGCCCTGGAACTGGCGCAATGGGGCGTGGCCGAGGTTTCGGCGCTGGCCTGGCTCGATCCGCCGCCACCGGGTGCATTGGCCCAGGCGCGCGAACTGCTGCGCGAATTGGAGGCACTGGACGAGCGCGACCGCATCACCTCGACCGGGCAGGCGCTGGCGGAACTGCCGGCCCATCCGCGACTGGCGCACCTGCTGCGGCGCGGTGCGGCGCTCGGCCTGATCGATCTGGCCGCCGATCTGGCCGCTCTGCTGGAGGAGCGCGATCTCCTGCGCGGCGAACATCCCTTCGGCGGCGACCTCTCCGCCCGCCTGGACGCCCTGCAGGATTTTCGCCGTGACGGTCGTGACGGCGCGCGCCGCTGGCAGGCCGACCCGGTGGCCTGCACCCGCATCGAACAGGCAGCGCACCGCTGGCGAGAGCTGTTGCGGCGGGCGAATGGCCGTGCAAGAACGGACACGAAGATGTGCCCCACCCTCGATCCAGCGGACGGCGCGACCGTCGGGCTGCTGCTGGCCTTCGCCTACCCCGACCGGGTGGCGCGTCGCCGGGAGGGCGGAGCGGATCGCTACCGGCTGGCCAACGGGCGCGGGGCGCGGCTGGTGGCGGGCGACCCGCTGGCGGGCCGCGACTGGCTGGTGGCGGCGCACCTGGACGCCGGCGCCGGGGAGAGCCGGATCTGGCTGGCCGCGCCCGTCGATCCCGCCGATCTGGAATCGCATCTCGCCGACCGGCTGCGCACTGTCGCGGAAGTGGGCTGGGACGAGCGACAGGCGGCGGTGGTGGCACGCCAGGAACGGCGGCTGGGTGCGCTGGCACTCGCCAGCACGCCACTGACAGATGCCGACCCGGAACTGTTGCATCAGGGAATGCTGGCTGGTATCCGGCAACTGGGTCCCGACAGCCTGCCGTGGACTCGCGAACTGCGCGAATGGCAGGCGCGCGCGCTGTCGCTGCGGTACTGGTTGGCTGGCGAAGGCTGGCCGGACGTGTCCGACGGTTGGCTGATGGCGCAGCTCGACGACTGGCTAGCGCCCTGGCTGGACGGCATCACCCGGCGCGAGCACCTGCGGCGACTGGATCTGGCGGGGGCGCTTCACAATCTATTGGACGGCCGGTCGCGGGCGCGGCTGGACGAGTTGGCCCCCACGCACCTGCTGGTCCCGAGCGGCTCGCGTATCCGCCTGCGCTACCCGCCGGGCGAACCACCGGTGCTGGCGGTCAAATTGCAGGAGTTGTTCGGGCTGGCCGATACCCCGCGCGTCGGCGGCGGGCGGATTCCGGTGATCCTACACCTGCTGTCGCCGGCCCAGCGGTCGATTCAGGTCACTCAGGATCTGCGCGGCTTCTGGGAACGGACCTACGCCGAGGTCCGGAAGGAACTGAAAGGCCGTTATCCCAAACACCCTTGGCCGGACGACCCGTGGAGCGCGGTTCCCACCCGGCGCGTCCGGCCATCCGGAAAATGATGCGCTTCAGGGAATCATCTCGGTAAATTGACCCGGCTGGAGCACGGTGATGACCCCCGTCCAAGCACACATCAGGGTAGACGTGTTGTTGAGTGCCGGCATGTTGCCCAGCAGCACGGTCGGCGACCCCACCACCCACGGCGCCGGGGTGACCGGCACGCAGGGCATCGGGGTCAGTACGCCCATCGCTGCCGCCGTCGCCGTCGCCACCGCCGGATTGGTGGGGGTTATGCACATCCCGAACGGCATGATGTTGACCATCGGAATATGATCCATGATGTTGGCCGCCGGCATGTTGCTGGTCAGGGTTCGGTTGATCGGCAGCACCGTAAGAACGCTGGGCGCCACGCCGAAAGAGCACTTCAGCATCGCGCCGTTACAGACATGCATGGACATAAGCACACCTCGCGGGAATAGCCGGTACAAGCTTGTCGGCTGAACTATAGCCTAATGTCATCGATGGCGGTGCTCGCCACAACGAAAAAGCGCCGCATCGAAGCGGCGCTTTACCGGGAACTCCATCGTGGCAGGGTTGAGAGGCGTTTTTGTACGACCTCTGGGGCCTTGTGAGGCGTTGAAAAACAACTCTCGCCCCCAACCCCTCTCCCACGGGGGGAGAAGGGCGTTTTTGTATAGCCCCTCAATCCTTGAACAGCACGCTCAACGCATTCCGCCGGGCCAGGCGATTGGCCTGGTTGCAGCAATCCTCGCTCCATTCGGCCAACAGACGGCCATCGTCCACGACACGGTGACCCACGAAGCTTGCCACCGCGAACTGGCTGTCGGCGAATTCGTGCAGGCTGTGCGGGTCGACCGCCTTCATCGCTACCTTGGCCTGGGCGACGCCCAGATCGACATAGGCCCTCAGACTATCCATTTGGAGTCCGACCCACTTTTCCATCTGCCCGACCACAAATTGATTGACCCTGGTCAAGGATGCAACCCAAGGTCTGAACGGCTCGGTAAACGCAACAGAACCCTCGTTCATGACATCCTCCCAATCCGGTTTCGCGAAATCGCCACGAAAGTATAACAAAAAATGTTGCAGCGCGACAATAAATCCAACAGCGCGCGCGGCGCCGGAAAAATCCAGTTTTGTATTTATGACTCAGTTTTTTGTGATGGCCACAGCCGTTTTCGACTCGCCGGAAAACCGGCGTGGGTCCGACAGCGTCGCGACGACCGGGGACGGGGCGGCGAGGGATCACACGCCTATAAACCATATTATTTTTATGCTTAATGATATAATCGCGGCGGAATCTGGCCGTCGCGGACCTTAGGTCCCGGCACGCCGTACCGCTTCATCCAACCCAGGAACCACCGTCATGCCTATCGGCACCACCATCACCGAATACTTCATCGAAGAGCAGCGGCGCATCAAGGGCGTCTCGGGCGACTTCACCGCCCTGATCAACGACATCGTGATCGCCTGCAAGGCCATTTCCAGCGCGGTCCGCTACGGCAGCCTGGTCGGCGTGCTCGGCGCCGCCGATACCGAGAACATCCAGGGCGAGACGCAGAAAAAGCTGGACGTGATCTCCAACAATCTGTTCATCAACCGCAACGAATGGGCCGGACATGTGGCCGCCATGGCTTCCGAGGAGATGGCCAGCGTCTATCATCTGCCACCCCAGTATCCACGCGGCAAGTATCTGCTGGTGTTCGATCCGCTGGACGGCTCCACCAATACCGACGTCAATGGCCCGGTCGGCACCATCTTCTCGATCATGCGCCGACCCGAGGGCGCCGCCGGCGAACCGCGCGAGGAAGATTTCCTGCAACCGGGCGTCCGTCAGGTCTGCGCCGGTTACGCGCTGTTTGGACCATCCACCATGATGGTGCTCACCACCGGACACGGCGTCAACGGCTTCACTCTGGACCAGCGCATCGGCGAGTTCATTTTGACCAATCCCAACATGCAATTGCCGGAAGAAACCCAGGACTTTTCCATCAACGCCGCCTACACACGGTTTTGGGACCCGCCGGTGCGGCGCTACATCGACGAATGCCTGGCCGGCAGGGAAGGTCCGCGGCGCAAGGATTTCAACATGCGCTGGGCCGGCGCGATGATCGCCGATATCCACCGGGTGCTGATCAACGGCGGCGTGTTCCTTTATCCGAGCGACCGCAAGCTGCGCGCCAAAAATCAGGAAGGCAAGCTGCGGCTGCTGTACGAAGCCAACCCGATGAGCTTCATCGTCGAACAGGCCGGCGGGCTGGCGACCACCGGCACGCAGCGGATCATGGAACTGCCACCGACCCACCTGCACCAGCGCTGCCCGGTGATCATGGGTTCCAAGAGCGAGGTCGAGCGCATCGTTTCCTACCATCTCGACGCGCAATAACCTCCGCGATCATCCGCCCGCCTCATGCTTTACGGTGAGACGGGCGTCGGATTGTGGGGCATCGTTTTCGCGGAGGCGGAGGCGGACGCGAGGTCGGGGAAAACCCGGCGTCCCCGCTCGGGCGTCTTACACTATCCGGCTCCATCATCTATAGATACTATGGATGGATAGACCCGATGTAAGCCATCCACCATTATCCGCTTCTCGATCTTGCAGAGATGATCGCATGGAACCCACTCCCTCCCGCACAGAACCGCTCGCCGGCAAGCTCAAGCGCGTCGAGGATCTCGCCGAGAAACTCGTTTATATCAAATGGAGCCGAGAGTTCTTCGTGCTGTTGTTGCGAGCGACGCAGGACATCCTGACCTTGGCCCGCCCGCAGCCCGAATATCACAAGATCGTGGTGCTGGCCGAGCGACTCGAGCAACAGATCGGCGAATGCCTGGATAAGGGCGACTTGCCCAAGGGGGCCGAGCGCGAGCGCCTGATCGCTGTCGTGGATGCCCTCTGCCGCACCGCGCCGCGCCGTGGCGGCGAGTTGGGTCCGATCGATCCGGTCACGCAAAAACCGGCCGAACCCCGCACCGTCCCCTTGTTTTCCAGGTGGGACAAGAGCGAGCGGCCACAGCCGGCGGCCGGCGAAACTCCGAGCTCGAAGCTGTGGCTGGTGGCGCCCGAGTCGGCGAACGAAGTGGCGCGCAAGCTCGAACAACGGGGTGGCTTTCAGGTCCGGCGCTGCGCCAATCTAACCGAGATCCGCGCGCTGCTGGTCCGGTCCGAACAGCCGGTCGTCCTGATCATCGACCTGGACTTCGTCGCCGACCACCAACCCCCGCTGGAACAAATCAAAACGCTCAGGCAATTGCTGGCCCCGGAAACCCCCATCCTTTTCCTGGCCGACCGTAGCGACATTACCGCCCGGCTCGATGCGGTGGAAGCCGGTGGGTCCGGTTACTTCATCAAGCCGGTGGATATCGCGCTGTTGCTGGAGATCCTGGACGAGCGGGTGCTGAAAACGTCCGACCACCGAATCCTGATCGTCGACGACGCACTGCTCGCCGCTCGCGAAATCGCCCGCTGGCTGGACGGCCGCGGTATGGTGACGCAGGTGCTCGCTCAACCGCAGCAGATCCTGCAAGTCATCGCTAATTTTCGACCCAACCTGTTGATCCTCAATCTCGATTTAAAGGAAATCGATGGACTGACGTTGGCCCAGGCCATCCAGCAGCACGAACTGCTGCGTGAACTCCCGCTGATCCTGCTGTCGGAGCGCGCCGACAGCGGCGAGCGGCTATCGGCCACCAGCCTGAGCGGCGAAGCCCTGCTCGGCAAGTCCCTGAACCCGGAACTGCTGTTCGCGGCCGTCGCCAAACGGCTGCGGCAGCGGCGCGGCCTGTACCGCAAGCTCAGCCAGCTCAGCAACCGGGATACCGTCAGCGGCCTGTACAATCGCCCGTACTTCCTCGCCCACCTGGAACGGATGCTGGTCACCGTCGAAGCCAACATCCAGCCGGTGGCGATCATGCTGATCTCCCTGGACAACCTGCGCGTCGTCGAAAGCCACGATGTCGCCGCGGCCGACGAGATCGTCGAACAAGCCGCCAAACGCCTGCAAACCGCCCTGGGCGCCGACCCGATCGCGGCCCGGTTCGGCAACGCCGTTTTCACCGTTCTGCTGAGCTTCACCAGCCAGGAGGCGCTGGTCGCCACGGCGCACGCGGTGCAGGGGGCGCTGGAAACCGGCCCCTACCCCTTCAATAGCGAGGGTTTCCAGCTACGTACCAGCATCGGCATCAGCGTTGCCACTCCCGCCCTGCGCGAAGCCGCCATCCTGATCCAGCAGGCCGACATGGCCTGCGGCATGGCCCGGGATAGCAAGGACATGCGGATTCTCGTCCAACACGGTCAGAGCGCCGAACAGGAGGCGGACCACCCGCGGCAGCGCCGCTTGCTGGAGGAGATCCGCGAAGCCGTGCAACAGCAGCGGATGAACCTGCTGTTCCAGCCGGTGGTCAGCTTGCGCGGCGACACCACCGAGCGCTATGAAGTGCTGCTGCGGATGCGCAACCACGAGGGCTGGGAGCTGCTGCCGGAAACCGTGTTCAGTCTGGTCAAGCGCCACCGAATCGGCATGGTGCTCGACCGCTGGGTTATCGCCCATTCCATCCGGATGCTGCGCGAGCGGCAGATGCGCGGTCATTCGGCGATTCTGTTCATCAACATTTCGCCCACCATCCTGCAAGACGACGAGCTACCGGACTGGCTGAGCAGCGGCCTGCAAAAAACCGGGGTGCCGGCCGCCAACCTGGTGTTTGAGATCACCGAAACCACCGCCGAACTCAACCGGCAGGCACTGCTGCCGTTTTTGCGGAAGCTCAAGCAACTGGGCTGCGGCCTCTCGCTCGACCACTTCAGCGGCCACGAACGCGCCCAAGCGCTCGTTCAGCTCCTGCGGGCCGATTACGTCAAGCTGGACCCCAAGTTCGCCCAGGATCTATTGAACGACAAGGAGCGCCAGCAACAGCTCGGGCAAATGACGCGCGAGTTGGCCGTGTTAGGTGTAACCACCATCATCACCGGCGTCGAGGACGCGACCAACCTGCCCACGCTGTGGTCTTGCGGCATCGATTTCGTCCAGGGTTATTTCCTGCAACGGCCGCACACCGACATGCAGTACGATTTCGATCAGACGGTGCTATGACCGGTGATGCGGGTCGATTTAACCACGGGGCTGCTGGACGCGGCACGTCAGGCACCCTCGCCCAACCACGACGACCGACCGACCGAATCGTCGGTTGACCTGATCGTGATTCACGGGATCAGCCTGCCGCCCGGCGAATTCGGCGGGCCGTGGATCGACGCGCTGTTCGCCAACGCGATCGACCCCACCGCGCATCCCTACTTTCAAACCATCGCTGGGCTGCGGGTCTCGGCGCACCTGCTGGTCCGGCGGGATGGCGAGATCGTGCAGTACGTCCCGTTCCAGCGCCGGGCCTGGCACGCCGGCGAGTCGGCTTACCGAAACCGCCGAGGCTGCAACGATTTCAGTATCGGCATCGAACTGGAAGGCGCCGACCACCTGCCCTACGACGAGCGTCAGTACCCGGTGCTGGCGGCCCTCATCATCGCCTTGCGCGCGGCCTACCCCGCCATCACGCCGGAGCGGCTGGCCGGTCATGCCGACATCGCACCGGGCCGCAAGACCGATCCGGGACCGACCTTCGACTGGACCCGGTTGCGCCGGTTGCTGGAAGAACCCAGCGCAGCCAGATGAAACAGGCCGGATCGGAGTTCGCGCCCGGAGCATTCAACCGGCTCCCGGAAATCCGCTTTGCCGCCATGCCTCGTAGATTACGACGGCGACCGCGTTCGACAGATTGAGACTGCGCGCCTGCGCGCGCATGGGAATCCGCAGCCGGCATTCGGGCGGTAGCCCAGCCAGCACCGACTCCGGCAAGCCGCGAGTTTCCGGCCCGAACAGCAGGGCATCACCGGCCTGGTAGCCGATGTCGCTGTAGGCGCGTCGGCCCTTGGTGGTAAACGCGAGTACGCGCTCCGGCCGCAGTGCCGCCAGACAGGCGACCAGGCCGGGATAAACGCACACCCGCGCCCATTCGTGATAATCCAGTCCGGCCCGGCGCAACTGGCGGTCCTCGAGGCGAAAACCGAGCGGTTCGATCAGGTGCAGCCGCGCGCCGGTATTGGCGCACAGCCGGATGATGTTGCCGGTGTTGGGGGGGATCTCCGGCTCGAACAGCAGCACGTCGAACATGGTGGACGGGCGGCGCCGGGCCGCTCACTCCATCCGCAGCTCCTTGATTTTGCGGGTCAGGGTGTTGCGCCCCCAGCCCAGCAGCCGGGCGGCGTCCTGACGGTGGCCCCCGGTTTGTTCCAGCGCCACCCGGATCAACACCCGTTCGAAGCTGGGCAGGGCGCTATCCAGCAACTTCTGCTCGCCGCGCGCCAAGCTCTGATTGGCCCACAAACGCAGCGCCGCCTCCCAATCGGGACCGGCGCCGGCCGCCGCCGGTCCCCGCTCGCGCAGTTCCGCCGGCAGATCCTCCAGGTGAATTTCCCGGCCCGAGGCCATGACCGTCAGCCAGCGGCACAGATTTTCCAACTGGCGGACGTTGCCGGGCCAGTCCAGTCGGCCGAGATAGGCTTCGGTTTCCGGACGCAGCATCTTCGATTCGACGCCCAGTTCCCGCGCGGCCTGGTTGAGGAAATGTCGGGTCAACAGCGGGATGTCCTCGCGCCGCTTGTTGAGGGGTGGCAACTGAATGCGAATGACGTTCAGGCGATGATAGAGGTCTTCGCGGAACAGGCCATCGCGGACTCGCTGCTCCAGGTTTTGATGGGTGGCGGCGATCACCCGCACGTCCACCCGAGTCGGGGTGTGGCCGCCCACCCGGTAAAACTCGCCCTCGGCCAGCACCCGCAACAGCCGGGTTTGCAACTCCGCCGGCATGTCGCCGATTTCGTCCAGAAACAGAGTGCCGCCGTTGGCCTGCTCGAAGCGGCCCTGCCGGCTCGCCTGCGCGCCGGTAAAGGCGCCGCGTTCGTGGCCGAACAACTCTGATTCCAGCAGATCGCGGGGAATGGCGGCGGTATTGATGGCGATGAACGGCTTGTCTGCGCGTGGGCTGTGGCGGTGCAAGGCGCGGGCCACCAGCTCCTTGCCGGAACCGGATTCGCCGGTGATCAGCACGGTAATGTTGGAGCGCGACAACCGGCCGATGGCGCGAAACACCTCCTGCATGGCCGGCGCCTCGCCGATGATTTCCGGCAGTGGTTCGATCTGCGCCGGCGGGTCGGCGCGCTGGCGGCGGGTCTGACAGGCGCGGCGAACCAGCGCCACGGCTTCGTCCACGTCGAACGGCTTGGGCAAATATTCGAACGCCCCGCCCTGATAGGCGGAAACCGCGCTGTCGAGATCGGAGTGAGCGGTCATGATGATGACCGGCAGATCCGGCGCCCGCTCGCGCAGATGGGACAGCAGTTCCAGACCGTTCATGCCCGGCATGCGGATGTCGGCGACGATGGCGTCCGGCGTGCCCTGCCGGAGGGCATCGATTGCGCCGACCGCGCTGTCGAAGGAGGTCACCGTCATGCTGTCGCGTTGCAGCGCCTTCTCCAGCACCCAGCGAATGGCGTGGTCGTCGTCGATGACCCAAATGTGTTCTTTCCTGATCATCCGGTCTTGTCCAAGGGCAGCAACAGGGTGAAAACCGTCTCGCCGGGCCGGCTGACGCATTCGATCAGGCCGCCGTGCTGGTTGACGATGCTTTGCGCGATCGACAGGCCCAGGCCGGTTCCATCCGGGCGGCCGGTGATCATCGGATAAAAGATATGTTCCTGCTGTTCGAGCGGAATACCGGGACCGTCGTCGATCACGTCCAGCCGCGCTACCAGCTTGTAGCGCCGGGAACCGATGGTGTACTGGCGCTGCACCCGGGTGCGCAGGGTGATGGCGCCCTGCCGACCCAGGGCCTGCACCGCGTTGCGCACCACGTTGAGCACCGCCTGGATCAGCCGGTCGGCATCGCCCCACAGCGGCGGGATGCTGGGGTCGTAATCGCGCTCGATGCGGATGCCGGGGTCGGCTTCCGCTTCCACCAGGCCGCAAACCCGCTCCAGAATTTCGTGAATGCTGACCTCGCCGTGGCTGGGCAACTGGTTCGGGCCGAGCATCCGATCCACCAAGTTGCGCAACCGGTCCGCCTCGCCGATGATGATGCCGGTGTACTCGCGCAGCGCCGGGTCCGGCAGTTCCCGCTCCAGCAACTGAGCCGCCCCGCGCAACCCACCCAGCGGATTTTTGATTTCGTGAGCCAGGTTGCGCACCAGCGTGCGGGTGGTGTGGTGCTGCGCCAAAATGTGCTCTTCCCGATTGATGCGCAGCCGCCAGTCCACCTGCCGCAGTTCCAGCAGCAGTTCGCTGGGGGGGTCGCGTTCCACCAGCGGCGCGGCGGTGCAATCCACGGTCACGACGCGGCCGGGTTGCACCACCAGTTGCAGTTCCCGCTCGATATAGGGATGACCGCTCTCCAGGCATTGCCACAAGCCGGCCACAAACGCTTCCGTGCCGACGATCAACTCCGAAAGCGCCAGCTTGTGCGCCTTGCGAAAACTCAACTCGAACAATGTTTCTGCAGTCGGGTTCATGAACAACACCCGCAGCCGCCGGTCCAGCACCAGCACGGCGATGCTCAAACCCTCGACAACCCGGCGATGGTAGTCTTTCAGCACGTTGGCCTCGTTTTCCGGTGGCTGTCAGCCATCAAGCAAAAGTCAAGCCAGCCCGACACAGGCGGAATCCATGCAGTGCATGCCACATTTGCAATCCGGCACAGCGCGGTCGGCGCGCTGTTGTTGCGCGCGATCCCAAGCCATCGCCCCATTATGCACCATCATAGTGCATCGAGCCGCTTCGGCGGGTTGACGCAGCCGGCTCAAACGATGACGCCCCCATAAAGGGGGCGTCGCGCTTCCTCCGACCAGGCAATCCGGCTGCAATCGCAGCCCGGAATGTTACAGGCTGTAGTACATATCGAACTCGACCGGATGGGTGGTCATCCGCAACCGGGTCACTTCTCCATTCTTCAGATCGATATACGCATCGATCAGATCGTTGGTAAACACCCCACCCTTGATCAGGAACTCGCGGTCGGCATCCAACGCGGCCAGCGCCTCGTCGAAGTAGAAGCAGACCTTGGGAATGGCCTTCTCCTCCTCCGGCGGCAGATCGTAGAGATCCTTATCCATCGGCTCGCCGGGATGAATCTTGTTCTGAATGCCGTCCAGACCGGCCATCATCATGGCGGCGAAGGCCAAGTACGGGTTGGCGGTCGAATCGGGGAAGCGCACCTCGATACGGCGACCCTTCGGGTTCTGGACGTGAGGGATGCGGATCGAGGCGGAGCGGTTGCGGGCCGAATAGGCCAGCATCACCGGCGCTTCAAAGCCGGGCACCAGCCGCTTGTAGCTGTTGGTCGAGGCGTTGGTGAAGGCATTCAACGCCTTGGCGTGCTTGATGATGCCGCCGATGTAATACAGCGCGGTTTCCGATAGGCCGGCGTACTGATCGCCGGAGAACAGGTTGACGCCGTCCTTTGAAAGCGACTGGTGAACGTGCATCCCGCTGCCGTTGTCGCCGACCAGCGG
This sequence comes from Candidatus Competibacteraceae bacterium, assembly GCA_027492875.1. GTDB lineage: Bacteria > Pseudomonadota > Gammaproteobacteria > Competibacterales > Competibacteraceae > Competibacter. The sequence goes on along the minus strand of JAPUDV010000087.1, from coordinate 16,222 downwards.
CTTGGGCATGAAGGTAACGGTCTTGCCATAACTCTGGGCGACGTTCTGGATCGCGTATTTCAGCGACTGCACTTCATCAGCCTTGCGCACCAAGGTGTTGAACAAGACGCCGATCTCGCACTGACCGGCGGTGGCGACTTCGTGGTGATGCACCTCGACGGTGTGGCCCATCTGCTCCAGCGCCAGGCACATCGCGCCGCGGATGTCGTGCAGGGAGTCCACCGGCGGCACTGGGAAGTAACCGCCCTTGATGCCGGGTCGGTGACCGAAGTTGCCGCCCTCGTAAACGCGCTCGGAGTTCCAACCGGCTTCGGAGGAATCGATCTTGTAGGAACAGCCGCTGATGTCCGCACCCCAGCGCACGTCGTCGAAGATGAAGAATTCGTTTTCCGGGCCGAAGTAGGCGGTGTCGGCGATGCCGGTGGACTTCAGATAAGCTTCGGCGCGATGCGCCACCGAGCGGGGGTCGCGCTCGTAACCCTGCATGGTGTTCGGTTCGATGACATCGCAGGTCAACAGCAGGGTCGGCTCCTCGAAAAACGGATCGATGCAGGCGGTCGCCGGATCGGGCATCAGAATCATGTCCGATTCCTGGATGCCCTTCCAACCGGCGATGGACGAACCATCGAACATTTTGCCGTCCTCGAACACATCCTCGTCCACGGCGCTGACGGGCACGGTGACATGCTGCTCCTTGCCGCGGGTGTCCGTGAACCGATAATCCACAAACTTGACGCCCTTTTCCTCGATCAACTTCATCACATCAGCAGCATTCATTGTCATTGATTCCTCGGGGTTCTCGGAAAAATCCGATCAGGATTGATCGGGTATCAAAAAACACAACCGTCATTAGCACGAACCATGCCATGGCGGACATTCGCAAGCTTGGCCACAAACCCACTGATTTTGAAATACGCGGACATCGCTCGCTGATCTATATTGGTGCATAAAGAGAATTAATCGCACTGGTATTGAGCAACAAGCCACGCCGAACACACCCGCTCCGCCTTGGCGACTCGATCAGATCATCGGGTTTGCGCTATTTCAAGCAACCGTCCTGATGAATTAAACCGAACCCGTAAGCATCTCGCCGTATCCGGTATCGGCCGCCGGTCGAAGCCAATGAATCGCTCCGGTGCAGTCCCTTGCGTATCGGCTTTTGAGATCACTTTCCAGACAGGCCATCCCACGGAGGCGCCACGTTCGAGCCATCGCCGGTCTCGGCATGGCTATCGTCCAACAGGGTTCATCGCGACCGCTGCAAGGCGCGGATGCCCTTTTCCAATCCTTCCAGCGTCAGCGGGTACATGCGGCCGCCCATCAGTTCCCGCACCATCTGGATCGAGGGGATGTAGCTCCAGCGGTTCTGCGGCTGCGGGTTCAACCAGATGGCGTGAGGGTAGGTCGCCAGCAGCCGGTTCATCCACACCTCGCCGGCTTCGGGGTTGAAGTGCTCGACGCTGCCGCCGGGGTAGGTCACTTCGTAGGGGCTCATGGTGGCGTCGCCGACCAGAATCAGTTTGTAATCCCGCCCGAAGGTGTGCAGCACCGACACCGTCTCGGTTTTCTCGGTATAACGGCGGCGGTTGTCCTTCCACAGCGACTCGTACACCATGTTGTGAAAGTAGAAATACTCCAGATGCTTGAACTCGCCGCGCGCCGCCGAAAACAGCTCCTCGCAAACCCGGACATGGTCGTCCATCGAACCGCCCACATCCAGAGCCAGCAGCACCTTCACCGCGTTATGCCGCTCCGGCACCATCTTAAGATCGAGATAACCGGCGTTGCGGGCCGTTGACCGAATCGTGTCGTCCAGATCCAGTTCCTGCGCGGCGCCTTCGCGGGCGAAGCGACGCAGCCGCCGCAACGCCACCTTGATGTTGCGGGTGCCCAACTCCACCGTGTCGTCCAGATTGCGGAACTCGCGGCGGTCCCAAACCTTGGCGGCCCGGCGGTGGCGCGAGTCCTCCTGGCCGACGCGAATGCCTTCCGGGTTGTAACCGTAAGCTCCATAGGGCGAAGTGCCGGCGGTGCCTATCCACTTGTTGCCGCCCTGATGCCGCCCTTCCTGCTCGGCCATGCGCTGGGCAAAGGTTTCCATCAGTTTTTCCCAGCCGCCCAGCGATTCGATCCACTGCTTGTCTTCTTCGCTCAGGGTCAGCTCGGCCAGCTTGCGCAGCCACTCCAGCGGCACCTCGGCGCCGATCATGTCGTCGAACAGCGTCGCCAGTCCCTTGAAGTGGCTGCCGAACACCTGATCGAAACGGTCGTAATGACGTTCGTCCTTCACCAGCGTCGCCCGCGCCAGATAGTAGAACTCATCGATGCTGTGAGTGGTCACCCGCTGGCTCAGCGCTTCCAGCAGGGTCAGAAATTCGGTCAGCGTAACCGGCAGGCCAGCCTGGCGCAGCTTGCGGAAAAAATCGGTCATCATGAGCGGAAACCCTCGACCCTGCCCCCTTCCCACCGGAAAAGGGGCGCTGGCGATTCTCAATCCTTTTTACGTCGCGACATGAACAGCAACCGCTCGAACAGGTGCACATCCTGCTCGTTCTTCAGCAGCGCCCCGTACAGCGGCGGGATCAGCTTGTGCGGGTCGCCGCGCAGCGCCTCGGGGGGAATATCCTCGGCCACCAGCAGCTTGATCCAGTCCAGCAGTTCCGAGGTGGACGGCCGCTTCTTCAGACCCGGCACGTCGCGGATTTCGAAAAACGCCTCCAGCGCCTCGGCCAACAGGCGCTTTTTCAAATCCGGGTAATGTACCCGCACGATCCGCTCCATGGTTTCCTTGTCGGGGAAGCGGATGTAGTGAAAGAAGCAGCGGCGCAGGAAAGCGTCCGGCAGTTCCTTCTCATTGTTGCTGGTGATGATGATGATCGGTCGATGTTGCGCCTTGACCACCTGCTGGGTCTCGTAGACGTAAAACTCCATGCGGTCGAGTTCGAGCAGCAAATCGTTGGGAAATTCGATGTCGGCCTTGTCGATCTCGTCGATCAGCAACACCGGCTGCGTCTCGGCGGTAAACGCTTCCCACAGCTTGCCCTTGACGATGTAGTTGCCGATCTCATGCACCTTTGCATCGCCCAACTGCGAATCGCGCAACCGGGACACGGCATCGTACTCGTACAACCCCTGCTGGGCCTTGATGGTGGACTTGATATGCCACTGGATAAACGGCCGGTTCAGGGCGTTGGCGACTTCCTCGGCCAGTTGGGTCTTGCCGGTACCGGGCTCGCCCTTGACCAGCAACGGCCGACCCAAGGTAACGGCGGCATTGACCGCCATCATCAGGTCGTCGGTGACGACATAGCGGTCGGTACCGCGAAAACGAGCTTCGGACATGCACGATCTCCTTTGCAGGCAGGCAACGACCAGGGCAACCTCGCTCAAGGTTATAAAAAAATTCCTTATTATTCTTTATGCTTGGCTGGCTGCGCCTGCTATTTTTAAATGGCAAGCTGTTGAAGATCGATTAGTTTACAGGACTCTGTTCCGGCGCCGCACCCAAACCCTCCGAGCCCGCAGCGATCCGACGCGGCCGCCCTCATCACGGATACTGACCGCCGCCTCCGGCAAGAGTGCGGCAAGCAATTCAACCCCGCCCGATAGAGAGCCAGCGATGAAAGCGCACACGATTCTGGAAACCATTGGCAACACCCCTCACGTCCGCATCAACCGATTGTTCGCCGACCGCAAGGTCGAAGTCTGGATGAAGCTGGAACGGGCCAATCCCGGCGGCAGCATCAAGGACCGCATCGGCCTGGCGATGATCGAGGACGCCGAACGGCGTGGCCTGATCACAGCCGATACCGTGATCGTCGAACCCACCTCCGGCAACACCGGCATCGCCCTGGCGCTGGTGGCCGCGACCAAGGGCTACCGCCTGATCTTGACCATGCCGGAATCCATGTCGCTGGAGCGGCGGCGCTATCTGGCGGCGCTGGGGGCAGAACTGGTGCTCACGCCCAAGGAAAAGGGGATGCCGGGCGCGATCGAGAAAGCCCAGGAAATCGTGGACAGCACGCCGGGCGCCTGGATGCCGCAGCAGTTCGAGAACCCTGCCAACGTCGAGATTCACCGCCGCACCACCGCCCAGGAAATCCTCGCCGATTTTCCGGACGGACTGGATTATCTGATCACCGGGGTCGGCACCGGCGGCCACATCACCGGTTGCGCCGAAGTGCTGAAGGAACGCTTCCCGAATCTGAAGGCCTTCGCGGTCGAACCCAGCGCCTCGCCGGTGCTGAGCGGCGGCCAGCGCGGCCCGCACCCGATTCAGGGCATCGGCGCCGGATTCGTGCCGGCGGTGCTGAACACGAGCATCCTGGATGGCGTCATTCAGGTGGCCCACGACGACGCCTTCAAGTTCGCCGTGCGTTGCACCAGAGAGGAAGGCATCTTCATCGGCATTTCCTCCGGCGCGTCGCTGGCGGCGGTGGCGCGGAAGCTGCCGGGAATTCCCGACGGCAGCCGCGTGCTGACGTTCTGCTACGACACCGGCGAGCGCTACCTGTCGGTGGCGGGGCTGTTCGACTGAACGGCGGGAGCGGGCCTTGCCGGCCTGCCGCCGCGCGGGCAGGCTCGCTCCGTCGCGCGCGATTATCCGCCGGCCAGCCGGGCGTGGATGAATTCGTATTCGGCCCGAACCGCTTTTTCAGCGTCGCTCCCGACGAAATCGGCCAGTTTGCCGCCGATCAGCGGAATCCCGCATTTGACCTCGATCCGCACGTCGTTGACGCAGCCGGCATCCTGGGCGCGTAGTTCCATTTCTCCCCCCATGCTGACCGGCACCCCGGAAATCTCGATGGTGATCTTGCAGCGGTAGGGACCGCCGGCCGGCCCTTCCCATTGCTCGCTCTGAACGAGGGTGTTCCAAGGGTTGAGAAACTTCTTCAGCAGGCCCGGAACATCGGCCGGTACTTCCCGCTTGACCTTGACGCTGTAGCGGCCGTCGTTCCCGGAACATTCCAGCACCTCGACATTACGGGCGCCGACCCCGGCGTATTTGTCCTTCATGAAATCGGGATCGTGAAACAAACCAAAAACTGTATCCACGTCTTTGGCATACGGGTGCAACGCCTTAATCTTCATGTGTTCTCCTCGCTTTGGTGAAAGACAAACCGGCCGGTCGCCGCCATGACCCCAAGCATAGCCAGCATGTGCTCGCCCTGCTGGCCACCGCCGGGCGGGACAACGATGCGTGGCGCTCTCCAACGATACCTGGGCACGCGATCGTGGACCGATCACAATTTATCGCGCCGGTCGGCCGGTGTTGCTGGATTTCCGCTTCAACGGCCGGGGTGGCAAGTTCGCCCGCGGTCTCGACGACCGAGTGACCGCCCGGCTGCACGAATCCAGGGCGTTCGGCGCCACCGCGTCCGTCGGATGAAAAGAGTCCTTGGCAGACAACGGCAGCTCCCGCGCGGGGTCTATAGCTCTATAGTTGAGCCGAACCTGAAGCGGGTCGTGGGGCGCGACCCAATACCACAACATGACGGATTGACCGGAAGGAACACAACCATGAACACGATGAAACTGAAACACTGGATACTCGCCGGAGCGGTCGGGATGCTGCTGGTTCCGCTGCACAGCGCAAACGCGGAAGGACCGTATGGCGGCGGTTATCAGGGCGGCGGTTATCAGGGCGGCGGTTATCAGGGCGGCGGTTATCGGGGAAACCCGGAGGGCCACCACGGTGGCCGCCCCGGCTACTACGGTGGCTACCGGGGAGATTACCGGGGAGGTTGTTGGAACTGCGGAGCGGCGGGCGCGGCCATTATCGGCTTGGCCATCGGTGCGCTGGTCGGTTCCGCCATCGCCGATGCCGCAGCCCCGCCGGTAGCGATCGGCCCCCCAGACCCTCCACCGACGGGCGGTTGCGCCTCGGTGTTCGTAGACGGCATTTCGTATTACAACTGTGATAATTACAGCTACGACCACGGTTACGGGTACGGCGGCTATAACCCCCGACCCAACTACTACTTGAATCATTACGGGGCGCGCGGCAATGGCTGGCAGGCAAAGTGACCGGGCCAGCTCACCGGGCGGTTCGCGCTCCAGCGGCTCGATCCATGGATTGAACGGTTAAAAAAGCCAAAAGCTTTCCCACAACCGGGATAAGATGCGTTTTTATACAGCCTCTGGGGATTCGAGCCGTTGAAAAACAACCCTCATCCCCAGCCCTTCTCCCACGGGTAGAGGGGCATTTTCGTACCGTCCCCAAGCCTTTTTTGATCCAGACAACACCTGTCGCGGTGGGCTCGGACACAAAATCGATGAATGGGGAAGGAGAAAGCGCGGACAGGGCGTGAATGGCAAAGAGGCGCGTCAGGCCGTCTGCATGTCGCGGATGTGCTGGTTCAGGCGGCTCTTGTGGCGGGCGGCCTTGTTGGCGTGGATCAGGCCCTTGCGCGCCATGCGGTCGAGCACCGGCACGGCCGTCCGATATTCCGATTCGGCTTTCGCCTTGTCGCCCGTCTGAATGGCTTTAATGACGCGCTTGACATAGGTGCGCAACATCGAGCGCATGCTGGCGTTGTGCTGGCGGTGCTTTTCCGCCTGACGGGTGCGCTTCTTCGCTTGAGCGGTATTGGCCAAGTTAAATACTCCTTACAATTCAGAAAGATAAACTTAAACACGGATGCGGTGTTAAAAAGGACTAAGAATATTGACAGCTTTCGCCGTACTGTCAATCCCCAAGTGCGCCGCGTCGCTGACAGTCCGGGCCAATCCCGCTATCATCCGCGCCTTCCGAACCGACCAGCGCAGGCCCCCACCCTCCATGAGCAAGGCCCTTCTCAAATCCACCGGCGTGGTCAGCGCCATGACCTCGTTATCCCGTGTCACCGGCTTCGTCCGCGACATGATCTACGCCCAACTGTTCGGCGCCGGAGCCGGTACCGATGCCTTCTTCGTGGCGTTTCGCATCCCCAATTTTCTGCGCCGGCTGTTTGCCGAAGGCGCGTTCTCGCAGGCCTTCGTGCCGGTGTTCTCGGAATACCAGACCCAGCGTTCCCCGGCAGACATGAAGGAACTGGTGGATCAGGTGGCCGGCACCCTGGGGGCGATTCTGTTCGCCATCACCGCCGTCGGCGTGCTGGCCGCGCCGCTGCTGATCCTGCTGTTCGCGCCGGGCTTCACCGTCGATGCCGACAAATATCAATTGACGGTGCAGATGCTGCGCATCACCTTTCCCTACCTGCTGTTCATCTCGCTGACCGCGCTGGCTGGCGGGGTGCTGAACAGTTGCGGCAAGTTCGCCATTCCGGCCGTCACCCCGGTGTTGCTCAACCTGAGCATGATCGCCGCCGCCCTGTGGCTCGCGCCCCGAATGGAACGGCCGGTAATGGGGCTGGCCTGGGGCGTGTTCATCGCCGGCATCGTGCAACTGGGCTTTCAAGTGCCTTTCCTGCTGCGGCTGAAACTGTTGCCGCGACCGCGCTGGGGCTGGGCGTCCCGGGGCGTGCAACAGGTGCTGCGGCTGATGCTGCCGGCGCTGTTCGGCTCCTCGGTGGCGCAGGTCAATCTGCTGGTCGATACCCTGATCGCCTCGTTTCTGGTCTCCGGCAGCGTCAGTTGGCTGTATTACTCCGACCGGCTGGTGGAGTTTCCGCTCGGTATTTTCGGCGTGGCGCTGGGCACGGTGATCCTGCCTAAATTGTCCCGCCAGCATGCCGGCGCCGAGGTGAGCGGTTTTTCCCAAACGCTGGACTGGGCGCTGCGCTGGGCCTTGCTGATCGGAGTTCCGGCCACGGTGGCGCTGGTGATCCTCGCCGGCCCCATCCTGTCGGCGCTGTTCCAGTACGGTGAGTTCGACGCCCGCGACGTGGCCATGTCGGCCCGCAGCCTGATGGCGTTCGCCCTGGGCCTGGTGGCGTTCATGCTGATCAAGGTGCTGGCGCCCGGCTTCTATGCCCGCCAGGATACCCGCAGCCCGGTCAAGTACGGCGTCATCGCCATGGTCGCCAATACCGCGATGGTGCTGGTTCTGGTCTGGCCGTTGGCCCATGCCGGGTTGGCGCTGGCCACCTCGCTGGCCGCTTTTCTCAACGCCGGCCTGCTGTTCGTCAACCTGCGGCGGCGCGGCATCTACCAGCCGCGCGCCGGCTGGGCGGCGTTCCTGACGCAACTGGGCGCGGCCAACCTGACGATGGGACTGGTGCTGGGGTTCGGGGTGGGACCTTTGGAGCAGTGGTTGCACGCCAGCGCCGGGGCACGGTTATGGCATTTGATCTGGCTGGTTGCGGCCGGTGGCGGGGCTTATCTGCTGGCGGTGCTGGCGGTGGGAATCAGGCCGCGGCATTTGTCGCACGGGTAAGCCCACAACAAGCAGGTTCCCCATCGACATCCAGATCTCTCTTGGCGGACATGTTCCACTTGCGGATCCTTCGCGGTCTTGCTGCTACAGCCCAGGACATAATCGCGGTCACTGACTTTGGGTGGGTTCATCCCGCTTGCTTACCCCACGACCAAGCAACTGCGTAGCTCCTGTTTTTCACGATGAGTTGGAAGTTATTAGGTAAACACGCGGGTTTTATACCCCCTCTCCGCGAGCGGCGCTTTGCTCGCCTCCGTCCGCGGAGAGGGAGAAACTCCGTCATTATCTGGTGAACGAGACGATCACGAAATTCTGATGGGGTTCGGCCCAGTTCACGACGACGTTGCTGCCGGTCCGTGGGAAGTCAAGCAGGCGGTACAGACCGCTAGCCCCTTGCAGGAACTCCACGCCCAGGGTGGTCACGGTAAAGTTGACATTGGCGAACTCCACGCCGTCGGCGAAGGCCCGCAGATTGTGGCTGCCATTACCCACCGAATTCCAGTTGACCGTATAGCCAAAACCGTTGTTGGCGTCGCCGCAGGCCGCGACGGTGTCTTCCCGCGTGGTGCCGTAGGCCACCCGCTGGCGCGCGCCGCCGTCGATTTGCACGTCCACCGCGCTGGCCTGGCAGATCCAGCCCCGGATCAGACCGATCCCGCTTTCGAACGAACCCTGCTGCGGGCTTTCCAGATAGGCGGGAAATTGCGCCCGCGAAACCACCGTGGACGGTTGAGAAGAAGTCCGGTTCCGGCCGGTGCCGACAATCACAAAATTTTGATGGGGTTCAGCCCAGCCCAGGGTGGTTTCGCTGCCCGCCTGCGGAAAATTGGGCAAGGTGTATCCCGCGCTGGCCCCACGCAGAAACTCCACGCCCAGGGTGGTCACGGTAAAGTTGACATTGGCGAACTCCACGCCGTCGGCGAAGGCCCGCAGATTGTGGCTGCCATTACCCACCGAATTCCAGTTGACCGTATAGCCAAAACCGTTGTTGGCGTCGCCGCAGGCCGCGACGGTGTCTTCCCGCGTGGTGCCGTAGGCCACCCGCTGGCGCGCGCCGCCGTCGATTTGCACGTCCACCGCGCTGGCCTGGCAGATCCAGCCCCGGATCAGACCGATCCCGCTTTCGAACGAACCCTGCTGCGGGCTTTCCAGATGGGCTCCGCTGCTGGGCGCATTCAGCCACTGACTGATTGCGGGGTAAGTGACGTCGAAGCGGCCATACCAGTCGGGCGCCGTCTGATCCGAGCAGGAGGATCCGCCACCGTGCAAATTACCGACAAAAAGCTGCTGGCTGTTTTGCTCGCCGGTGATGGCGAAGAGTCCGGATCCGCTGCTCCCACCCTCGGTGACGCCTTGCGACCAGGTGACCTGGGTGTGGCTGCCGGATCCGTTAACCCGCTCGCCATAGGGCGCATAACCGTTGGCGGTGCCTTGACTCCATTTTTTCAAGTCGCCACTGGGATGGTGAATGCCGGTGACCGTCCGGCCGGTCGGATTGGTCGTGGTCCAGCCAGCAAACTGTATGCCTGACAGGCTGCTGATTTGGGCATCCCGCAAGCGCAGGAAGGTGAAATCGCTGTTGGCGCCGGTGGCCAGTAGATCGCCGCCACCGGTGAAGTGGGTGACGGAGGTGGGGTCCGGCCCTCCGCAGACCGCGCGTTCGAAAAACCAATAGCTGTCGATGGTGTTGGCGACCGATTGCGTCGACAGGCAATGATTTGCGGTCATGAAATACGGAGTCCAGCTACTGGAATCGTTGTCGTTGAGCAAGGTTCCGGTGCATAGAAAAGTGCCGTCGGCTGTGCTGAAGATGATTTTGGCCACCGCAGCGCTTAAGTTGTTGGGCACCGTGTCCCGGCATTTGACGTCAATGTTGCAAGATCCGGAACTGCCGATCCCGGAGAGACTCTTCGCGTCCGAATCCTGAAGCGAATGCGCCAGGTGTTGTATTTTGGGCGCCTCGATCGAAAACTCGCCCGTCACCGAAGCCGGCAGGTAAATCTCCACTCCGGCGGTTTCCCCCTCGATGACCGGCGACCAGAACAGGGCCGGCGTGGGTTCGGCGCTGGCGACATTCTGAACACGACTGGATCGGGCCGTGAAGGGGCCGAAGATTTCAGAATTCTTGAGGCTGAAAAAGCGCACTTCCACGCCTTGGGGCAATCCCTCCAAATCCATCGCCACCCGGATCGCGCGCGCGCCCGGCGAGGTGAGCGAGAACGCCGTGGTTCGACCGCCGTCGGGTAGGGACTCCCACGACAGCCACGGATATAAATTGCCCTGATAGGACGGCGGCACTTCCCGCGTGAACCCGATCTTCAGGGGTTGATCCTTGCGTTGCGTCGCCAGCGTGGTTTTCTCCGCCAGCGTGGCGGGGTCCAACGTGATCTGGAGGGGAATCGTGGCCGCGCGGTAATCCCGTTTCAGCCGTGGTGCGGTCAGTATCTTGGGCACGCTGCCAGCCGCCGGCGGTGATTCTCCGCCCATCGACACGGCGTAACCCTCCGATACGGTCAGCGCCAGGAATGCCAGCGCGGCCATCGAAGGCAAAAGCAGCGAGGGAAATTTAAATCGACTGTGCTTTTCTACCGTATTCACGACCATCTCCTGTCTGCTGTGCGTGGAATCGAGCGAAGGTGGAAAACTCTAACAGAATTGCTGCCCGCCGCCAGCGTAGTCCGCTCTTGCTTGAAGCGAGCCGTGGTTTAACTGCCACGGGGCTTTGCCTATCCTCTGCCTGATTGGGGCGAAAATCCCGGCCACGGAGGTCAATCTTTCCCGACCCGCGTCCGCCGTCATGAAAAATGGACCTCCTGCGATAAACTTAGGTGCTTGAAAAGCCCCCTCACCCCCAGCTCCTTTCCTTCAAGGGGAGAGGGGAGTGAACATTTATCATCGATAGAGAAGAAACCATGCTGGATATTCTTACCGCAAACGATTGGTCTGCGCGCTTGGGACAAGTGTTCCAGACCCACTTCGGATCGGAAAAACAGATCAACTTGCATCTGACCGCCGTCACCCCGCTGGGCGCCGAAAGCGGCAACCGGCGGCAAGCCTACTCGTTGTTGTTTTCCGGCCCGCTGACGCCGCTGCTGCCGCAGGCTATTTACCCCTTGCGAAATGCATCGATGGGCGAACAGGGGATTTTTCTGGTTCCGCTCGGTCCAGCGGACCAGACGATGCGCTACGAGGCGATTTTTACCTGAGCGGTTCGGTTTCCCGGTCGGGTGGCGACTCCACCGCCAACAGGAGGTAAATGCCCGTTCCGCCGACCGGCTCGAATCCCATGCGTCGATATAGCCGCAGCGCCGGATTGTGGCGCTCGACGTGAATGGTCAGGCGTCGGTTCGTGGCGGCGGCTTCCGCCAACAGATCACGCAGCAATTCGCCCCCGATGCCTTGGTTGCGGTAATCGGGCAGCAGCGCGATATCCATGATGCGGATCTCCCGCCGCCAGCGCGCGACGTACAGCCGACCGATGGGCTGGTCATCCAGCAGGATCAGGTCGAGCTGTGCTTCCGGATAATGAGTCTGGTAATGATGGTGCTGGGCTTCGAACTGCTGGGTGAGAAACGCCTGTTTCTGTGCCTCATCCCAAGCGGTGAGGGCGAGTTCCTCCACCCGCGTGCTGGCGTAGATGCGGAGAAGAACCGCGCGGTCTTCCGAATCGATGGGCCTGAGACGGAACGGTGGCTGAGGCATCAACGCAGCAAATTGAAATCAGCCCGGTAATACTGGCTTTGACCGTCCGATACCGTGGGCGCGATCAGCAGGCGAAATTCTCCAGCGGTGAGATGCTGGAACTGATAAACCCCTCCTTCGAGAAGGTCGTCGCTAGAACCCTGAAAGCGCGCCACGAATTGCTCGGTCTCCCTGCTCCGGCGGGGACGATCGACGCCGACCAGTTTCAGGTTGGCGACGGTGCGCAAGCCTTGCCCACCGTAGACTTGGAACGTCTCGCCGACATAGGCCCTGAAATTGTCGTAGCTAAATTGTTCGCTAAGCGGGATACGCGGTGGCGCCTTAACCGCAGGACGCGCGGCCATCCCTGCCGGTATCCAGCCACCCAACGCCATTCCAGTAAAAAGTATCGTATTTTTTATAAACCCGCGTCTTTGCATGACCGTGTTCCAAATGAGAGAGATCGTCTAGGTACGAGGCGGGAAAACGCCTTGCAGGGCGATGCAGAAGTTCAGCGTGAGGTAGGGTTGCATATTGTTATGCGGTTGGTCGCCGCCAGCGGGGGTCAGGCTCTGATCGGAGAGTGCCACGTTGGAGGCTGCCTGATACAGCGCTCCACCAGTTGACGGCGCGAACGATGCGTTCGGGCCGACGATATTCACCTCTGCTGGATCCAGGGCAGCGGCTCTAAGAGCGTGTGAGTGGGCCGGTATCTCGCTTTCGAGTAAGCTTACCGTTTCGGAGCCACCTGTCTCCCCCAAGTCATGGAGCGAGAGGCCAGGCCCCTGACCAGGGTGCATCGGCGCGTTGCCTTGGAAATTAGGCAGTGCGAAATTACTCTTGCCATCTCCACCGTAAGTGGTGCCCAACAGCGAAAAAAGCGCCGTATTCTGTGAGAGCGGCATAAGCTGCCCATCGCAGAAAGCCCAACCCTTAGGGGCAAAATTAAAGGGGAAGATACGAATTTCAGCGACAAAGGGATCCATGTTTCTCCTCCTTAGGTTTGTGACGGGAATATCCCGAAAAGCGAGATGATGAAATCGACGCAGAGGTAAGGTTGAAAGTTGTTGTGTGGTTGACTGCCGCCCACCGACCCTATAGCGCTCGCATTCATATTGCCATTTGGCACATCGTTGATGTAGGGAGTTACATTGAAGGAGTTGGCTGGAAGGTTGCCGGCGGGACTGATCTGATTGCCGGTTACTCCAGCAGCTAGAAATGGATGGCTATGCGCTGGGATCTGCGACGATGTAAGCGTCACGGTCTCAACACCGCCGGTCTCGGCAAGCGTAAAGCCGTTCCCAAAGTGGAGAGGGACGCGCCCGCGCAGGTCGGGGAGCGCGAAGGTGCTCTGGCCATCGCCGCCATAAGTTGTGCCGATTAGATTGAAAAGTGTCTCGTATTCGGAGATTGGGAGCAGTTGCCCCTCGCAGAACATCCAACCGGCGGGGGCGAAATTCCCCGCAAACATTCGGATTTCACCAACATAAGGTTGCGCCATGTGCTTCTCCGCTAGTTTTGCGAGGGGAAAATGCCTTGCAGGGCGATGCAGAAATTAAGCACCAGAAACGGCTGCATGTTGAGATGCGCCTGACCCCCGCCAACAGTCGCTACAGTCGCGGGGTTTAGGGAAGTCCAGCTTGCTGCGCTGTGGTAAACATTGTTACCGCCGCCCAGGAACCTGTTGGTGGGGTTCGCATTGCCGCCCGTCGCCGTGCTTGAGGCTGCGACAGAGTGGGTGTGCGTCGGAATTTCAGAGATCGATAAGGTGTGCCCCTGTTCGCCGCCCCGTTCGCCGAGCGTATGGCCGCTGCCCATGTGGATGGGCACGCGACCTTGCAAATTCGGCAACCCGAAGTTGACGCGCCCGTCGCCACCGTAGGTCGTGCCGAGGAGTGAAAAGAGCCCCTGATTTTGGTTGATCGGCAAGAGCTGGCCGTTGCACAACGCCCAACCCTTGGGAGGAAAGCCGAAGCTCATGATCCTGATTTCTGAGAGAAAAGGTTCGGCCATAATGCCTCCTCAGTGGTTTCTGTTTGTTGAGTAGTTACGGACACGTCGTTCCGGTTCCAATGAAGCCGCCGCCGGTTGTAGGGAAGGCTGCGGTCGCTGTACCAGCGGGAAGAGGAAGGGTTACCGTATTGTTCCCGTCAACGAAGTTGACTACGGCCGCTGTATCTCCTGCGGCGCCGCCATAGCTGGGTAACCTAACGGTCGTATTGAAGCGCTGTCTCAATCGGTAGTCGCTGTCGCTGCCGGAAATACCTGATCCGGTGAGGGTGTTGCCATTAATCCGCCCGCAAAATTGGAACGAGTCACCTGAGACAACCCCACTGGTAACTCGAATGCCTACGCCCTGAGCAGCGCTCGTATTCGTTCCCAACGGTCCAACCGTATTCCCGGTTACCGTATTGTTGAAGTTGCCACTGGCGGCTACGCCTGCGCCTGCTTGTAGCAGGATGCCATCGTTGTTGTATTGGCGGATGGTGTTGTTCGTGGTTGCTACCGTCACCGTACCAGATGCTGCGTTCTGAATTTTGAGACCAGAACCTTCCAGAGAACCGGAGTTAGCAACGCCTGTGGCTCCGATCGTGTTGTTATCGAAAGTCCCCGTGTACGAACCGGAACCGATGGATTTCACAATCAGGATCTCGTGACCAACAGCGTCGCGGAACGAGTTGCCGGAGATGTTGTAGGTCAGGCTGCCGCCATTATCGCCGCCGCCAATCGTCACACCGCCGCCGCCAGTGGCGATGGCTGGATGGTTGTTCGATAGCGTATTACCCGTGAAGACCAGGTCGCACGCAGCAGTTCCGATGTGATTGAACTGGAAGAGGTCGCCAGCCGCAGAAGTGAAGAAGCTATTTTGGATCGTCGCGTTGATGACAGCGGACCCGCTAGGTTCCAGGTTCAGGCCGTCGTTACCTGTTGTGGAGTTGTTCGGGCCGAAGGTGTCCGCAGTGAATGTGATCCTGTTCAGTGTTCCTGAACTATTCCGCACCCGGAAATTGTCCTCCACGCCTCCGCTGATGCTGCTGTTCGAGATCGTCGCCGAACCTGTCAGTCCGTCGAAGGCGACGCTCGCTTCATCGATCGCCCCATTAGTCCCGTTTGTCCCGCTCACAACTGTGTGATCCATCGTGAAGCCATCGACAGTAACCCCTCGGATGGCGAAATTCGGATGGTCGTTAAGCTGCATCCACGATAGCGAGACGTTATTGGCGCTCGACAGGTAAATACCGTTGCCGGTCGTCGCGCCGTCTGCGCCCGAGGTGTTGCGAATCGTGCCGCCAGAACCGGGGTTTGCGCCGTCGCCGGTCACGGTGAAACTACCGGTGGTGGTGTTGAGGGCGATGCCGTTGGCGGCGCCATTGGCCGAGATCGAGGTAAAGCTCAGCGTGCCGCCGGAGCTGCTGAAATTGGCGGCAGTGCCGGTGGTGGTGGTCACGCTTACCTCGCCCGTCACCAGTCCGGTCTTGCCGGAAGCCGTGATACCAGTGTTAGTGGTGCTCGCAACATTTAGGCCCTTGACTTGGGAGTTGGTGCCCAGGGTAACGGTGTTTTGCAGCGTCGGGCGCGCGCCAGCGATAGCGGGCCTTGCGATGGTGCCCGTCGGCGGTGTGATTCCGAATACCGCGTCGAAGCTCGCGCCGCTCACGCCCTGGCCGATCAACCACTCGTCCGAGTTTAATGTGATGCCGTTGGTGTAAGTACCGCTGAAGACAAAGATACGCTGATTCGCCACATCGACTGCATCAGCCGCCGCGACGGTTTGGAAGGGTTTGGCAAGCGTGCCATCGCCACCCGCCGCCGCCGCTCCGTTCACAAACCAGATCACTGGCCCCACCACGTTGATGCTGATCGTGGCAGCCGAACTGGTCGCGGTGCCGGGACAACCATCGTCACTCACGGTATAGGTGGCGGTGGCAGTACCCGTGAAGCCTGGGGTAGGTTCGAAATCGAAGGTGCCGGCGGCGAGATTGACGGCCGATACCGTGCCGTTCGTTCCCGAGTTGATGCTGGCCACGCTAAACGTCGGCGTGCAACCGTTGATGCCGCTGTCGGCGTCGGTCACGCCGGTCAACAACCCCGCGTTGATGCCTGCGACCTTCATATTGGCTTGGGCGCTGAAACCGGTTTTGTTCTGCGCCACCGGTGGGTCATTCACTGGGCTTACGGTGATGACGAAGCTCTGCGACGCCGAGGTATCCACCCCGCCGTTGG
>JAPUDV010000086.1 GCA_027492875.1 Candidatus Competibacteraceae bacterium | reverse complement strand
TTTTATCTTAATTTTCAGTAAGTTATTTTTGTCCTGTACAATGACGATCTGTATAGGAAAGCTATATCCAGAAAGTTTGAAGCAGTTTGAACTCAAAATGCACATCCTGTGCCAGATATCCTCTAAAGCGGCGCTCGGGCCGCCGGCTGCGTCTGATCCAGCCAGTAATCCAGACCCTGCGCATTCAGTTCGATGTCCGATTCCAGCACCGCGCGCCACTGATCGGCGGGCAGCGGCCAGCCCTGCCGGGCCGCCTCGGTCTCCATCAGCGCCCACAATCCGGCCAGAATGCGCGCGCCGCGCTCGGGACCGGCCTCCCGCTCGCGTTCGGCCACCGCCACATGGGCGTCGATCAGCCGGTGCAGGTCGGCGCCCAGGCGCGGGATATCCTCGATTTGGGAGAAATGGGTCAGGTAGAGCGCCTCCGGTTGGCAGGCCAGAATCCGCTCCACCGATTCGTGCATGACTTCGGGCTCGAACTGGGTCGGGGTGGTGGTGGGGATGATCGAGGGCCGCCCGTCCACATCCAGTTCGCGGAAGGACAGGCCGAAGATGTCGCCGGTGAACAGGCAACCGCTGCGCGTATCGTGTAGAGCCAGATGGTGGCGGGCGTGGCCGGGGGTCTCCAGACAGATCAGGGTTCGGCCACCGAGATCCAAGCTGTAGCCTTCGCCGGCGGAAAGAATGCGCTCGGGGCTGACCGGAATCGGGTCGCCGTACAAATGGCGGGCTTCCGCTTCGCCGTAAACCGCCTGCACGGCGGCGAACAGCTTGGCCGGTTCGGCCATGTGCCGCGCCCCGCGCGGGTGCACGACCAGGCGCGCTTCGGGGAACGCCTGCATCATGGCGCCGGCGCCGCCCGCATGATCCAGGTGGACGTGAGTCAGAAAGACGTAGGCGACGCTGGCCGGCGTCAGGCCGAGTTGGCGCACGGCGTCCAGCGCGTGCGGCAAGGCAGCGTTGTTGGCGGTATCCACCACCGCGACCCGACCGTTTTCGACGATCAGATGAATGGCGGTGAGCTGGGGGCGGATGTAGCCCGAATCGAAGGCGTAAATGCCGTGCTCGTAGTGCAGCAGATCGACCATGCGAGTCCTCGTGGGCAGGGTTCTGTAGTAGAGAATGGCGGTGCGCGCCGGATGGTGGAGGGTCGGGCAAACCGGCGTGCCCACCGCAAGTCTACAATTTTGTTGTGCCGCCAGCTTTCCCAGTTCCCTGGGCAACCTCGACGGATTATCGGAGAGGGTGCGGCATCCGCTCCCGAGCGGGGCCGAAGCTGAGCAGCGTTGGTTTCAGCGCCGTGGTTTCCGCCGCCGCCGCCACAAAAGCCTCCAGCGAGGTCCGACGGACGCGGCTACCTTGATGATAGCGCACGGGTTCGTCGCCGAGCTGATCCAGGCAGGTGAGGGCCAGGCTCGCGTCCACGGTCAGCGCGAGATAAGCCGCCGCATCGCTCAAATCGGCCTGGATGGCGTGGGCCAGCAGGTCCAGATCCAGCCAGGCAAACCGCAGCGCGCCCTGATACGCATTGGGCACGTTGGTCGCATCGACGATCCCCGGACAGGGTTTTTCGGGCAATTCATGCGGCAGCGGGCCGGCGCCGTGCCGGGTCAGATAAGCGCGGCTGACATAGGTCACGTCCAGTCGTTCCAGGCCCAGTTCGCCGGCCAGGGCCAACATGTTGCGCAGCCCGGTGTTGGAGCGGGTGACGTGCGGGAAGAAGCCGCGATCCTGATCGAGCAGCAGACCCTGGGCACCCTCGAAAATCAGGGGGCGATCTCGGATCGCGGCCCGTGCGTCGGTGGTGATCGTGGCGTTCAGAAAGCGCCCCGCATCCGCTAGATAATGCTCCAGAATAGCGTCCGATCGGAACAGAGCGGCGTTCGGTTCACTCGCGCGCGCGAAGCCCAGCCGGGCGAGCCGTGCCGGCGCGTACTGGCGGCGAATCAGGTCGAGCCGGTCGGCCAGCGCTGAGGGATCGGCCAAATCGGCGACGGTCAAAGCGAAACGGGTGTCCAGGTTGCGTTCGAGGGTCTCGCCGAAACCGATGCCGCAACTGCCGTGCCGGCCGGCTCCCCGCTCCCGCTCGACGATTTGGTTGATCATCATGTCGTAAGGGGTAGTGACCGGGCTGGCGGGATCGACGTAGACCGCTGGCGTGACGCCCTGGGTCGCCAGCATCTCCCATTCCTTCAGGAACAGGAGGGGATTGGCGACGAAAAAGCGCGACAGGTAGGTGGCGGCCCCAACCAGCGCGCCACTGCCGATATGGCTGAACACATGGCGCCGGCCATCCGGCGCGACCACCGTATGACCGGCCTGCGCCCCACCGTTGAACCGCGCCACGATCCCATCGCCGCCGGTTTGCGCCGCATACTCATCGGTCAGTCGACCCTTGCCCTCGTCGCCAAACTGAGCGCCGATCACGACCCGAGCGGTTTTGGTGGGGCACATGATGGTGGTCTCCGCCATGTCCTTCGTTAGAACCGCACCACGCCGGATGCCGGGCTGACGGTCGGCGTTAACCCGCCCACGGCGCGCTGCACCACCAGGGCAGTCTGCTTCGACCAGCTTTTCACCACCCGGTCCTTGTCGTGGCCCTCGTTGACCTCGATGGCCGACACGATGACTTCCGCCAGTTTGGTGTGATCGGCCAGGCCAATCACCCGCTGTCCGAGTAGATCGGTCCAGCGGTTCCGTACCCCTTTCGGGTCGTGGCGAGCGTGCGAGCCTTCCTCGACGATCACATGAAAGACGTGGTACATCCGGCTGACCATCGTGAGTAACTCGTGGGAACTGAAGTCGCGTTGCGGCTGGTCGCCGATGAAGCGGGCGATGGCCTTCGCCGGCAGATCGCGTGGCGGTTCTTCGTCGCCGACCGTGAACAGATAGCCTTTTTTTCCGCGCTTCTCGAAGCAGTCGATCGAAGTGTGCAGCGCCGCGAAGTACCATGGCAGGGTGTAGGACTCGCACGAATTGCCGCCGCCGCCTTTTTCCAGCCAGATTTTTTCCAGTTGCCGGGCGATGCGGATGTCGGCCTCGAACTGGGTTACCTGCAACGGCGCTTGGTCGTATAGCACGTCGCCGATCCCGGCGCACAGAATGTGCGGATCGGACACCGGCTTGCGGGCCAGGATCTCCTCGACCATGGTGCCCAGTCCCTTGCGCGCCAGGGCGTCGGCGATCATGCCCATCGAGCCGGTCACGTCCAGCCCGACCACGATGGCGGTCGATGCCGGGTTGAGGTCCGAATCCCGCGATTCGCGCAGGGCGGCGCCCAGCGGGTCGAGATCCTTGGCCATGCCGCGCGAGGCGAACACGGCGTCGGTGGTTTTGCGAGCGGTCGATGCGGCGTAACGGGTCCAGTCGGTCGGATCCCAGCGAGCGGTTCCCATGGCGTTCTCCTTTCGGGTTAGTAAAGGTCTTGACGGGTTAAATTCAGCTCGACGAAACGACGTTCGCCGAAGCTGGCGGGCAATACCTGGCGCTGCCAGGTTTGATAATCGTCGAGGGCGCAAGCGCCGGCCGGCAACCGCAGCCAGTCGATCATCGGCGGCGGGGCGGCCTTTGCGCGCGCCAGCCGCAGTCCGGTGATATCGCCCAACAGCTCCCGACCCAGCGCCCGGATCAGCTCCAGGTCGGTGCGGTGGTCGCCCCGCCGGTGGGTCATGACCTCGAACGGAGCGTACTGGACGGTGCAGGCGGGCGCGGCGCGCAGCGGTGCTCCCTGCCGAACCGCGTACCACCAGCCGCCGAGCAGCGCGCCGCCGTGCGCTTGCGGCGAGATGAAGTAGGTTTCCGTCGAAATGGCGTTGTGGACCAGGCCCGCGTAGTCGAGGTAGCAGGCCAGGTTGAGCAGCGAGCTGAGAATCCAGGCTACATGGCGGGCGTCCAGGCGGCCGTCGTAGTGGTCGAGCACATCGCGCAACAGCAGCAGATCGGGCGTCTTGCGCGCCACCAGCACCGCTCCGGCGCCGATTTCGACGCAACGGATGATCTCCGGTACGGAGCGCCTGACTTCCGCCGCCATGTGGACATCGGCGCAGGGCAGGCGGTCGATGGTGGCGAGGGCGTTCTGAAACAGGTCAGAATACGCTCGATCTACCAGAGTGGCCACGATCCCGTCGCCGATGAATAGCTGACCCAGTTCGAAGGGGCGGGCCTGGTGGTAGCGAATGCGGAACTCGGTGCCGTCGAGCGCGCGCAGCTGCAGCAGACCGGGGGTTTGCCAGATGCCGTTGCGCCGCTTTTCGAGCGCCGCGTCATAGAGCCGGCCGAGATGTTGGAACACCGTGGTCGCTTCGGGATGCATGCAGCGATCTGGATGCCAGATGGAGGCCAGCGCCCGGAATTCCTGGTGAATGGCGTCCAGGTCGCTGCTGAAAAGCTGTTCTGGAGCGGCGGGTGAGATGGCTAGTAGCGCCGCCGCAGGTAGGAACAGATCGGTCGTTGCGTTCATGTTTCACCTCCATGGGTAAGAAGGCTAACATAGTTAAATGTATTTTTCAAATAACATTTAATATTTTCCAGAAAACGGCGCCAAAAGCAATATCACCCTTCGATAATCAAAGGGTTGGCTTATATCATTTCTTAAATGAAGCCCTACCAAGAGCGGATGTCATCCTGGGCTTCTCGGCGCCGTGGCGCGCAGCCATCGTCCCTGGCCACCAAGGTTACGGGGAGACCTCTTGCGCGACCCTTTCCAGCTTCCGAAGGTGGACCGGTACGTACTTGTGGAAGGGCGTCTTTGAAAAGGGATCGCAATAGCCGCCGGAGGTCCGCCGGTCGATGAGCGGACCGAGGGGCGTGCTGTCCCGGTACCGCAGACCGTGACCGCGCAGCAACGCGACATACTGCGGCGCACGGTGTCGTCCAACTCGATCACGACCTGGATTTCGCCCCGTTCGGATTGGTGGATGGCGTGCTCGCCAGGAGACAGCTCCAACGCCTTCGCACCGTCTGGGCGCATGCGCAGGGCGCCGTCCCGATCCACCTTGCCGCGAAAGATCTGGTTCGCATTGTGGCTGCGCCGCTCCCCGACCACCGGCACGAAAGGCGTGTAGATTTCCGGTTCGGGCAGCGACTCGGATTGCATCTCAGCGACTCGTCCTCCAGGCAGACCGGTTGACCTCGCGCCGGCGCTTGCACCCACGTTCCGTCCATGGTCTGCCAAGTCCATCGAATCTGATGAAGCTCTCGACCGTCTTCGACCTTCAAGAGGAACATCCCGGCAAATACGCCAGCGCTTACCCCGTTCTGAAAGTGCGCGTGGACCGTACTTTTGGACCCACAGCATATTTTATAACCCTGAAAGCATCTTTCGTGCCGGATGCCCACTTTAGCCGAGAAACGCCTCGGGCGAGGCGAGATAGGCGATCTCCCCCGGACTGCTCTCCCGCCCCAGGATGGCGTTGCGGTGGGGAAACCGGCCAAAGCGGCGGATCAGGTCGCGGTGATGGCGAGCGAAACGCAGGCTTTCCTCCAATCCGGCTTGCTGGTAAAGCCGCACCGAGCGTTCCTGGTCCGCCAGCGCTTCGCCGTGCATGAACGGCAGGTATAAAAACGACCGTTGTTCCGGGCTCAATGCCCGGTCGAAACCGCCGGCGATGGCGCGATCCGCCACCGAGCGGGCGGCGGCTTCGGTGGCGAAGCTCCCGGGTTGGCCCCGAAACAGGTTTAACGGAAACTGATCCAACACGATTACCAAGGCCAGCGCACCCGGCGACGTCTGTTCCCAATCCTCCAGCCGGCCGGTCGCCGCCGCTCGATACGTGGTCAGAAAACGCTCGCGCAACGCCTCATCGAACTCCGGCGTGGCCGCGAACCACAGCGGCTTGACCGCCTCCGCGAACCAAAACGCCACGATTTCCGCGCTGCTGGCGATACGTTCGGAATACGTCATGTGGTTCCCCTCCAGATCTTCGTTACAGGGCTGTCGGCGGCGCTTTCGGCCGTTGGCCGTCAACCTTCCGTCACTCGCGCCGCCACCAGCGACTATTATGAAAAAACCGCCCATCAGAAAGTTTCGACGCAAGATGGCCCGAAAGGGATCGAGCACGCGGCGGGTCGTGGCGCCAAGCCGTTACTCGCGGAAACTGGCTCTTGACTCGTGCCGACCGTCCAAAATCGAACCACCGGAACCCGTACCGGTGGCGGCGTGCCGACCCTATAAAGATAACACCCAGCGAGGTAATGCGGATGACCAGCAAACTCACCGATAAAGCGACGCAACTGATCGAGCGCGTGACCGAGCTGCTGCGGGAGCGTTTGCCCGAACCGGCGGTGGACATGGCGCACTCTTTCGTACGCCATTATTACGCTTGGGTGGCGGCCGAGGATTTGGTCGAAAGAGACCCGGAAGACCTCTACGGCGCGGTCCTGTCCCATTGGAATCTCAGCCGCCAGCGGCGACCGGGCATCCCGATCATCCGGGCCTACAACCCCAGTTTCGAGGAGCACGGCTGGCAGTGCACCCATACCGTGGTGGAAATCGTCACCGACGACATGCCGTTCCTGGTGGATTCCATGACCATGGAACTCAACCGGCACGGTCTCACGGTGCATCAGGTCATCCACCCAGTCCTGCGGGTGGCGCGCGACCCAGACGGTCATCTGCAACAGATTCTTCCGGGCGGGACCGATGAAGGCCTCAGCGAAGCCACCATGCATTTCGAGGTGGACCGGCTCACCGATCCCAAGTTGCTGGCCGACCTGCAAGCGGGGTTATTGCGCGTGTTGGGCGACGTGCGCGCCGCCGTCGAGGACTGGCCGATCATGCGCGAGCGGCTGACGGACATCGCCGCCGGCCTGGAAACCGCCAAACTCCCCCTGCATGCCTCGGAAATCGGCGATATCCAGGAATTTCTGCGCTGGGCGGCGAACGAGCATTTCACCTTTCTGGGCTACCGCGATTACGAACTGCTGGAGAAGGAGGATCAACTGTCGCTGTGCGCCGTGCCCCGCTCCGGCCTCGGTCTGCTGCGCAGCGACGACAGCGCTATTTCCCGCGATTTGGCCGTGCTACCGCTCGAACTGGGCCGGTCGTCCCAGATCGCCAAACCATTGATCATCTCCAAGGCCGGCGCTCGCTCTACGGTTCACCGCCCGGTACCGCTGGATTACCTGGGGATCAAACGCTTCAACGCGGACGGTCAGATCGTCGGCGAACAGCTTGTCCTGGGCCTGTTCACCGCGCAGGTCTACAACACCAACCCGCGACGGATTCCGCTGCTGCGCGGCAAGATCGAACGGGTGTTGGCCCGCTCCGGCATTTCGCCCCGGGGCCACGCCGGCAAGGCCTTGCAGAACATCCTGGAGACTTTTCCCCGCGACGATCTGTTTCAGGCCACGGACGACGAGTTGCTCGACATCGCCACCGGCATCCTGCACCTCAAGGAGCGGCAGCGGCTGCGGCTGTTCGCTCGCAAGGACATGTTTGACCGTTTTGTTTCCTGTCTGGTATATGTGCATCGAGAAAAATACAATACCGAGGTGCGGTTGCGGGTACAAACCATTCTCATGCAGGCTTTTAACGGCGAATCCTCCACCTTCACCACCCAGTTCACCGAATCGGTGATGGCGCAGCTCTGGTTTTCCATCCGCGCCAAGCCCGGCAGGATTCCCGAGTATTCCGTAGTGGAATTGGAGGCCCGGCTGCGCGAGGCTACGCAATCCTGGGAGGAGGAGCTGCAACGCGCCCTGCTGGAACAATGCGGCGAGGAACGGGGCAACACGTTGTTCCAGCGCTACGGTCAGGCTTTTCCCGCCGCCTACAAGGAGGATTTCACCGCCCGCACCGCAGTAAGCGACATTTTGCGGCTGGACCGGATTTGCGCCGCCTGTCCGCTGGACATGCGGCTGTACCGGCCGCTGGAAGACCCGGAAGGACTGTTGCGCTTCAAGATTTTCGGCCCCGAGCAGCCGATTCCGCTGTCCGACGTACTGCCCATGCTGGAGCGGATGGGCCTGCGGGTGCTGACCGCGCGCCCCTACGAAATCGCCACCCGCGACGGCGCCCGGTTGTGGGTGCTGGATTTCAACATGCGCGAGGATGTCGGCATTCAGGTCGATGCTCCCCAGGTTCAGGACATTTTCCAGGACGCCTTTGCCCGGCTCTGGACCGGCGAGGCGGAAAACGACGGCTTCAACCGGCTGGTGCTGGCGGCGCGGCTGCCGTGGCGCGACGTGGCGATGCTGCGCGCCTATTGCCGGTATCTGCTGCAAACCCGCATCCCGTTCAGCCAGGCGTACATGGAGCGCACCCTGAACGATCATCCGTCGATCGCCCGGATGCTGGTGGATCTGTTCCACGCCCGGTTCGCGCCCGAGGCCCGCGACGGCGCCGAACGGCACGCCACCGCGCTGCTGGTGACCCTCGAGGAATCGCTGGAAAAGGTCAGCAGTCTGGACGAAGACCGCATTCTGCGACGGTTCCTGAACATCATCCAGGCCACTTTGCGCACCAATTTCTTCCAGACCGACCCTCAGGGACAGCCCAAGGAGTATCTGTCCTTCAAGTTCGATCCCACCCGCATCGACGAACTGCCGCTGCCGCGCCCGATGTTCGAGATTTTCGTGTATTCGCCCCGGTTGGAAGCGGTGCATCTGCGCGGCGGACCGGTGGCGCGCGGCGGTCTGCGCTGGTCGGATCGGCGCGAGGATTTCCGCACCGAAGTGCTGGGCCTGATGAAGGCGCAGATGGTGAAAAACGCCGTCATCGTGCCGGTCGGCGCCAAGGGCGGCTTCGTGCTCAAACAGGCGCCGGCCAAACGGGAGGACTTGCAGCGGGAAGCGATCGCCTGCTACCAGACCTTCATTCGCGGCCTGCTGGATCTCAGCGACAACCGGGTCGCCGGCCACATCGTTCCACCGCCTCAGGTCGTGCGCCACGACCGCGACGACCCCTATCTGGTGGTCGCGGCCGACAAAGGCACCGCCACGTTTTCCGACATCGCCAACGGCATTTCCGCCGAGTACGGCTTCTGGCTGGGCGACGCCTTCGCGTCCGGCGGCTCGGTGGGTTACGACCATAAGAAGATGGGCATCACCGCGCGCGGCGCCTGGGAGTCGGTCAAGCGCCAGTTCCGGGAAATGGGCACGGACATTCAAACCCGCGACGATTTCACCGTGGTCGGCATCGGCGACATGTCCGGTGACGTGTTCGGCAACGGCATGTTGCTGTCGCGCCATATCAAGCTGCTGGCGGCCTTCAACCACCTGCACGTTTTCATCGATCCGAACCCCGATCCCGAAGCCAGCTTCCGCGAGCGGGAACGCCTGTTCGCGCTGCCCCGCTCCTCCTGGGACGACTACGACAAGTCCCTGCTGTCGCCGGGTGGAGCGATATTCTCCCGCACCGCCAAATCCATTCAGCTCGGCCCGGAAGCGCGCGCGGCGTTCGACATCCGGGCCGAGCGGATGACCCCCAACGAGCTGATCCGCAATCTGTTGAAAGCGCCGGTGGATCTGCTGTGGAACGGCGGCATCGGCACTTACGTCAAGGCTCGGCGGGAAAACGATTCGGAGGTCGGCGACCGGGCCAACGACGCGGTGCGGATCAACGGCGACGAACTGCGCTGCAAGGTGGTGGGGGAAGGCGGCAATCTGGGCCTGACCCAACTGGGTCGGATCGAATTCGCCCGCCGTGGGGGTCGGGTGCTCACCGACGCCATCGACAACTCCGGTGGCGTCAACTGTTCGGATCATGAGGTCAACATCAAAATCCTGTTGAACCAGGTCGTCGGCAGCGGCGACATGACCGAAAAGCAGCGCAATCAGTTGCTGGCCGATATGACCGATGAAGTGGGAGAACTGGTACTGCGGCAGAACTACCTGCAACCCCAGGCCATCAGCCTGACCTGCGCCCAGGCGGCGGAGTCGCTGGGCGACCACGTTCGGGTCATGCGCTCCCTGGAAAAGGCCGGAAAGCTGAACCGTGCCCTGGAATTCCTGCCCAGCGATGAGGAGCTGGCGGAGCGGGAAGCGGCCCGCGAGGGGCTAGCACCGCCGGAACTCGCGGTGCTGCTGGCCTACGGCAAGATTGCGCTGTACGAGGAACTGCTGGCCTCCGACGTGCCGGAAGACGCGTACTTGCAGAACGAGCTGCTGATGTATTTCCCCCGGCCGCTGCAAGCGCGCTTCGTCGAGCCGATGCGGGACCATCCGCTGCGGCGCGAGATCATCGCCACCTACATCACCAACAGCACGCTGAACCGCATGGGCAGCACCTTCGTGTTCCGGCTGTGGGAGGAAACCGGCGAGAGCTATCCGACCATCGCCCGCGCCTATAGCGCCGCGCGGGAAATCTTCGAGATCCGGCGGCTGTGGAGCGCCATCGAAGCGCTGGACAACCAGGTGCCCGCGCCCGTGCAAATCACCATGATCGGCTACAGCCAGCGGTTGCTGGAGCGGGCCAGTTTGTGGTTGTTGCGGCATCGCCGGCCACCGCTGGCCATTGAAGCGGTGGTCAAGCAATTCAGTCCTGGGGTGGCGACCCTGACGGCCGAACTGCCGAACCTGTTGCAGGCGGACGAACAGGACGCCTTTCGGGTGGCCTGCCGGGAACTGGCAGCGGCGGGGGCTCCGGTCGATCTGGCGCAGTGGGCGGCCAGTTTGAACGGGCTGTTTTCGGCGTTGGATCTGGTCGAGGTGGCGACGCAGACGGCATTGCCCGAAACCGTGGTGGCGACGGTGTATTTCGGCTTGGCCAACCGGCTAACGCTGAACTGGTTGCGGCAAAGCATTCTCGATTTGCCGGTGGCCAATCACTGGCAGAACCGCTCGCGAGCGGCGCTGCTCGACATCCTGTACGACCAGGGCCGGGCGTTGACCTTGGACGTGCTGCAATCGACCGTCAGCGCGCAAACCCCGCAAGAGCGTCTGGAAAGCTGGCTGGCGCACAATCAGGCCGGGGTCGAGCGCTGCCGGGGGGTGTTCGCCGATCTGCGGACGGCGGGTCAGCCGGATTTGGCGATGCTGTCGGTCGCGCTCAGGGAGACGGCCAATCTGGTGCAACAGAGCAGCGGTTAAGGCTAAACAAACCCCTTCCCTGAGCACGCGAAGGGTAGTGTTCCAGACATGGATGTGCTATATTTCTCATTTTGAATCCGCTTGGGT
>JAPUDV010000085.1 GCA_027492875.1 Candidatus Competibacteraceae bacterium | reverse complement strand
AACATATCGTTCGCCACCACCAAGACCTGTCGTCGGATTCCGAGGTTGCACGAAAACTCCCCTCTCCCCGCAGACGCCCGCCCGAGTTCCTTTCCCTGGCATCTGGCGGTGGTTTTTCTGCTACTGGCCGCCGGAGTGATCGCCCTGGCCGGCTGGATTTTCGAGCAGGAGCGCCGGTAGGCCCGGCGCGAAGCCGAGACCATGCTGGAAACGATTTCGGCGCTCAAGACCGACCAAGTACCTCGATGCGACCCGGCCCGGCCGCATCGCCGTCACCGGCGAGCGCGACGGCGCCCAGTGCGTCTATTGCGTGGCCGACAACGGCATCGGCATCGCGCCGGAGCACCGGCAGCGAGTGTTCGAGCTGTTCCACCGCCTGTCCCCGCGCGAGACCGAAGGCGACGGGCTGGGGCTTAACATCGTGCGCACCATCGTCGAACGCCACGGCGGGCGGGTCTGGCTGGAATCGGAGCCCGGCGCGGGCTGTCGGTTTTTCGTGGCGTTGCCGGCGACCGCGCCAGACCGCCAGGACGGCGGAAGCGGCCCATCCGATCATTCGGCCAGCGCCGGCCGAAACCCATAGCGATATAGGGGCAGGCAAACCTACATGAAGGCCAAAAACAGCACCATCCTGATCGCCGACGACGATGATGGACACGCCATAACGATTCAGGAACTGGGCATGTTTCTGAAAGTGGTGGAAATACCCTGATTCAAAGGCGCTTCCATTCCATGATGCCTCCGCCTGGAAGCCGGGGCTGACCGTCGTGCAAACCACGACATCGTGATATCCGCCCCCTTCACGATCGCGGCAAGATCCGCATCCCGATGGAAATTCTGACCAAATCCCACCCCGGCCGCAGACCGCCCCGCGCGCCATGGCATCTCCGACCCCAACGACTACACTTTTCTCATTTTGATCCCGGACGGATCAGAGGCCGCGCCGCCGGTCGGCGGCGCCTTCCGCCGCCCCGCGCCCGATCACGAGGAGAGCGCATGAAACCCCTGCTTCGCATCGCGGCATCCATCGACGCCCTGAACACGGTGATCGGCCACTGGATGGCTTGGCTCATCCTGTTCTGCACCCTGACCAGCGCCACCGCCGCCACCCTGCGCTATGCCTTCGACTGGGGCTCGAACGCCCTGCTGGAGGCGCAATGGTTCATGTTCGGCCTGGTGTTCCTGTTCTGCTCGGCCTGGACCCTGCGGGAGGGCGGCCACGTCCGCATCGACATCCTGTCCTCCCGACTGCCGCCGGTGGTCCGGGTATGGATCGACATTTTCGGGACGCTGCTGTTTCTGCTGCCGGTCTGCCTGCTGATCTCGGTCGATTCCTGGAACTATTTCCTGCTCTCCTTCCACACCCGCGAAGCCTCGCCCGATCCCGGCGGGCTGGCGTGGTGGCCGCTCAAGTTCGCTATCCCCGTGGCTTTCGCCCTGCTCAGCCTGCAAGGGCTGTCGGAAATCATCAAGAACGTGGCGGTGCTGACCGGCGACCGACCGATGCCCGAATTTCGGGGAGGGCACTGACGTGGCGGAATTTCTGATCGCCTACATGGCGCCGATCATGTTCGCGGCGCTGATGGCGTTCCTGCTGGTCGGCTATCCGGTGGCGTTTTCGCTGGCGGCGGTCGGCATGGCCTTCGGCCTGGTCGGCATCGAGCTCGGCCTGCTCACTCCCAACCTGTTGCAAGCTCTGCCCGATCGCGTGTTCGGAATCATGAAGAACGAGATTCTGCTCGCCATCCCGTTTTTCACCTTCATGGGGCTGGTGCTGGAACGCAGCGGGATGGCCGAGGATTTGCTGGACACCATCGGCCAGTTGTTCGGCAACATCCGCGGCGGGCTGGCGTTCGCGGTGATCTTCGTCGGCGCCCTGCTGGCGGCCACCACCGGCGTGGTCGCCGCCTCGGTGATCGCCATGGGCCTGATCTCGCTGCCGATCATGCTGCGCTACGGCTACGATAAATCGCTGGCCTGCGGGGTGATCGCCGCTTCTGGAACGCTGGCGCAGATCATTCCGCCTTCGCTGGTGCTGATCGTGATGGCCGACGTGCTGGGCCGTTCGGTGGGCGACATGTACAAGGGCGCGGTGCTGCCCGGCCTGATCCTCGGCGGGCTCTACGTCGGCTGGGTGCTGATCAACACCCTGTTCCGCCCGCATCTCGCTCCGGCCCTGCCGCCGGAAGCCCGCACCCTGCGCGGCTGGGGACTGGCCCGGCGGGTGGCGGCGACGATGGTCCCACCGCTGGTGCTGATTTTTCTGGTGCTGGGAACCATCTTCATCGGTTGGGCCACCCCGACCGAGGGCGGCGCGATGGGTGCGGTCGGGGCGATGCTGCTGGCGTTTTTCAAGGGCAAGCTGAACCGGAAGATGCTGACCGAATCCTTGCATTCCACCGCCAAGATCGCCAGCTTCGTAATCTTCATCCTGATCGGTTCCAGCGTGTTCAGCCTGGTGTTTCGCGGGGTCAACGGCGATCTGTGGGTGGAGCATTTGCTGCTCGATCTGCCCGGCGGGGCGATGGGATTTCTGATCTTCGTCAATATCCTGGTCTTTTTTCTGGCTTTTTTTCTCGACTTTTTCGAGATCAGCTTCATCATCCTGCCGCTGCTGGCGCCGGTGGCCGACAAGCTCGGTATCGACCTGGTGTGGTTCGGCATCCTGATGGGGGTCAACATGCAGACTTCGTTCATGCACCCGCCGTTCGGTTTCGCCCTGTTCTACCTGCGCAGCGTGGCGCCGCCGACGGTGCGCACCAGCGACATCTACTGGGGCGCGGTGCCGTTCGTGGCCATTCAGGCGATCATGGTGGCGTTGATCATCACCTTCCCCGCGCTGGTCACCCTGGGGTTGGACCGGCCTATCCACACCGGCCAGCCGACGCCGGTCCAACTGCTGAATCCGCAAAGCACTCGGCCGGCATCCAAACCGATCAACCGGAACGACGCCGCCGATCTGTTAAGACAGTTATCCAAACCGAGCCCGTAACCGGTGGTTTTTTTCGCTCTCCTCCTCCCTCCCCAAAGAGGGAGGAGGAGGGTTATGCGGCTACCCGCTCACTTGGCGCGCAACGCCGTTTGCATGAAATTCGCCAAGGTATTCTCGGCCAGCCCCATCCAGATGTCGGAGGCCCGCTGGAACTGGCGCATCGAATCGAAGATCTTCTTGAAATCCGAATTCTTGGTCGATTCCTCGGCGTAAATTTTTTGCGCGGCCTCATGCGCCGCTTTCATCACGTCTTCCGGGTAGGCGCGCAACTCCGAACCGTTCTGCACCAGGCGTTGAATCGCCTGTGGATTCTTGGCGTCATAGGCCGCCAGCATACCGACGTTGGCTTCGGCCGCCGCCGCCTCGAACGCCGCCTGATAGGGCTTGGGCAGCTTATCCCACTGTTCCTTGTTGACGTAGAACGACAGCACCGGGCCCGGCTCCCACCAACCGGGGTAATAATAGAATTTGGCAACCTTGTAGAAACCGAGCTTTTCGTCGTCGTAGGGACCGACCCACTCGGCGGCATCGATGGCGCCCCGCTCCAGCGCCGGATAAATTTCACCGCCCGGCAGCGATTGCGGCACCGCTCCCAGCGCCGAAAACACTTCCGCACCGAAGCCGGGAATCCGGATTTTCAGACCCTTCAAATCTTCCAGTGATTTGATTTCCTTGCGAAACCAGCCGCCCATCTGCGTTCCGGTATCGCCGCCGAGAAAGTTGACAACATTGTATTTGGCAAAGAACTCGCGCAGCAGGGGGCCGCCTTCGCCGTGATAGATCCAGGCGAACATCTGCCGGGCGGTGAGGCCGAACGGCACCGAACAGTCGAGCGAAAACGCCTTGTTCTTGCCGTGAAAGTAATACGAGGCGGTATGACAGATTTCGACCGTATTCTGCTGCACGGCGTCCAGCACCCCGAAGGGCGGCACGATCTCGCCGCCGGCGAACACCCGGATTTCGAACTTGCCTTCGGTGATTTCCGCCAGCCGCCTGGCTAGCACCTCGCCCGCTCCATAGATCGTGTCCAGACTCTTGGGGAAGCTCGACGCCATCCGCCATTTAATCGCGGGCAAAGCTGCCGTTTGCGCCATCGCGGGGACGGCGGCCGTACCGGCGGCCACGGCCAAACCCAGACCGGTCTTCTTAATAAAATCGCGACGCTCCATCACTATCCTCCACAGGGTTATTGGTATGAAATGCCGTTCCAGCGTCCTGGATGCTGGACAAATCGCCAGTCCTGACCTGGATAACTCTATCAGACCAAGGCGTTGAATGTGGTCCAGAGCGCTCGATGGAGGGTGGCTCTCTAGAGGCCGGACAAAAACTAACGTGTTGATTGTACGAACCGACTTACCGACAATGGCCCGCCAAAATCGCCCGCAAGCGGGCTTCCAAACATAAGCTGTTGATTTGCGAGCAGCGGCTTTGCCCCCCACCTGCGGAGTGCGCCCTTCGATGTACCAAGACCTGGCTGTTTTTGCCGCCTTCCTGCTGATCTACAGCATTTTTGCCGGGCGCTTCGAGTCGCGGCTGCTCAGTGGTCCGCTGCTGTTCATGTTGGCCGGCCTGATCCTCGGGCCAGCGGCTTTGGGGCTCCTGCAGCCGGACATCCCCAAGGAAGGCATCAAGTTCCTGGCCGAGCTGACCCTGGCCATCGTGCTGTTCAGCGATGCCACCACGGCCAACCTGAAGGTGCTGCGCGCTAACGACTGGTTGCCGCTGCGTCTGTTACTGATTGGCCTGCCGTTGACGCTGCTGGGCGGCTGGCTGATTGGCTATGGGCTGTTTCCACAAGTGCCGCTGCTTGAATTGGCCCTCCTGGCCACCATTCTGGCGCCCACCGATGCCGCCTTGGGCAAAGCCGTGGTCAGTAATCCGCAGGTGCCCGCAGCGGTACGTGAAGGCTTGAATGTGGAAAGCGGGCTGAACGACGGCATTTGCGTGCCGGTGTTATTGGTTTTGCTGGCGCTGGTGACCGATTTGGAAGCTCAAGCGCCGCTCAGCCTGGCCGTCGGCCTGATCGTCGAGGAACTGGGCATCGGCGCGTTGACGGGCATCAGCATGGCCCTGATCGCCTGGTGGCTACTGCGCCGGTCGCAACAGCAGGGTTGGCAATTGCCGCTTTGGTCGCAATTAACCTTGCCCGGCCTCGCCCTGCTCTGTTTTGCCCTGGCCCAGGCCTTGGGCGGCAGTGGCTTTATCGCGGCTTTTGTGGGCGGGCTGTTGACCGGCCATTTGCTGGGCGAGCAGAAGCATCACCTCCTGGAAGCCAGCGAAGAACTCGGTAGCCTGTTCTCGGTGATCACCTGGCTGGCTTTTGGCGCGCTGGTCCTACCGGCGGCCTGGAGCTATTTCAGCCCAAGCATCTGGCTCTATGCTCTGCTGAGCCTGACCCTGGTCCGCATGTTGCCGGTCTACCTCAGCCTGCTGGGCACGGGTCTGAACAACGAAACCCGTCTGTTCATCGGCTGGTTTGGCCCGCGCGGGTTGGCCACCATCGTGTTTGGCGTGATCATCATGGATACCGAACTGCACGCCCGCAATACCCTGCTGGCGACCGCCATCTGCACCGTGCTCCTGAGCGTGGTTCTGCACGGCTTGAGCGCCAACCCCTGGGCCGCGCGCCTGGGCCGAAAAATGCGCGACACGTCCAGCGCGGCAAAGCAGCCGGGTCAAGGATAGGCAATCCCAGCAACCTTGCCCTCACGGATGGGTGAGCGCATACACCATGTCGCCGACGAAGCGCTTGAACGATTCGTTTTCGACGAACTGCTTGTAGACCTGCGTGTCGTCCTTCAGGAGAAGCTGCATCACCCGCCCCAACGCCTGGTCGTGCGCCATGCGCGCGGTGTGCGGCGTGTTCGCCTTCGCGTTCTGAAAGGCCGCGTCGGCGGCGACCTTGGGCGCGATGTCGTCGCGAATCCGCTGCGCGACCCGGTCGGTGTCGGCGAACAGGGTGCCGAACT
The DNA here is from genome assembly GCA_027492875.1 of Candidatus Competibacteraceae bacterium. Classification (GTDB taxonomy): domain Bacteria; phylum Pseudomonadota; class Gammaproteobacteria; order Competibacterales; family Competibacteraceae; genus Competibacter. The sequence goes on along the minus strand of JAPUDV010000085.1, from coordinate 5,186 downwards.
GCTCGTTGAACGTCCTGAGGATGTTGCTCAGGTGATCGAGCTCGGGCTCGGACTTGCGCCCGCCTGCCTCGGTCGGGACCGGTTCGATCTCGGCGTCCGCGTCCGCTAGCGCGATCTTCATGGCCGCCTGCTTCTCGACCCGGTAGCTGTCCATGTCGATGGCTTCGAGGATGCCCTTGGCCAAGTCTTCCTCTTTCGGCGCGGGCAGCTTGGGCGTCAGCAGATCGAGGAAAATCGAGAGCTTCTCCCATGTCGCGTTGCGGTACGGAATCACCGACGCCAGGAAGTCGTAGGCGCGGCAGAACAGCTTGGCCTTGCCCTTGAAGGCCACCTGGCCGTCCTCGTCGAGGGTGTCGGTGTAGGTCGCCACGCAGGCATCGAGGATCGGGTCGAGGTGGTCGCGGTCCGCGCCGCCGAGGAACAAGTCCACCACCCGCTGGACCTGCTCGGGCGAGTACACCTGCGCCGCATCCAGCGCCGCTTTCAGATCGTGGAGCTTGTTGGGGTCGGTCTCGTCGGCCAGCAGCGTGGTGCGGTAGTAATCCTGAAAAGCGAAAGTGATCGCCTCGGCGTTGTTCTGGAAGTCGAGCACGAAGCAGTCGTGTTTTTGCGGGTGTGCGCGGTTAAGCCGCGACAAGGTTTGCACGGCCTTGATACCCGCGAGCAGCTTATCGACGTACATCGTGTGCAGCAGCGGTTCGTCGTAGCCGGTCTGAAACTTGTCGGCGCAGATCAGGAAGCGATAGGGGTCGGTCTGGATCTTTCCGGCGATGTCGCCGCTCGGAAAGCCGTTGAGCGACGCCTCGCTGACCTTGGCGCCGCCGTAATCGTGCTCGCCCGAGAAGGCGACGATGGCCTGGTAAGGACTCTTGCGCTCGGCGAGATAGGTCTTGAAGGCATGGAAATACTGGATGGCCCGCTCGATGCCGCTGGTGACCACCATCGCCCGCGCCTGCCCGCCGATCTTGCCGGCCGCCAGCACCTGCTCGTGGAAGTGATCGACCATGATCTCGGCCTTGAGCCGGATGGCGTGGTCGTGGCTTTCCACATACCGGCGCAGCTTCTTCTTGGCCTTCCTGGTGTCGAATTCCGGGTCGTCCTCGGTCTTCTTGATCAGCTTGTAGTAGCTGTCGACCGGCGTGTAGCTTTTGAGTACATCGAGGATGAAGCCTTCCTCGACCGCCTGCTTCATGGTGTAGCTGTGGAACGGCCGGTGCTTGATCTTGCCTGCGGCGTCGGGCGGCAGCGGCTCGCCGAACAGCTCCAGCGTCTTGTTCTTGGGCGTGGCGGTGAAGGCGAAGTAGCTGGCGTTGCTCAGCATCTTGCGCGCCGCCATGCGCTTTTCCAGCGCCTCGTTCACCGTGTCCTCGGGATCGGGCTCCGCGTCGTCGTCCCGCGCCGGGTCGCCGAGCGCTTGGCTCATCGCCGCCGAGGTCTTGCCGCCCTGACTGGAATGCGCTTCGTCGATGATGATGGCGAAAGTCCTGCCGCCCTCGGTAGCGATCTCGTCGAGGATGAAGGGAAACTTCTGCACCGTCGAGACGATGATCTTTTTGCCTTCCTGGATGTACTTGCGCAGGTCGCCGGAACGCTCGGCGTGACCCACGGTCGCGCCCACCTGCATGAACTGCTTGATGGTGGTCTGGATCTGCTGGTCGAGCAGGCGCCGGTCGGTGACGACGATGACCGAGTCGAACACCTCTCTATTCGATGTATTCACCTGCTCGCCGTCGCGCTTCAGCCCGATGAGCTGGTGCGCGAGCCAGGCGATGGAGTTCGATTTGCCGCTGCCCGCCGAGTGCTGGATCAGATAGCGCCGGCCCGCGCCGTGGGCGCGGGCGTCGGTCAGCGCCCGCCGCACGACATCGAGCTGGTGGTAGCGCGGCCAGACCTGCTTGCGTTTCTTTTTGCCGGTGCGCGGGTCTTTCTCCACGACGATCTGGGCGTAGTTTTCGAGGATGTGGGTCAGCCCCGCCGGGGTGAGCACCGCTTTCCACAGGTAGTCGGTCTTGAGGCCGTGCGGGTTGGGCGGATTGCCGGCGCCGTCCTGGTAACCCTGGTTGAAGGGCAGGAACCACGAGCCTTTGCCGCGCAGCTCGGTACACATCCGCACCTCGCGGTCGTCCACCGCGAAGTGGACGGCGCAGCGACCGAACTCGAACAGCCGTTCGCGCGGATCGCGGTCGCGCTGGTACTGCTGGACGGCGTCTTCGACGGTCTGCTGGGTGAGGCTGTTTTTCAGCTCGAAAGTGGCGATGGGCAGGCCGTTGATGAACAGGCCCAGGTCGAGGGCGCGGCGCGTTTCGTCGCTGCTGTAGGCGAGCTGGCGGGTGATCGAGAAGCGGTTTTGGGCGTGGAGCGCCTCGGCCCTGGCGTTGCCCGGCGAGGGCGTGCCGTAGAACAGCTCGAAGTGCAGCGGCCCGTGCGCCACGCCCTTGCGCAACACGTCGATGACGCCGCGCTTGCCGATTTCGGATGAGAGGCGGGCGAGGAATTTGAGGCGATTGATGTCTTTGGCGTCGTTCACGTCGGCCAGCGCCAGTTTCTTGAACGCTTCGGGCTGGGTGGCGCGCAGGAAGGCGAAGAGTTGCGGTACGTCGAGCGCGTGGGCGCGGTCGTAGTCCTGGGCGCTGCCGGCGATGTAGCCGGCGCCGCCGTAGGGGGTCGGTGGATTGGCGACCCGGTTCGGGACGGCAGCGAGACCGTCCGTGCCGGTCATGTGCCGCATGATCAGGGTTTCGAGGCCCTTTTCGCTGGTGTCGGTGGTCATGGATGGCGCTCCATCAATGACCAGCCTGCAGAATATTTAATTTATTTTCAATAAGTTGCATAAAAGTCCTTGCCTTCCTAAGCCATTGCATCAATTACCCATCAATTACCCATTCATCGGCACTCAGGCCCAGTACGGTACATATTTCATCAGTTTTCTGGCCGCATCTTCATCGAAGGGTCTGATCATGCCGGCCTCGACCGCTTCGCGAATGTAGCGCGACACGGTCGCTTTATTCCTTTCCTCGACACCGAACCGCTCCCGCAGCGAGGCATTGGTCAGATAGTCCCGCGTCACCCGTTTCAAGCAGGCGTGCAGATAGCACGTTCTTATCCGGTCCACCTTGTCCATGTTTTTTAGCGCCCGATGCGCAAACAGCACGACCCGCGTGAATCCCGGCGGCACCTCAAAAAGCGGCGCCGGAAGCTGAAACCGCTCGATCTGGGCGATCACTTTGTCAATGCCGCTGCCGCGCTCCTCACAGATGCGGAACCGCCGCATCAACGAAGCCAGTGTTTCGTTGCGCGACTTCGGCGGCGTGTCCACGAAGCGTTGGGTATCGACCAGCGGTTCGCCGGGATTGGTAATCTCGATACGATCATTGAAGATCTCGATCATCGGCCCCGCGCCGGTGACGAAGAAATCCTGATGGATTAACGCATTGGCAACCAATTCACGAATCGCCAGTTCGGGGAACATGGGCACTATCCGACGCAAGGCTTGCCCGATAACCTCATTCGAGGGCAGCAATCCGTTTACATAACCGACCAGGCCCTCGAAACCGCTGGCGTAACCCTTCGCACCCACCTGCTCCTTCAGCGTCTCGATGCGGCTCGTGCCACGGTACTGGATTACCCGCGCCGCCTTGCGCTTCAGCGTAGCAAAGTCATCCAACCGCTTGGCAAATAGAACCGCGCCGAGGTTGGTAATGTTCCAGCCACCAGCCTCGCAGCGGCCGATCAGGCCGTCATCAGCCAAGGCTTCGAGAATACCATCGCGATTGCTCGGCAGCGATTGTTCGAGCAGGTCGAAGTAGGCCGGATAATCCAGTAAGCGCAACACCTCGTCCGCACTTGCGCGTTCAACGGCAATCAGATCCTCGAAGGGTGTCTGGTCGAAGATTCGCCACAGCTCACGCTCACGGTCGGGAGCCTCCTTCAATGGCTTCTTGACGGAACCGATGCGAATGAACGCCTCATTCTGGAATCGCACCGGATGACGAAAGGCTCGGCCGATCTCCAGCAGCACCACCGGCCGGTCCTCCAGCGTCAGATCGGAAAAGCGGAAGTGAATTTTCGGTGTGAGCAGCCGCAGCAACCAAGTCTCCAACGGCTCGTTGCCTTTCTTGCTGGCGGCGGGCGTAAAGCGGGTGCCGACGATGCGATGAGTCTCGTCTTCAACACCCCAGACCAGATACGCGAAGGCTTTTCCGCTGTAAGCCGCCGCGTTGGCCAAGGCCGAAAGGTACTCACCAATCTCTTGAGGATCGGCATTGTCGGCCTTGAACTCCAGCCATTCGGTTTCATGCGGCAACTTGCACAGCTCGCGGACCAGACCGGCCAGATAGTCAGCACTTCGATCGGTGGTCACTCGGCGACCTCCTCGTCAGCGGCTTCGGTCTCGTCGCCCAGCTCGGCGTCGTCCTCGGCAGTGTCGAGCGGCGCTTCATCGGGCAGCCGCGCCGCCGCTTCGCGCACGTCGAGCTTGCCGGTGACGACATCGGCGACGAGGCGGGTGCGGTATTCGCGGAGGAGTTCGATCTCACGTTCGAGGCGGGAGATACCTGCAACGACATCCTTTGTAGCTTCGCGAAGGTCTACGAGAAGCCTACTTTGCTCGTGGCGTGGCGGAACGACGAGCATAATATTTCCAATCGTCGCAGTATTCAGCCCACCAAGAACTGCACCGCGCTGCGTTCCTTCAAGTTGACGCTGCACATAAATGGAAGAATGCAACACTTCAACAATAAATACCGGGTCGACCTGCTGCTTGTTCAAGCGGACACGAATCGTGTCCGAGTCGGCAATTCCTTTCGCGGTACCGAGAGGGACCAAGCGCGCCTTTCCAATGCTGCCTTTGCGCGTTAGTACAATGTCACCTGGGCTCAGTTCGTACTTACGTAGTCCCTCAAACTGTTCTTTAGTTATCCATCGATGACCGCGTGTGAAATCGCCACTGATGGTGTTTTCTTGTCCGAACAGCTTGAACCCGGTATCTGTTGCCACTAACTGAGTGAGCGAAGAACCAAACGGCCCCATCTGAATGCCTGGACCGTAATGATCAACGATGAACTTCAACCGACGCACCTCCCAATGCTCCGGAATATCACCGAGCCAAGGAATGCCAGAGGGTTTGAGGGGGACGGAAGGGTCGAGGCCACGAGTGACGGCGCGGTGGATGATGGCCTGTTTCTGCT
>JAPUDV010000084.1 GCA_027492875.1 Candidatus Competibacteraceae bacterium | reverse complement strand
CCTCGGACAGCTCCCGCAGCACGGTTTCCAGTCGGGCTTTTTGCTCTTCGATCTCCTGGGTGCCGATGGCGGTGGCGGCGGCGACCTCGCGCCGGGCCTTGTGCAGCGCTTCGCCCAGTTCCAGCAGCATGGCCGGAAAAACGCCCAGCCAGTGCTGGCGCGGCAGTTCCAGCACGTAGCCGGGGTTGCTGCGGGTGATGATCCGGGCGCCGCGGGCCAAGGCGCCGAGCGGAATGAAGCAGTACCAGTCGAGCATCGCCCAAACCACCGTGGTTCCCCCGACGATGGCGAAGGTGGCCAGCATCAACCACAGCAGCGTCTGGTCGCGTGCGAGGGGGTCCGGCACCGCCTGATAAATTTGCCAGCCCAGCCAGACCAGGGAGACCAGCGTCAGGACGGCCGGAACCAGCCACAGCAGCCAGAGCTTGGTCCGATAGCGCATGACGGCCCTCAGCTTGCTTCCGCCAACAACTCGCGAACGCGCTCCACCACTTCCTGGGTCGAGAAGGGCTTGGTGATGTAGTCATCCGCGCCCAGCGCCAGCCCTTTTTCCCGTTCGACCTCGCGGCCCTTGGCGGTCAACATGACGATGCGGACGTTTTTCCAATTCGGGTTGGCCCGAATGGCCTGGCAGACTTCGTAGCCGTTCTTGCGTGGCATCATCACATCGAGCAACACCAGGTCGGGTTGCTCGGCGGCGATGGCGGCCAGCGCGGCTTCGCCGTCGGCGGCGGTCCGTACTTGGAATCCCGCCTGTTTCATCAGGAATTCCAACGAGAGGACGATGTTTGGCTCATCGTCCACCACCAAAATCTTGTTCGCCATATCCGCTCCCCAGAGCAACCAGGACTTTATTTTCAGCGCACTATCGCCAAATTCATGATTTTTCCGAACCGCCACGCGCCGCGCCACCCTCGCGAGTCTCCGGCGAGTCGGCTTTCTTGTCGGATGTGTTCTTGGCCGGAACGGCGCTGGCCTTGGCAACCGCTTCCCAGAATTTTTGCACCATTTCCATCGAATGGAACTGGGCGGGCAACAGCGGCTTTAACAGGCCGAGGGAGTCGAAGTTGATCACGCCGCGCTGCACGTTGTCGCGCAGGACCTGCATCACCTCGTCGTGCAGGGGTTGCACGTTGGGCAAGCCCAGAAACTCACGCATTTCCTGGGCGGTGGCTTCAACGCTGACATTGACTTTCATCGAGAGGCTTCCTCGTTCATCGGGACTGCGGGCCTCGCCGCTGGAGGCTGAATTATGGGGTCGGACCGCTGAATTCTGAAAAAGGATAGCAGGAATAGCGTTCCCGGTCTTCCGGACACGCGGGGTGCGTGCAACTTTCCCCATCTGGCCCAGTGGATCGAAACCGATGTCTTGGGCCAGCGCTAACCGGCATTTTGGCGGGATCGGCCGCGCTTGAGGTGCACCAGCAGCAGGGAAACCGCGGCGGGGGTCATGCCGGGAATACGACCGGCCTGGCCCAGCGTGTGGGGCCGGTGGCGCTCCAGTTTTTCCCGCGCCTCCCGCGATAGGCCGCGAACCTCGGCGTAGTCGAGCGCCGGCGGCAGAGCCAGGTTTTCCTGACGGCGCTGGCGGTCGATCTCCTCGCGCTGGCGGTCGATGTAACCGGCGTACTTGGCCTGGATCTCCACCTGCTCGGCAACCTGGCAATCCGGCTCGCCGGGACCGATGCCGGGCAGGCGCATCAAGTTCCCGTAAGTCACCTCGGGTCGGCGCAGCAGTTCGGCCGCACGGCTTTCCCGGGCCAGCGGTCCGCCGAGCAGCCGCTCGGCATCGGCCTCGGCAAGCTGGCCCGGTCGCACCCAGACCTCGCGCAGCCGCTGGCTCTCCCGTTCGATCGCTTCGCGCTTGGTTTCGAAGACTCGCCAGCGCTCGTCGTCCACCAGTCCCAGTCGCCGGCCGGTCGCGGTCAGGCGCAGATCGGCGTTGTCCTCGCGCAGCAGCAGGCGATATTCGGCGCGGCTGGTAAACATCCGGTACGGTTCGCTGGCGCCGCGGGTGATCAGATCGTCGATCAGCACGCCAAGATAAGCTTCGTCGCGGTTCGGCCACCACGGTGCTTCGTCACGCACGAACAGTCCGGCGTTGAGCCCGGCCAGCAGGCCCTGGGCGGCGGCCTCTTCGTAGCCGGTGGTGCCGTTGATCTGGCCGGCGAAGAACAGACCTTGAATGGATCGGGTTTGCAACGAATAGTCGAGATCGCGCGGGTCGAAAAAATCGTACTCGATGGCATAGCCAGGCCGGGTAATATGGGCCTGTTCCAGCCCCCGGATCGAGCGGACCAGTGCGTGCTGGATATCGAACGGCAGGCTGGTGGAAATGCCGTTGGGATAAACCTCGTGGGTCTGCAAGCCCTCCGGCTCCAGGAAAATCTGGTGCGAATCCTTGTCGGCGAAGCGGTGGATCTTGTCCTCGATCGATGGGCAGTAACGCGGCCCGACCCCTTCGATCACACCGGTGTACATCGGCGATCGGTCCAGGCCACCACGGATGAGGTCGTGGGTGCGCGTGTTGGTCTGAGTGATCCAGCAGGACACCTGGGACGGGTGTTCCTCGACCGTGCCCAGGTAGGAAAACATCGGACAGGGCTGGTCGCCCGGTTGCTCGGTCAGTTGCGAAAAATCGATACTTCGCCCATCCAGGCGCGGCGGGGTACCGGTCTTGAGCCGGCTGACGCGCAACGGCAGTTCGCGCAGCCGCGCCGCCAGGGCATTGGCCGGCGGATCGCCGGCGCGGCCGCCTTCATAGTTCGTCAGCCCGACATGGATACGCCCGGCCAGGAAGGTACCGGCGGTCAGCACCACCGCGCCGGCGGCAAAGCGGATACCGGTCTGAGTCACCACGCCGGTTACCCGATCGCCGTCGAGCGTCAGGTCGGCGGCGGCCTGTTGGAACACGCACAGGTTCGGTTGGCTCTCGATCAGCGTCCGCACCGCCGCCCGGTACAGCGCCCGGTCGGCCTGACAGCGGGTGGCCCGCACCGCCGGCCCCTTGCGGCTGTTGAGGATGCGGAACTGAATGCCGGCCCGGTCGGCGGCGCGGGCCATGACGCCGCCGAGGGCGTCCACCTCCCGGACCAGATGGCCCTTGCCGATGCCGCCGATGGCCGGGTTGCAGCTCATCGCGCCCACGGTTTCGATGGTGTGGGTCAGCAGCAGGGTGCGCAGGCCCATCCGCGCCGCGGCCATACAGGCTTCGGTGCCGGCGTGACCGCCGCCGATCACGATGACGTCGAAGGGTTCGGGGTAATGCATGACGGTCACTCCGGCAAAGGCAGTTGCACGGCGTAATTGGACACCGGCAACGCCACGGTGATCGCGCCCTCCTTGGCGAGAAAGTGGGCAAAACGCTTGTAACGGACTTCGTCCAGCGCCGCCGGCCGGCGCGCCAGCCGCGGCAAGGTATCGCGCCAGACACGCCGGTTCAACTCGTCGTTCAAGTCCTTATGGTTGGCGATAAACGCTTTCCAGGCTTCATCCGGATGGTTGAGGATATAGAGCGTCGCCTGCTCCAGCGCGGTCAGAAACCGCCGCAGCCGGGGGTCGTTGAGCCGGTCACGCGCGGCCACCAGCACCAGTTCGTCGTAGGGCGGCACCCCTTCTTCCTCCGGATAGAACGCGCGGCCGGGTTTCCTGGCCAGATCCATCTGGTTCAGCTCAAAATTGCGGAACGCGCCGATCACCGCGTCCACCCGCCCCGACAACAGCGCCTGCGACAGCGAAACGCCGACGTCGACCAGGGTTACATCCTCCAGTTTGAGGTTGGCCTGCGCCAGCAGCGCCTTGAGCAAGGCTTTTTCGAACCCCGTCACCGAATAGCCGATCTTGCGGCTCTTGAGGTCGGCCAGGGTTTTGATCGGGCCATTTTGCAGCACCATCAACGTGCTCAGCGGCGTGGCCACCAACGTGCCGATGCGCTTGAGCGGCAGGCCGGCATTGACGTGAACGTGTAACTGCGGCTGGTGGCTCACCGCCAGATCCACCTTGTCGGCGGCGGCCAGTTTGGGCGGGTCGTTGGGGTCGGTCGGAGTTTGTAGTTCGACCGCCAGATTCTGGGCGGCGAAAAAGCCTTTTTCCCGCGCCACCACCAACGCGGCATGGTCGGGGTTCACGGGCCCGTCGAGCATCACGGTAAGCCTGTTTTTGGTGGCGTCGGGCGGTTCCTCGGCCTGGGTGACCGGCGCCAGAACGGTCAATCCCAGCAACAATAGCAAGGCGCGAACTGCTTTCGATATCGTCATCAATCCCGTCCAGTCATTCATGATTCCAGTGTTGGGGGCTGCGGTCAGGCCACCGAACCATTTTTCAATTTGTTTTGTGGGGTGGTCAAGGTATGCAGTCGGATTCAAGGAATCTTGCCGTGGCGCGATCATCATCGTGACCTTGTAATATAAAAAAGGAATAAATATATAGACATTAATTCCTTTTAGATTTATGGGCTTTGTTGCTAAGTTATCGATGAAACAGTCGGGCGTGCGAGCAACCGACTCCCTCTCCTCAGTCGGAACGAACAAGGAAACACGCGATGCATCAGACACAGGAGCAGGCGGACGTTCATGTTCAGGGAACTGCCGCGAACCCGTGGTTCGATCTGGCGGAAATGAATCGCGAACTGGCCACCGCACACGCCGAGCAACGGGTTGCCTGGGTGCTGGAGCATTTCCCCGGCCGCGTCGTGTTGACCTCCAGCTTCGGCGCCCAGTCGGCTGTTTGCCTGCACATGGCCACCCGCCAGCAGCCCGATATACCGGTCGTGCTGGTGGATACCGGCTACCTGTTCCCGGAAACGTATCAGTTTATCGATGAATTGTCCGAGCGGTTATCGTTGAACCTTCGCATCTACCGCGCCGAACTCAGCGCGGCCTGGCAGGAAGCCCGCTATGGCAAGCTGTGGGAGCAGGGCTTGGAAGGGATCGAACGCTACAACACGCTCAACAAGGTCGAGCCGATGCGCCGGGCGCTCGAGGATCTGGGCGCGGCGGCCTGGATTTCCGGCCTGCGCCGGCAACAGGCCAAGAGCCGTCAAAATCTCGACGCGCTGCTATGGCGCAACGGCCGCTGCAAGATCCACCCGCTGATCGACTGGACCGATCGCGATGTTTACCGCTACCTGAGCCAGCACGATTTGCCCTATCACCCGCTGTGGCAGCAGGGCTATGTCTCGATCGGCGACACCCATACCACCCGGCGCCTGCTGGACGGCATGAGCGAGGAAGAAACCCGCTTCTTTGGCCTCAAGCGCGAGTGCGGCCTGCACGAGCACGTCTGACGGATCGCGCGCGCCGCCGTTCCACATCGCCTGACGTGAAGAGACCGCCCCTCGTCCTGCGGTCCGCCGGAAGCATCCGAGTCAACCGGCCTCGATCATCGAGCCCGATAACGACAGGCGGGGAAACTTCGCCTTGGTCGCCGACGCCGAACTTTTCCTCGAGCATGGATTGTGATCGCTGGCATTTCCATCCGCGTATCGGCGAACATATAGCGTTCCTCTCCGGGTTGTGGAATCGCCGTTTCGAACCACTCCGGCGCTGTGCGCCACCCCGCCTTGGCCAAGGCGGGGAAATTTCACAGCTGATTTGGGAACGCTATAACAGCGTGCCGGGCCTGACAGGCGCCGGTGATTCGATCGCCTCAGGGTGACCGCTTTCCGCCCCGCCTTTGCGCTTGAGATCCGGGATGCCACTCGATGAAACCGACCGCCATGCCCTGCGCCGACGAGGCCGTTTCCCGTTCGCCGCCTTCAGGCGATCGCACCGGGTGCCGAGCACCCACTGGGCCGCCGGGCCGGGTACGCTGGCGGTGCTGGCGGTGGCCTGGAGGTTCGCGCGCAAATGGAACTAGAAGCCCATCTCGCGCTCGTCCTCGCCGCCTGCCTGCTCGATGCCGCGTTCGGGGACCCGGTTTACCCCCTGCACCCGATCCGGCTGCTGGGAGCCTGGAGCCTGGCGTGGGAGCGGCGGCTGTTCGCCGCCGGCCTGAACGGCTATCTGGGCGGCGGGCTGCACGGGCTGCTGGTAGTCGGTGGCGCCTTGGCGGCCTGGTGGGGGGTGCGGTGCGGTCTGGGCCGGCTTCATCCCTGGGCGGCCTGGGCCTGGGATGTCCTCCTGACCTACAGCCTGCTGTGCATGCGCGATTTGCTGGTCCACGGGCGGCGGGTGCTCGATGCCCTGGACGATCTCCCCGCCGCCCGGCGACGCTTGGGCATGCTGGTGGGCCGGGACACGGCGGCGTTGCCGCGCGACGGCATCGTGCGCGCCACCATCGAGAGCCTGTCGGAAAATCTGACCGACGGCGTGCTCACCCCGCTATGGGCCTTGTGTGTGTTCGGCCTGCCGGGGTTGATCGCGGTCAAGGCGGTGTCCAGCCTCGATTCCATGGTCGGCCATAAAAATGCCCGTTACCAGCGCTTCGGCTGGGCCGGGGCGCGTTCCGACGATCTGGCGCACTGGCTGCCGGCCCGCCTGTCCGTGCCGCTGATCGCGACGGCGGCGGCCCTGCTGCGCTTTCATCCAGGGCTGGCGTTCGAGATCGCGTGGCGCGATCACGCCCTGCTGCCCAGTCCCAACTCGGGTTGGAGCGAGGCCGCCTGCGCCGGCGCCCTGCGAGTGCGGCTGCTCGGGCCGATCCGCTACGGGGGAATATTGGTCACCGAGGCGTTCATGGGCGATCCCGACTGGCCCGCCGACCTGGACGGCGCCGATCTGCGCCGGGCCTTGCGGTTGATCGTGGTTTGCGAGCTGCTGGCCGTGGCCGTCGGTCTGACGCTGGCCCCACTGCGGGTGCTGATGCCGTGGTGAACAGACAGCCGGCGTCATTCAAGGGAATGGCTCGATGAGTCAGGCCGTGCACGGCGGCAGAATCGACCTGGCCTGCCGGACCCATGGCGGCGAGGCGCGCGACTGGCTCGATTTCAGCGTCAACCTCAATCCCTACGCACCGCCCCTGAACGCGGCAACCTGGCGGCGAATCGGCGCCGCCGCCGGTTGCTACGGCGATCCCGAGGCGCGCGACCTGCGCGATCGCCTGGGCCTGTGTTATGCGGTGTCCCCGCGCTGCCTGCTGCCCACCGCCGGCGGGAGCGAGGCGCTGTATCTGGCGACACGGCTGTTCGCGGGCCAAACCGTTTTGGTGGCCGAGCCGGGATTTAGCGATTACGCCCGGGCGGTGGCGGCGGCGGGTGGGGTAGCTGTTCGCCACGCTGTCTTCCATCCGCACGCCAGCGGCGCTCCCGCGGCCATTCTCGCCCGGCTCGACCGCGCCATCGCCGCCCACCGACCGGCCTGCGTGCTGTTGGGCAACCCCAACAATCCGACCGGCCACGGCATTCCCGCCCGCGCATTGGGCGAATTCATCCGCGCCCGCGACTGCGCCTGGATCGTGGACGAAGCCTTCAGCGAGTTCGCGGATGCCGACCCGCCACATTCCCTGCTGCCGCAACTGGCGGCGCTGCCCCGTCTCCTGATCGCCCGTTCCCTGACCAAGAGTTTCGCCGTGCCGGGCCTGCGCATCGGCTTTCTCGCCACGGCTTCGCTCCCCTGGCTGGAGCGGCTGGCGGGCCTGCAACCGCCCTGGAGCGCGAGCAGCCTGACCCAAACCTGGGGCGAGATCGTGCTGGCCACCGTTCCTCGGGCGCTGTTGGAGAATGGGTTGCATCGGCTGGCCGGGGCGCGGGCGCGCCTGTTTGCCGGTCTCGGCGCGATCGGCGGTTTGCGGCCGTATCCCAGCGCCGCCAACTTCATCCTGGTCGAACGGCTGGGCGGGCTCTCGACCGGTGAACTGGCGGAGCGCCTGGCCGCGCGGCGTATCCTGATCCGTTGCTGCGATTCGTTTCACGGGCTGACGCCGGGCCGTTTCTTCCGGGTGGCGGTGCGTCGGCCCACCGACAACGCCCGCCTGCTCGCCACCCTGCGGGATGTCCTGACCTGAAGGTGCGGAGCGCGCCACTCGGCTCCAAGCGCCGGGCCGGTCGCTGGCGCCGACCATCGCGACCATTGCATTCCGCCCGACCGCGCCGTATACCCGGCACTATCCTGGCCAGGAGTCACGACGATGCCGACCGGTCTTCTACGGTATTTGTTCGAACCCGCCTCGGTCGCGCTGATCGGCGCCAGCGACCGGCCCGGCTCGTTGGGTGCGACGCTGATCCGCAACCTGCTGGCCGGTGGCTTCACGGGCGAACTGTTCCTGGTCAACCGCCGGCATCGGTGCGTGCAGGGCCTGCCGACCTTTCAGCACCTGTCCGAACTACCCCACGCCCCGGAACTGGCGCTTCTCGCCACCCCCGCGCCCACTTTGCCCGCGCTGCTGGCCGAATTGGACCAGCACGGCGCTAAAGTCGCGGTGCTCGTTGGCCCCGTCGGTTCCGGCCAGACCGAAGGAGCGGACCCGCATTCCACCCGGCGCGCGACGGCCAGACCGCACGGATTGCGCGTGCTCGGCCCGAACAGCCTCGGCCTGATGGCGCCGCGCGTCGGTCTCAACGCCTCGCTCGGCCCCCTGCTCCCGCCAGCCGGCCCTCTGGCCCTGGTCGCTCCATCGGGCATGGTGTTGACGCCGATGCTGGAATGGGCGGCCAGCCGGGGCATCGGCTTCTCCGGCATCGCCGCGCTGGGCGACGGTAGCGACATCGGTTTCGCCGAATTGCTGGACGGATGCGCTCGCGATCCCAACACCCGGGCCATTCTGCTGTATCTGGAAACGCTTCCCGTGTCCTTGCCGGGAACGACGGGAAGCGGGGTGGCAATCGCCCGATCCTTTCTGTCGGCGGCGCGGGCGGCGGCGCGGGTCAAACCGGTGCTGGTGGTGCGCGCCGGTCGGGGCGGCGACGTGGCCTCGCGCCAGACCGACGCCGTATACGAGGCCGCCTTTCGCCGGGTCGGGATGTTGCGCGTGCGCTCGCTGCGCGAACTGTGCTGGGCCGCCGAGACCCTGGCGCTCGACTTGCCGGCGAGCGGCGACCGGCTGGCGATCGTCGGCAACAGCCGGGGGCTGGGCCTGCTGGCCGCCGATACCCTGCTGGCGGAAGGCGGGCGACTGGCCCGGTTCGCCGCCGCCACCGAGGCGGCGCTGCGCCCGATCCTGCCGGGCGGCGTCGCCCCCGACAATCCGCTCGATCTGGGCGGCGCTGCGGATCGCTCCCGCTTCGCCGCCGCCCTGGACATTCTGCTGGCCGCGCCGGAGACCGACGGCGTGCTGCTGCTGCACGCGCCGAACGCCCTGGTTTCGGCCGAGGACAACGCCGCCGCCGCGATCGAAGCCGTTGGCCGGCATCGCGCCCGCAGCGGCAAGCGACCGAGCGTGTTGGCCTGCTGGCTGGGCGTGGACAGCGCCCGCGCCGCCCGGCAACGCCTGCTGGCGGAGCGCATTCCCGCCTATGACACGCCTGACGGTGCGGTTCGGGCCTTCATGCGGCGCTGGCGTCACCAGCAGAACCGGATCGCGTTGATGGAGACGCCACCGGACCTGTCGGAACGGCCCGACCCCGCTGCCGCGCGCCGGATTCTTCAGCAGGCGCTGGCGGAAGGCCACGAGGCGCTCGCCGCGACAGAAACCCTGGCGCTACTGGCGGCTTACGGCATATCGCTGCAAACGGCGGAATCGGGTTCCACCGCCCGGCCCGCCGTGCCCGCGCTGCTGGAACTGGCGGTCCGCACGTTCGTCGATCCGATTTTCGGACCCGTGCTGTTGCTGGGGCCGGGTGGAAGCGCCGTCGTTCTGCCCGACGATTTCGCCACCGCGTTGCCGCCGCTCGATCCGCCGCTGGCGCGGGAAATGATCGCGCGCACCCGAATCCACCGGCGGCTGCAAGGCGCTGACACCGGTGGGCACGGTTTGCTGGACCGGGTCATCCTGCTGCTGGTCAAGGTAGCGCAACTGATCGTCGATCTGGGCGAAGTGACCGAACTGGAGCTGAATCCGATAAAGGTAACCACCGCCAGCGTGGCGGTGAACGCCGCACGGATCCGAGTCGCGACGGCCGTTGGACCGGCCCACGAGCGGCTGGCGATCCGGCCCTATCCGGGGGAATTGGAGGAAACCCTGCCGCTGCCGGACGGTACGACCTTGCTGATCCGCCCGGTGCGACCGGAAGACGAACCGGCCTTGATCGCCGGTTTTACCCGGCTGTCGCGCGAGGAGGTGCGGATGCGCTTCATGCATGTGTTCAAGGAACTGACCCATGCCGAGGCCGCCCGGCTGACCCAGCTCGACTACGACCGGGACATGGCGCTGGTGGCGCTGCGCCAGCGGGCCGGGCAGGCGCCGGAAGGCTGCGGGGTGGCGCGGATCAGCCGCGATCCCGACCGGGAGCGGGCGGAATTCGCCATCATCCTGTTGCGCGACGCCACCGGCATCGGCCTCGGCAGCCTGTTGTTGCGTCGGCTGATCGACCACGCCCGCACCCAGGGCATCCGCGAACTGTTCGGGGAAATCCTGCGCGATAACGACTCGATGCTGGAACTGTGCCGGGCAATGGGTTTCACGGTCGAGGTCTGCCCGGAAGACCCCGGCGTGATGATCGCCACCCTGCCGCTATAGCGTTCCCACCTCGGCGGTGGAATCTCCCCTCCTTGGCCAAGGAGAGGTGGCGCGGAGCGCCGGGGTGGTTCGAAACGGCGATTTCATACCGTTTCCCGATAGGTTTTGTTCTTTTCGAAGGCCAAAAACCACCCTGTTCGTCATACCCGCGAAAGCGGGTATCCCGTTTTTCAGCGGCAGCCTGGATTCCAACATTCGCGGGAATTCGGTCGGCGTCGGTCGGCGAGGCTCCCGAGCCGCCCGAGCCGAGGCTCCCGAGCCGGACGAAAACCTATTCAGAATTAGTATTAGCTTGAGCGGCACCAGGCTCCAACCGCTCTAAGCAAGCCGTTCGATCACCGAAAATGGATATCCTGGAGTCGTGACACTATCTTCATCACGGTCTTGCTCGAAGTGCGGGTAGGCTGGCGGTCGCCGAATTCGAGCGCTACGAAACCGTCCACAATGGTTCCCGGCTCCTCCATCAATATCGGTGTCGTGGGTTGGCGTTCTCCGAAACCATCGGGACGTGGATGGCGGAACTGAAGTCGCTGCTGAGCAAGGTGGCAGCCGCCTTGCAGATTCGCGGCGAAGGGCTGAGGGTTGCGCACCACGGCGTGCGTGCTGGGCGTCCACAAAAACACCCTTTGTGCGTCCTCACTGGACGACCGGCGTGGTGCCGGCTGTCGCGTTGGTTGAGTACCTATTTTCATTGTACAGGA
>JAPUDV010000083.1 GCA_027492875.1 Candidatus Competibacteraceae bacterium | reverse complement strand
GCCCTGGTTGGTGACGGTTAGCCCCCGGACCAGCGCCGCGCCCGCCAGCGACCGGGTAGTACAGGCCGGCGAGCGTGTTGCGCTCCATCCACAGCGACATGGCCAGCAATTTGCCGATGCCGGTGAGATCCAGGTAGGTATCCGCGTGTTCGGACAGGTTGCGGACCACGCGGGCCTGGCCGCGAATTTCCGCGAAGCGCAGGGTCAGCGCGCCTTCGAACAGGATGACGGCCACGCCGAGCGAGACCATGGGGAACAGCAGCTCGCCGAACAGGTGGTCGGGGTCGAGCCAGCCGGTGACCGGGCCGGCGAGGATGCCGACGGCCAGCAGCGGCAAGATGGCGGGCAAACCCAACCACCAGGCCAGCCATTGCGCGCCGACCCCGACCAGCAGGATGACGGCGATCGTCAAAGGAATGAGATCGTGCATGAAGTTTCATGAGGGGCGCTCGGAGCGTTCCGAACAGCACGTTTTCAAACGGATACCGATTCGGCCCGCAGTAAGCGCCGAAATCGCGTTGGTCGGTGGAGGTGTGCGCTAACACGCCGCTTGCGGGTCGCCGCTGTCCGGCCGATGACCGGCTCCACCGCGCCGCGCCGCGCCGGCCGACGCCGTGACTGCAAGTTCCCAGTCCCGCCATCGGCGCAATCGTCCGCGCTCCATCGAATCCCCGCGCTCCCGCCGGCACGCCGCTATAATACGGAAAATCTCGCTTTATCCTTACCCGACTCGGTAAGAAAGGATCGATCATGCACCCGTCCCATTCCAGGGATCCGTTGCAGTGCCTCGAACAGCTCAACCGGATCGGCATCGCGCTGTCCAAGGAACGGGATACGCCGAAATTGCTGGAAACGATCCTGATCGCGGCCAAGCGTTTGTTGAACACCGACGCCGGCACGTTGTACCTGCTGGACAAGGACGAGCAGCGGCTCCGTTTCGAAGTGCTGCGCAACGATTCGCTTCAGCTCTACCTGGGCGGCACCACCGGCACGGCCGTTCCGTTCGATCCCATTTCCCTGTGCGACCCGTCGGGCCAGCCCAACACCGGCATGGTGGTGACCTACGCCGTACTGCACGACACGACGGTCGTGATCGACGACGCCTACGCGGACCAGCACTTCGATTTTTCCGGAACCCACCGTTTCGATCGGCGTACCGGCTACCGCTCGCGCTCCTTCCTGACCGTGCCGATGAAGGATCACGAAGAAGAAATCATCGGGGTCTTTCAACTGATCAACGCGCTCGATCCGGAAAGCGGGCAGGTACGGACGTTTTCGCCGGCCGATCGCCAACTGGCCGAGTCGCTCGCCTCGCAGGCCGCCATCGCCCTGACCAACCACCATCTGATCCGCCAGCTCCAGCATCTGTTCGAGGCGTTGATCGCATTGATCAACACCGCCATCGACCACAAATCCCCCTACACCGGCGCCCACTGCCAGCGCGTGCCGGTTCTAACCATGATGATCGCCGAGGCGGCCCGCCGCTGCGAGCAGGGGCGGCTCAAGACGTTTCGTCCCACGCCCGAGGAACTGTACGAACTGAAAATTGCGGGGCTATTGCACGACTGCGGCAAGATCACCACGCCGGTGCATGTGGTGGACAAATCGACCAAGCTGGAAACCCTTTGCGATCGCATCGAGTGGGTGGAAACTCGCGGCGAAGTGCTCAAGCGCGACCTGGAAATCGAACTGTTGAAAGCCAAGCTGGCTGCCGTGGAGCGTGGCGACCGTGCGGCGATTCCGCTGCTGGAACGGCAGTTCCGCGCCCGGCTGGTCGAGCTGGAGGAAGACTTGGAGCATGTGCGCCGCTGCAATTCCGGCGGCGAGTTCATGCGGCCCGAGGATCAGGCGCGAGTCCGGCGGATCGCGGCCCGCCGCTGGATCGGGCCGGACGGGCGGGAGCGCGATTTTCTGTCCGGGGAAGAAACCAGCAATCTCTGCATCGCCAAGGGCACCTTGAACCCGGCGGAGCGCGGCGTCATCGAAGAACATGTGGCGCTGACCCTGCGCATGTTGAGCGCCCTGCCCTGGCCGAAGTCGCTGCGCAACGTGCCCGAGTACGCCGGCAGCCACCACGAAAAGCTCGACGGCGGCGGCTATCACCGCGGACTGAGGGAGTCGGATTTGTCCACCCAGGCCCGCATCATCTGCCTGGCCGACGTGTTCGAGGCCCTGAGCGCCGACGACCGGCCCTACAAATCCGGCAAACCGCTCAGCGAAGTGCTGGACATTCTCGGTCGGATGGTGCGAGACCATCAGATCGATCCCGATCTGTTCGACGTCTTCATCCGTGAAGGCATCTGGCTGAACTACGCCCGACAGTACCTGCAACCGGAGCAGATCGATGCGGTGGACCTCAACCGGATTCCGGGCTATACCCCCTAACATCATCAGGATCGGCGCTCCCGCAAAAACCTCCAGGAACCCCGAGATGCAAGTTTACAAAGACGGTCCCGCCCTGAGTAAATTAAGTCACCAGTTCAGGCAGATTCCGCTGCTGCGGACCTTCGCGGACAGCCATCTCAGGGAGATCCTAAACGCCAGCCGCATGCTAGTGTTCGGACCGGACGAGCTGATCATCCCTCAAGGCGCGTTCGGAGATCGCCTGTACGTGCTGATCAGCGGCAAGGTGCGGGTGGTCAAGAACAAAAGCCCGATTGCCGTGCTCGACCAGATCGGGGAAGTATTCGGCGAGCTCTCCGCGCTGGCCGGCGATGTGCGCACGGCCTCGGTATTCGCCGTGGAAACCACCTGGTGCTTGGAACTCAGCCCGGTTTTTGTCGAACGGTTGCCGCCCGAGGCGCGAAACGCCTGTTACGCCCTGCTGTATCGCTTCATCGCCCAAGTCGTTGCCGACCGGTTGCAGAGAACCACGGACGAGCTGGCGCTGGCGGTCAAGGATCTGGAAATCACTCGCGGCAAGTTGACCGAGCTGCGCAAAACCGCTGACCAGAAGCCCCTGAATGACGAGTTGGAACTGGTGATCGAGCAGTTGCGGCACACCAAGGAAAAGCTGTCGCGGTTGGGGCGGTCGGCATCGGAATCGCCGGCGATCTAACGCATGATCGCTCGCTGGGGGACTATCATGCGCGCTCCATCCCGCCTTTTTTTCCTGCTGGGCGTGCTGTTGTGGCTGCCGCCCGCGCCGGCGGCCAAGCCGGCTCCGGAAGAATTCACCGCGCCACTGCAACAAGCCGCGCCCGCCCGCGCCAAACCCCACCGCTCGGAGCGGGTGCGGACGGTCACGGACGATATAACCGGAAACCTGGCGCTACAGGCCAGAACGGCGCAAGGCGCCATCGCCGCCGCGATCAAACAGCGCGCAGCCGGCTGTCGGATGATCCGTTTCAAAACAGGTTTCGGTTGGGTGGCGACGGGGATGACCCGCTATCCAGCGACCGAGAATCCGGCCGCGACCGGCCGGGTCCGGCAGGAAGCGCGGTTCAAGGCATTCCTGGACGCCCGCAGGTGGCTTGCCACCTGCCTGCGAAATCTGGCGCCGGAAGCCCGGCAACGGGTTGCGGACCATCTGGAAATCGACGACGCCATCCGGTTGGCGCTGATCAACCTCGCCGCCAACGCGCAGGAGCGACGGCAGCAGGCGCTCAAGATTCTGGCGCGCGGTTTCGTGGCCTATTCGAGCGAGGAGGATACCGCCGGCCGCGCGATCTATGTCAATCTGGTCGCCACGCCCAGGACCGCCCTCCGGTTGACCCGTCCCGCCGCCGCCGCCATCGAAACCGTTGCGCTCAAGGAGGGCTTGCAGCAACTGCTGGCCGAGATCGATGGCCGTCTGATTCCGCTGGCCGGCAACCGCTTGATCGTGGTCAACGCCACGGGCGAGCTGGCGCTGGTCGGCTACGCCGTCAGCCTGATCGGCGCGCAGCCAGAGCCCGCCGCTCAGGAGACGCTGCGCGCCGGCGCGGTGAAAATCGCCACGGCCCGCGCGACCGAGGCGCTGGTGGGGCTGGCGGTCGGTGACGATGCGGCGTGGATCGCCGGTCTGGACGAAGTCAGTCAGGCCGAGAACCGCGCCGCCGCCGCCGGATACGAGGACAGTGAATCCAGCGTGCGACGGTTCGCACAAATCCGCGAGCTGGCGCTGTCGGGGATCAAGGACGACGCCGGTCTTCAAGCGCTGCGCGAGGGTCGCCTGCCGCCAGAAGCGGCGGTCAAACCCTTCGTGGGGGAGGATAGTGTCGCCGTCGCGGTGATTTACACCCCCAGCGTCAAGAAGCGCGAACCGGCTCCGCCCGCGCCGCCGCCCGTATCCGCACCGGTCCCTCCACCGTCCCTGGCACCCGAATCCGCCGGTGGTGGCGAACCCGCGCCGGTGAACACTCGCTAGCGCTGGCAGCGCGGGCAGTAATAAGTCGCCCGTTGCCCGAGCCGGCAGCGCTGGATCGATTCGCCGCAAGCGGCGCAGGGCGCCAGGTATCGACCGTAGACGCGCAAACTCTGTTGAAAGTAGCCCGGTTCGCCCTCGCCGCCGACGAAATCCCGTAACGTGGTACCCCCTTGATGGATCGCCTCGCCGAGAATCTCCCGGACCATCGCCGCCAGCCGCTGGTATTCGGCCAGCGTGACTTGCCCGGCCGGGCGCCGCGGATCGATTCCGGCCGCGTGCAGCGACTCGTTGGCGTAGATATTGCCGACCCCCACCAGCACATGGTTGTCCATGACCAACGTCTTGACCGCCGGCATCCGGCCCTGCGCTCGCTGATGGAGATAGACGCCGGAGAACGCGGCGTCGAACGGTTCGAGACCAAGGGACTGGAGCAGGGGATGCTGCTCCGGCGGTTCCACGGTCCACAGCAGCGCGCCAAAGCGACGGCTGTCGTTGAAACGCAGACAGTGACCGTCGGCCAGCGCCAAGTCTGCATGATCGTGTTTCCGGAGCGGCGTGGCGGTGGGCAAAACACGCAACTGGCCGGTCATGCCCAAGTGAAACAGCGCCGTTCCGGCGTCGGTGCGCAACAGCAGATATTTGGCACGCCGGTCCACCCGCCGGATCACCTGTCCCGGCAGCATCGTCGCCAGCTCCTCCGGCACCGGCCAGCGCAATCGAGGTTGCCGCACCACGACTCGAACGACTGTCTGACCGACCAGATGCGGCGCTATGCCACGGCGGACGGTTTCGACTTCAGGCAATTCGGGCATGATTGGCTTCTTTGCTAATTTGGTGCTGGAGATTCGATGGGCGGAGCCCGGAAACCCACTGCGGCACTAGTCAGCAACGGATACAAACGGTCGGGACAGAGATGGACGGTTGCGCCGATTTGCAGATAGCGCCGCCCGTCGGTCGGAGCAGTGCTCCCAAAGCGAATTTCACGGTCGTTCAGCCACAATCGCAACCGGGGTGGATCGAGCTGCAAGGATTTCAAGTCCACTTCGGCAACGGCATACCACAGCGGGCAATGAACTCCGGCAAGATTCAGGATCGGACTGAGCAAGATTGGGTTGGCCAAACCGCTCTCCGGCGCGATCATCCACCAACGACCGCCGCTCCGGTTGAAGGCCAGCCGGGTCTGGCCCGGACGCTCGACCACAATCCGTTCGATTTGCGCTGGGGTCAGATCCAGAAGGTCAGGAGCGCGCGCCGACCGTTCCTGACCGGATTCCAACCACGCCAGCGCCGCCAGCCCGCCGGCCAGTCCCAGCAATCCCAGATTCAGCCAGCGCCGCCGCGCGAGTACATTCACGATCAACGCCGCCGCCGCCGGAACCCGATCAGCCAGCCGCTAGCCAACAGCGCCGCTGGCAGCACCAGCAAAAAAACGGCCGCGATCAACGCCAGCGCGCCATCCGACAAATCCAGATGGGCATCGGGGGCAGTCTTGGGGCGCAAAACGATCAGCGCGTCGTCCAGAGTGAGCCAATTCATGATGTTCAGTCCCAGTTGCAGGTTTGCGCCGTTGCCCAGATAGGTGTTCGAGAGAAAATCGCCATCGCCGATGACAACGACCCGCTGCGGGGATGCGGTTTGCCCGGCGGCGACCCCAGCGGCGGGTGGGCTGGGTCGGGGTCGAGCCAACGCCACGCCGACGGTCAGGGGGCCGGGGCGCTCGGCGGTATCGGGGTCGAACCGCATCCGTTCATCCAGCGGCCCCGTTTCCGTCCAAGTCTGCAACTGGCTTTCCAGCAGCAAGGCGACCGTCCAGCCAGCGGTGGCTTGTGGCTCCAAGGCGACGGCCTGCGGCAACAGCGCGGGCGAACGCAGGGGTTCGGTAATGGGGTGCGGGCCATAATCGGCGATGGGAATGAAAGCGGGGTTCTTGATACCCAGCCGGGACGTGTCCGCGTCCACCACGACACCGGGCAGTACGGCAATGCCCAGCAGCGCCGCCAACGCTTGCAGGCCGGACGGGTCCTCCGGCTCCAGCAACCACAACAGATTGCCGCCCCGATCCACGTATTCCACAATAGCCTGAACCTCCTCCGTCCGCAGCGGTGTTTGCGGGCCGGCGATGACCAGTGCGGCGACTGTGTCGGGGATCTGGGCTCCCGCCGATAGATCGAGCACCTCCGACTGAATGCCGATCTTTTCCAGCTCCCGGCCAAACACGCCCAAATCGTGATTGGCCGCACCCCGTGGTTTTCGCTCGCCATGACCCTCGAGAAACAGCACGATCCGATCCTGTTGGCGACCGAGGCGCTGCAGGGACTGGGTCAGCGCCTGTTCGCTGAGCTGCCCGAGCCTTTCCCCGTGGCCGCGATATTCCAGATACAGCTCGCCGTCCGCGGTAATCCCGAGTTCTCGAACCCGATCCGGCAGCAGGTCGGGGTTGACGAAAGCCAGGGTCAGATCGGGTTTGTAGCGCTGGTAGCGGTTCACCAGCCGGGCGATACCGTCGCGTAAGGATGGATTGTCACGGGCATAGGCGGTGATGCGGATCGGTCCGTCCAGCCGGTCCAATAACATCCGGCTGGCCTCGGACAGCGTGTTGCGGCCGCCAGCGGTCCAGTCGGCCTGAACCGGGTAACGGACGCTCAACCAGGCCAGCAAGCCGATCACCAGACCGAACAGCAGGAGAAACAGCCCGTTCTGGATCCGCAGGCGCCGCCGCGCGGAGAAATCGAGCCGCATGGTTAGTCTCGCAGGCGCGCATCGTCCAGCCGGCGGATCGCCAGACCCAGGCAAGCCACGACGAACAACAGATAGTAGGCAACATCGGCGCTGTCAAACAACCCCAGCAACAGGGCGTCGAAGTGGCGCGGCAGCGACAGATAGGCGAACAGGCTGCCCGCCGTTTTTTGGCTAGTCCCGGCCATGTCGATGACCCACAACAGCAGCAACAGCCCAAAGGTTGCCGCCGCCGCCAGCGCCGGTTGGGTGGTCAGCGCGGACAGATACAGGCCGGCGGCGGCAAAACTGCCGGCCAGCAGGATCAAACCCAGCAAGCCGGCCAGCAGCTTGCCAAAATCCAGCGGTGCGCCGGCCGCCAGCACCAGCGGCATCAGCGCGATCATTGCGATCATTACCGACAAAAAAGCCATCACACCCAAGTACTTGCCGAGTATGATCGCCGTGGATCCAATTGGCGCCGAAAGCAGCAGGTCGAGCGTGCCGGTGCGACGCTCTTCGCTCAACAGCCGCATGGTGAGTAGTGGGGCGAGTAAGAGCAATACCCAGGCAGCGACCCGAAACAACGGTGCAGCCACCAGATCGGTCACGCCGGGTGCGTTGTCCAACGCGGCCAGTCGACCCTGCAAGTTTCGGAAGTCACCCACCAGGACCAGGAAGATCCACGCTAGCAACCCTTGCACCACCGCCAGCAGCGTCCAAGCCAGCGGTGATAGAAATAGGCCGCGTAGCTCGCGGGCCGCAATGGTGAAGATCATGCAGCAGCTTCTCCCAGTGTCAGATCGACAAAGATTTGCTCCAGGCCGGCATGTTCCGGGGTCATTTCCCACAGATCCCAGCCATCGGCGCAAGCCCGTTCAAGCACGGCCTGATGGGGTGCGACACCGGAGGCATGATGGAGCCGGAACCGGCCATGGCCGAGATCCTCGACCTGGACGACCCCCGGCAGTTGCGCCAGACTTGCGACCGGCGGCGGCGCGTTCAGCCCGACCCGCAGGTGAGTGGAGCGCCGCCGCTGTTCCAAATCGGCCAGCGCGCCAGCGTACACCAGCCGCCCAGCCTGCATGATCTGTACGTGGGTGCAGGCCGCCTGTACTTCGGGCAACAGATGCGTGGACAGAATGACGCCGTGATCCCGCCCCAGCCTGCGGATCAACTCGCGCATCTCGCGCAGTTGAATGGGGTCCAGTCCGACGGTCGGTTCGTCCAACACCAGCACGGGCGGATCGTGCAGCAGCGCTTGGGCCAGACCGACCCGCTGTCGGTATCCCTTGGACAAATTGCCGATCAAGCGTCGGCCGACATCCACCAGCCCGCAACAGTCCTTAACCCGGAGCAGTGCTTGGCGACAGGCCGCGCGATCAAGCCCGTGCAAGCGGGCGCTGTAGTGCAATTGTTCGTCCACCGTCATCTCGCGATAAAGCGGTGGCTGTTCGGGCAGATAACCGATGGCTTGCTTGGCTTGGCGCGGCTGGTCCAGCAAATCGACGCCATGAATGGTGATCCGCCCGGCATCCGGCGCCAGCACGCCCGCCAGCATTCGCATCGTGGTCGATTTTCCGGCCCCATTGAGACCAAGAAATCCAAGAACCTCACCGGTACGGAGGGTGAAGTTGATTTCATCGACCGCCCGGATATCGCCGTAGCTGCGGGTGAGTCGCTCCACCTGCACCAATATCTCGCCCTTCATGACATTTTTGACAAGCGCTAACCCGCGCGAAGCGGTATCATACCTTATTGAAATTTACCAGAATAACCCCACCTATCTGTTGCCGAAAGCACCATGGAAAAACATTCCAACCACTCGCCATCACCCGATCACGATCCCGCCGAAGGTCTACATATCGACGAAAGTGAGGAGCCGCTGATTCACTGGCTGCACGTTATCATTCGGTTCTGCGTGCGAATACTGGCGGTACTGATGACTTTGGTGATCGTGTGGAGCGTCGCCGATGTGGCTTGGGTGCTTTCCCAACGCGTGATGGCATCGGTTGTGGGGTTGCTGAGCGTCAATGATATTTTAGCCTTATTCGGCGCCTTCATGGCGGCTCTGATCGCCATCGAAATTTTTCTGAACATCGTGCTATACCTGCGCGACGATGTGCTGCATGTCAAATTGGTACTCGCCACGGCGTTGATGGCGATCGCTCGGAAGGTGATCGTGCTGGACTACAAAACCCTGGAACCTGAGTACATCTGGGCAACGGCGGCGGTCGTTCTTGCCCTGAGCATTGGCTACTGGCTGGTGGCAAGGAAAACTCAGTGAGCCCGGCAATCCGACCAGCAGGATATATAGATACGGATTTCCAATCCGTGCCGGTTATTTGACTAACCGCGTTTGCGAAAGGTGTTGAGTTGAATTTCATCGTTCATGGTTTTTTGGATCTGTCTTTCTGGAAACTAGTATTGGCAACGCTATTGATGACACATGTCACCATTGCCGCCGTCACGATTTTCCTGCACCGCGCCCAAGCGCATCGTGCGCTTGATTTGCACCCAGTGATCAGTCATTTCTTCCGATTCTGGCTATGGCTAACGACCGGCATGGTCACTAAACAGTGGGTCGCCATACATCGCAAGCATCACGCCAAGTGCGAGACACCGGATGATCCTCATAGCCCACAGGTTTTGGGTATCCACAAGGTGCTCTGGGAAGGCGCGGAATTATATCGTTCCGAAGCGCTTAACTTGGAGACCTTGAAGCGCTACGGTCATGGCACACCCGATGATTGGCTAGAAAGCCATCTCTATGCTCGATATGACCGACTGGGCGTTATGCTGATGCTGTTTGCTGATCTGGCCTTGTTTGGCATCGTAGGACTCACCGTTTGGGCGATACAACTGCTGTGGATTCCATTCTGGGCGGCTGGAGTCGTCAATGGCTTAGGGCACTACTGGGGTTATCGTAATTATGAACCTCGCGATGCCTCCACCAATCTCTTACCCATCGGTTTGATCATCGGTGGTGAAGAGTTGCATAACAACCATCACGCCTTCCCCAGTTCGGCCAAGCTGTCGAATCGCTGGTGGGAATTTGATATCGGTTGGTTGTACATTCGGATTTTGACAATCCTGCGGCTGGCGCGTGTCAAGAAAATCGCGCCGATACCGCAACAACTCCCGGATAAACAACTTATTGATTTGGATACGCTACGAGCCGTTGTCCTGAGCCGGTTGTATGTGATGGCCGACTTCGGCCGTACTGTAGTGGCGCCGGTGCTGCGGGAGGAGTTACGGAAAGCTGATAATTCCCGGTGCCGTATGCTCAAGCGAACCAAGGTCTTGCTGCTGCGGGAGGCGGCTCGGCTGGATGATCGTGATCGCGCCCGGTTGCGCAGCGTACTCGATATGAGCCAAGCGCTATGCACTGTCTATGAATTTCGGATGAGTCTACAAAGTCTATGGAACCACACGACTGTGAGTCATGAAAAACTGCTGGTATCATTGCAGGACTGGTGCGTGCTGGCCGAGGCTAGCGGTATTCAAGCTCTACAGGAATTCGCGCAATCATTACGTGGTTATTCAGTACGCTCAGTCTGATTGAAGCCAATAAAAAACCCGCCATTAATTAATGGCGGGTTTTTTATTGGCGATTTGAGTAATCAAATAATTACTTTATCTTAGCTTCCTTGTAGGGCACATGCTTACGAACTACCGGATCGTATTTTTTCATCTCCAGCTTTTCAGGTGTCGTACGCTTGTTTTTGGTCGTTGTATAGAAATGGCCTGTACCAGCAGTGGAAATCAACTTGATTTTATCGCGCATGAGTGGTTACTCCTCCTAGTCAAACCTTCTCGCCTTGGGCGCGCAAATCGGAGAGAACGGCGTCAACCCCTTTTTTATCGATGATGCGCATACCATGCGAAGACACTCGCAGACTCACAAAGCGCCGTTCACTTTCAACCCAAAAGCGATGGACATGCAAGTTTGGCAGAAAGCGACGACGGGTCTTGTTGTTAGCGTGTGATACGTTGTTCCCACTAGCGGGGCGTTTCCCCGTCACTTGGCAAACTCTTGACATCGAGCCTATCTCCCAACCGGCAAAACCGGAATCTCGAAAACCTATAGGTTTTTAAACCTTAAATGAACTTCAGGCTAAAGGATAGAGGACTACTCTGTTCAGTATTTAGAATAAGCAATCACCAATACCCGAACCTAAAAATATCTCCCTAAATTAATTAGGGAGATATAGTGAATAGGTTGCCTGGCGATGACCGACTTTAGCGTGAGTGATGCTCACACGATCATAGGCGC